>CAZJJX010000001.1:0-55446 GCA_964546555.1 uncultured Candidatus Saccharibacteria bacterium
TAAGCATACGTTAGGATGTAATAAGTATAGTACGCACAGGTTTTTTGGCAAGTCATGAAATCACATATTTGTATTTTGTCAAAAAAGGCTTTGCCGAACCTTCGTGATCACTGGTGTATGATTTTGCATGAATCCAAAAAAACGCTATGCTGAAAAAATGCAATTTACTGACAAAAAAGTGATCATGTTTGATCTTGACGATACCTTATCAGAAGCAAAAACTAACATGGAGCAATCAATGGCAGATGCAATCACACAACTGCTCACACAAGCTCATGTTGCTGTTATTACAGGAAGCAAGTGGGAGCAATGCAAAGCTCAAATGGTAGACCAGCTTCCATCATATGCACCGCTTCACAGGCTTCACATTCTTCCTAATTGTGGAACACGTTTGTTCCAATATGACGGAACATCGTGGAACCCAGTATATTCCGAGCTTTTAGGTGAAGAAGAGAAAGTAGCCATCCGTGAAGCATTACTTACAAGCATGCAGGGGATGTATGATGCGAGCACAACGTATGGAGAGATCATTGAAGACAGAGGATCTTCCATTGCTTTTTCTGCACTAGGCCAGCAAGCACCTATTGAAATAAAAAAGTCTTTTGACCCAGAAAAGACGATTCGCCTTAAGATGCTTGAGAAACTAATACCTATGCTTCCAGAGCATGAAGTAAAGATTGGTGGAACAACAACTATTGATATCACCAAGAAAGGTATGGACAAGGGGTGGGGGATTAAGCGATTTGCAGAGCATCATGGCGTAGAGCTACGCGATATCGGATTCTTGGGGGACGCAATCTTCCCGGGAGGAAATGATTATCCTGCAAAAGAAATCGGTCTTGATTGTATCCAGGTAAATAATCCACACGACACCGAAAAGCATATTAGAAGTTGGTTTGTGTAATAACTTTTTCTAATTACAATTCTAATAAAAAAGGAAAGCTACAAGAACATAGTGAGAGGAAAATAAATATAATGAGCGACGCCTACGGCGTCGCTCATTATATTTTATATATATTTATACCGTTAACTTCCTAGTACTCAATCGCTTCACCTGTTCCGGATCTCGATGGTCAAAAAATAAACTAGTATCCATGTCGAGTTCTAAAATTATAGACATATCCTCATCTGCCAACTCAAAACCAAAGACATCAAAGTTCTCTTTGATACGTTCTGCATGAACTGACTTTGGAATCACAACAACATCTCGCTGTACTAGCCAGCGTAGGATCACTTGTGCTACTGATTTATTATATTTTTTAGCAATACCAAGGAGGGTCTCATTCTGAAACATCTCATTCCTCCCTTCTGCAAAAGGTCCCCATGATTCTATTTGGATATTATTTTCTTGTAAAAATGTCTGCGTCTTAATTTGCTGACAAAAGGGATGTGTCTCGATTTGGTTAATTGCAGGGGTTACTCCTGAATTAATAAGTAAATCCATGATTCTGTCTGGATGAAAGTTAGCAACTCCAATTGCCTTAATCTTTCCCTCTTGATACAACTCAGTCATCGCTCTCCACGAACCAAAAACATCTCCGTATGGCTGATGAATCAGGAATAAATCGAGATAGTCTAACTGTAATTTCTTAAGTGAACGTTCAAATGCTAGCTTTGTATTCTCATAACCTGCATCTCCTATCCAAAGTTTAGTCGTAATAAATAATTCTTCACGTGGAATACCGCTACTTTTAATTGCGTTACCTACAGCAACTTCATTGCCATATGACGCAGCTGTATCAATAAGTCGATAACCGACACGAAATGCTTCTGTTACTGCCTTTTCGCACTCAAGCTGGTCAGTTATCTGAAAGACTCCGAAACCAAGAATTGGCATAGTTACACCATTGTTTAATGTGATTGTTTTCATGGTGGAAGTGTAGCACAAAGGGTGCGGCCTACGGCCGCACCCTTTGTGCTACACTTCCACCTCTTATCTAGCAAACTCTATGGAACGAGATTCACGTATAACATGTATCTTTATCTCACCTGGGAACCTCAGTTCCTGCTCCACACGAAGTGCGATGTTACGCGCAAGTGTACGAGCTTCAAGATCACTCACCAGTGAAGGAGATACGAAAATACGTATTTCACGACCAGCTTGTAACGCATACACCCTCTCAATCCCTTGAAATGACATTGCAAGGGCCTCTAAATCAGAAAGACGCTGTATGTAACGTTCTACTGTATCACGACGCGCTCCGGGGCGTCCACCGCTTATAGCATCAGCCACTTGCACGATCACACTCTCAATAGTTTCGTATGGATATTCTTCATGATGTGCCTGCATTGCAAGAATCACTCGCTCATCAACTCCATACTTCATGAGAATCTTGCGGCCGATCTCAACATGTGTCCCTTGTATCTCATGATCAACTGCTTTGCCTATATCATGTAAGAGTGCTCCTGCTTTTGCCACTTGCACATCAGCTTTTAGTTCATGAGCAAGCACTCCCGCAAGATGAGCCATTTCTACAGAATGATCAAGAACATTTTGGCCATAACTTGTACGGAAATATAAGCGCCCAATAATTGGAATAAGTTCTTCCGGAATAAAAAGTAACCCACACGCAAGAACAGCCTCTTCACCTTTTTTGCGCATAAAGACTCCAATATCCTTCTTTGCTTTTTCGAGGCACTCTTCGATCTTTGCCGGCTGGATACGACCATCTTTGATAAGCATCTCAAGTGCATTCACTGCAATAGCGCGTCTTACAGGGTCAAAACATGATACGACAATACCATTTGGTACCTCATCGACAAGGACATCCACACCCGACAGACGCTCAAAGGTTTTTATATTTCGCCCTTCTTTGCCGATAATCTTACCCTTAACCTCTTCGTCATCAAGTGTAATAGTGGAAGATAAGAACTGGGAAGTCTGACCGTTTGCAATTCTATAGATCGCATTAACCAAGATATCTTGCGCACGCGCTTCAAGATGCTTCTCACCATCTCGCGCTAACTTAAGTGCCCGTGACTGAAGATCTTCTTCTTGTTCATGCGCTATTTTTGTAAGAAGAAGTTTCTGTGCTTCTTTATGTGTAAGTGTTGCCACTGACTCAAGCTCTTTTACAACATCTTTTTTTGTACGACGAACGTCTTCTTCTTGCTCTTCTAACGCCTGATGTGCACTTTCGAGATGTTTGGTTTCTTCTTGGAGTTTTTCTTCTTTCTTTTGGAGTTCAAGTTCTCGTCTATCGAGTCGCTCTTCTTGCTTGCTTAGTCGTTCCTCACTTTTCTTAAGCTCATCGCGAAGCGAACTTGCACGACTAAGCGCATCGTCTTCTATTGCGCGCGCCTGTCTTTTTGCTTCAAGTAATTTTTCTTCAACAGAAGCCTCGATTGAGCCACGACGAGCTACCGCCACATAATGACGGATAACATACCCGAGTGCGCCACCTATAATAAATATGACAGCGCCTTCTATAAGAAGTACTGTAAGATGCATGTTATTTTGCTTTTGGCTTCAAGATACTGTCGACGATTCCGTACTTCTTTGCCTCTTCTGCACTCATCCAATAGTCACGATCACCATCTTTTTCGATTTGTGCTTTTGTCTTACCTGTTGCTTCACTTAGCATGTCATAAAGCGAGTTCTTAAGACGAAGAATGTGCTTTGCAGTAATCTCAATATCAGATGCCTGGCCTTCCACACCAGTAAGAGGTTGATGGATCATCACTTCAGAGTTAGGGAGCACAAATCGCTTTCCTTTTTTGCCTTGAGAAAGAATCATTGCACCCATCGATGCTGCCATACCAGTACAGACTGTTGCTACATCTGGCTTAATGTGATGCATAGTATCAATGATTGCCATACCTGCTTGGATACTACCTCCAGGGGAGTTAATATAAAGGGTAATGTCTTTTTTTGGATCTTCTGCTTCAAGGAAAAGCATCTGCGCAACCACAAGGGATGCTGTGTGATGATTGACCTCATCATGCAAGAAAATAATACGCTCCTTAAGAAGGCGTGAATAGATATCATACGCACGTTCGCCGAATTGGCTTTTTTCGATTACGGTTGGAATTAACATAGTAGATAGTTGTTAGTGGTCAGTTGTTAGTTATTAGTGGATACACCAGTGAACACAATTGTGTCCAAATACATAACAAATAATCTAGAACTAGAATTATTCAATAAATAAATATAAATCAGTAAACAAATACAATAAAATCATTACAATATGTCAGTCAGACGTGGTCAGTGTTTCGGGGCTACATGAACTATATCATATATCGTATTGTGTACGACTATGATAATTTGACACTATCATAAAAAATATGATAGTACAAAGGTGTTATTTACTTATTATAGAAGGCTCGCAATCTTCATACATTACTTATGGATCCTATATTTTCTGCCACCGATAATGGTTTTCTTCTAACAGTTGATTCTACTCGTTATGTTATGGAATGGGTAGGGGAAAAGCTTATGGTTACAGGGCCAGATGCCTGTTATTACCTCCTTCAGACAGCGCGCGGTCTTGAGCAAGCCAATTGCGCCCTCACTACGTTTACACTTCTTATGCCTAACTAAGGAGTTGGGGCAAAAAAACGTTGGGCAGTTGAGGGATCTTAGAAACTTTTCATAGAATAGACTTTCTAGGGGGGTTTAAAAAAGCCACAAAATAGTGCCATTTTTGGCACTATTTTTGCTATAATTTCCTTTATTTATAAGACTTTTTGTGAAATACTACTTGACTTTTTGTATAAAATATGCTATGATATGGCCATAGGAGCTTGGATAGCTTCACAACAGTTCATTAACAACTTATTTGGGAGGCCAGCATGGCTAATCTTTGGAACGCTTTTGTCCGTGCATCGGTCATGGGCAAGATCAGGCAGATTCTGGTCTACCTCGCGCTTTTCTGCGCTGTGGTAGGGGGGTTCGAGCTTCTCTTCACAAAGGGAAGTTTCGTAATCATCCTGGTACCGATCTTTCTGATTGCTCTTGCTTTCACAAGCATGAGCTTCTGGGGCGGTGCCGGGCGACTTGGCGGCGCGACTGGGCGCGGGGTTTTGGGTATCACTCGCACTTCGGTGCAAGGAACCTTTGCAGTCATGCAAAGGAACCCAAACTTCTGGCTGACAGTTGGCTTTGTCCTGCTGGCAGTAGCAAGCTTCAAGCTTGATCACTACCATGTCGGCTCAGCTGCAGTTGGTGGCGCAATCATTTGTGCCATCAACGGCTTCGGATGGAACTGGTTCATTGCCAATCCTGCCTGGGTATGGCTAATCGTGTCGATTACATGGCTTGCGATTAGCGTAACCCACGGTTGGGGAGGCAAGATGTTCTGGTGGCCGGTCGTATCGACCGCGCTTGCGGTTAGTGTGGTTGCATGGCTCCACCGCACTAACACCAATGACACAACTGCACGAAACAGCACCCGCTCCCAATTCGGACAAAGTGCTGTCAACCGAGCATTTCAAGTCATTGTATTGCTTGCGGTTCTCTTTATCGTCATAGTCTACATGATGGGAGGACTTCGTACCGCAAGTGAAGACAAGGCCTTCGAATGGCTTAGCGTAGTGTTTACACTGCTACTCATCGTTGGTGTACCGTATGCAATCAGCATTTGGGCACAAACAAAACGTGAGCGGCTGCGCGCTGAGCGACGTGCTTCCAGAGGAAGACACGGGAGATAATTACTCCCACACACCACAAACGGTGGATGCTTTCGCATCCACCGTTTTTTCTTTTTCACTCAACTATACAAAGAGGAAACTAAAGGACATAGTAAACAATAAAAAAGCCCCCTGCATTCTACGTACGAACATGTCGTACACAGGATGCAGGGGGCTTGAAGAAAATAATCGCTACATAAGTTTCACAACTTAAAAGTCGTTATTTGATAAAAAGAACGATTGCTAAGCAAGGACAAGATAACCGAGCTTATACAATAAAGAGAAACAAACTTCATGCAAAACCTTGAGGGTTTCAATCTATTGTATGGATCATAATGATGAAACATTGATCCACGATGGGAAAGAACTTTGTGGTAGATGTTGTGCGCAAACTAGATATCCCGATTAACGCACGGGTGAGCGTTTTTGCTAACGTCATCTACCCTGTCCTTAATAATAGCACCATGTCTTTTATATGCAAGTGGATAACTGTGGATAACTGTCTTTTACTATTTTAATATTTAATTATGTCTTTGATGTGTCTCGGCACCTTGTTGCGAATGTTGTCCCTTCCTTATATTGCAATGTCTTTTTGAAATGTGTACGCTTGTGTACATGCGATTACATCGCTTCTATGTAACACAACCCCTTGGTGAAGAAGTTGTCGTAAATGATGTTTCTTTGGTAAAGCAGTGGACAAAAGTTTTCAGATATGTAGTAGGCGATTTCGTTATCCTCTTTAATGGAGATGGTAACGACTTTTGCTATTGTATCCAAAAGGTCACAAACACTTCATGTGAGCTTACGTGTACATCTACCACCCCTTCTTATATTCCAAAGCGTATAACCTACCTCTACCTACCTCTTATCAAAAAAGATCTTTTTGAACTTGTTGTAGAAAAAGCAACAGAACTAGGTATTACTGACATCTGCCCTCTTGTTACCTCAAGAACCGAGAAAAAATCTCTTCCAATAGAGAGAATTCTTAAGATCGCACAAGAAGCAAGTGAGCAATCAGGACGAGGAGATGTTCTTAAACTCCATAAAGAGTTAGAATTTACCTCACTATCCAAGAACTTACAAGAAAACGTGGTTTCAAGAGAAAACACGCTTGTACTTACTCGTGAAGGTGCCCTTGTGACAACATTCCTTAAGGAAAGAGCTGCACGTACCGTAGAGCCTCTTGCAATTATTCTGGGGCCAGAGGGAGGCTGGACAGAGGGGGAGGAACTTTTTTTTAAGGATGAAGGATACACGAGAATCTCCCTTGGAGACACTGTACTTCGTGCTGAGACTGCTGCTATTGCAGGATCCTTTCTTTCCACACTCGTTTAGTCAAAAAAAGGATATACTAATCCTATGAAAACCCCAGAGGGAGGAGATCTTCATAGGCAAACCATTGAGGACTCTTATAAATCAACTGACCCGGTACCCATTCGTAGCGATGAGGGCGTATCTGACGATGCATGGAAACCTACCACACCTGATCCACGCCCAGATAACAAAATACCTGCAACTACTGGTGGAGTTGTAGATAATGATTCATGGAAACCTACCGCACCTGATCCGTACTCAACTAATCCAGCACCTTTACCTAACAGCAGGATTATACTTACCGAAGAAGATATTAAGAGTTTTCATACAAAACTTGTCGAGATCCAAAAAGCTGCAACCCAAAATACTGTCGCTGATGGAGAGGACGGAGCGAAATCACCTAGCCCATTTGATAGGCTAGCTGGAGGACACTACACACAGAGACGCTACACACCTCCTCGTGGGGATATTTATGAAATAAGTAAACAGATACTTGACGAGGGAAAGATAATCGAGGATGCTAGTTCACATATTGAAGAAAGACCTATCGATGATAATAGCATACGGCAAGATTTTATGAACACCAGACCTGGAAAACATGGTGGGCAACCAGTTGAGCGTGGGCAACCAGTTGAGCGTGGGCAACCAGTTGTAGACGACGGGCAAGGCGATTGGCGCAATCGTTTTGACGAAGATACAGTTCCTGACCAACTGCTCGTTCAAAACCCTCAAAAGGGGCATGATTATAGCGATCCAATTGTAGCAACATTTCCACTACCACTACCGAACGAAAACACAACCAAGCCTGCGGAACCATCTGAATATCACCCAAAAAAGAATGAGGCTCTCAAAAAGCATAAGAGATCTTATTTTGGACAATCTACAAATATTCTTGCGAGACGACTTGCTCGAAAAACAAAACAAAATCTAGCACAAGGTGTAGATAGTATTATTGAGCATTTCAAGCACGATAAAGAAAATTCTCAAGAAAATAAAAAGAAAGACAAGAAAGATGTCTTGCGCGGCTCATGGTTCAAAAAAGTTTTTGGTAAATACAATAAGCGTGAAGATGAAGATACATTTTTATCGCATGTAGATTATGCAAACGAAAATGACATAAAAGCAATGTTTGCAAAAAAGCCATCAACCGAAACCTCTACAGAAAAAGGAGAAGTTGACCTAACAAGTGATCCATCATTTGAAAAATATGACAGCCTCCATAAAGCTTACGTGGATGAAATGAAAGCTAAAGCAGCAGCAGAAAAAGAGCAAGCAAAAATAAAAGAGAAGCAACGCCTGGCACAAAAGCAGCTAGATTATGAAAAAGCAGTTCTGGAAGCACGAAAACTAAATTTGGAAGCACGAAAACCAACTATAGAAAAAATTAAATCCACACTCAAGAGGTTAACTGAGAAAACAAAAGACCTCCGTGAAGAAGTGGTACAGGAAGCAAGTATAGAAGCAAAAAGAGGGAAGGTCGATCTTCTTGAGTGGCTTGACCGTGGGGCACACTTCTTAGACAAACAAGTAAGTAAGAAGACTCGTCTAGTAACCGGTATCGGACTTGCATGTGCAGGAGCTTTAGCCCTCTACGCAACACCAGCAGTTGGAACAATTGCTGTAATGTCTGCAGCAGGAGTAGGCGCACGCATCCTTACTGCAAGTGCGGCGTATGTTGGAGCACAAAAATTAATCACGAAGTACATTGAAGCAAAAGAAGACTTTAATGCTAATAGACGTGATGAAGAAGACCCTCTCCTAAACCTTAAGTTCGGCTCACCTGAGAAGAAATTCTTTTCATTAGTTGCAGCAATTAGTGCAGCAGTGATGGGAAATATAGTCGGTGAACATTTAGCTCCTACTCTTGGTAACGCACTCAAAGCATACATTCCTCAAATAAACGAAACACTCTTCACCTTTGGACACTCCGTAACCTCACAAGACATTACATCTATACCTAACCCAACATCAAGCGGTGTTGTGACGTCTATCCCTGATCAGGTTATAGCTACCCCTCAAGTGCCAGTTCAGCCGGAAGTGCCACATGCAATTCCGGAGATTGAAGTTCCTGGTATTTCATCAGAACTTCTTAGTCATAAGGTTCAACCAGGAGAAAATCTATGGCAAATAGTAAAGAAAACAATGGAAGCAAGCAACTTTGAAGGATATAACGAGCTTCCACAGGCACTCAAGGAGTGGCGAGTTGCAGAGGCGATGAGCAGACTTCCACATAATCCAGTAGAGTACGGTATATCAAGTGGAGATATCAATACGATTCGTGTCGGAGAAACTATTGATCTTAGAAAGGCATTTTCTCAATAAACATTTATGGACTACAGCGTACTTACAACAACATTACTACAAAAACTTGAACTCGAGAACCTTCCAAAAGAAATCCAGGAGGAAGTGATTACTCATATAGGAGATACAATTCTTGAGCGAACCATGCTTATGATTGTTAAACACGTTACAGAAGAAGAAGCTGTAACATTACGTACACACCTTCAGGAAGGGGACATCAACGCCTTTGTAACCTTAATTGAATCAAAACAAGAGCTACACGAGATTCTACGAAGACTCCAGAGTGATGTTGTACATGAATATCTAGAAGGTCTAAAAAATACTGATGATTAAGGGATTTTTCTTCCACAGCTTGAAGTAAGTACCTAGTGATACACTAGAAGTGTAGAGAATTACTTCTCTTTTTGAGATTATTCAAGCTTTTAACTGATTTATTTATTTTTATATGAAACTAAACATTGCCTTTATTGCACGATCACTTATCGCGCTATTATTTGTGGTTGCAGGACTTCAGAAGTTGATGCACTTCACAGAAACAGTTGCGAATATCAATGCAATTAACATTCCTCTTCCAGGACTCGTTGCTCTTATTGTAATTATTATTGAAGTTCCTGTTGCTCTCATGTTCGCGTGGGGTTACAGAACATGTATCATGGGAGGTATCCTTCTTCTCTTTACACTTATTGTAACGGTTATGGTTCACGGCCAGCTTTCTATTGGCATGAATCTCGTTATGGCACTAAAGAACCTCGCTATCATGGGAGGTATCCTCGCTCTTGCAACACAGTGTAACTGTGGAAAGTGCCCAGTTGCACTTTGTGGTAATTGCAAAAATGGTGTGTGTGAAAGACATAAGTAATACCTAACATGAGTTACTAAAAGAGGGCGACTGCGTAGCAGTCGCCCTCTTTTTGTTACAACAGCTACAAATGCAATCAAAAAACTTCATTAGCACCAAACTTCTCAAAAAATTATTAAGCATACTCCTTTGTACCCATCAGCTCACGCAACACACGATTAGCATCAACAGTTTCACCTCTATCTTTCATAAATGCATACATAGAAAGAATCATCTTTTGGATATCACTATGGCGTATCTCGATAATCATCTGATCATTAAGCGCTAAGAGATAGAGGGAGTCTTTAAAGGCGAAAATTTGCCCTGCGTGATTAAAATACTTTTTATCAACATAGATGGTAGAGGCTGTCCGTCCTTCGTAATCTTTCGCCCACTCGATACCTGAGAGTTTAAAGTGCTCATGAAGTACACCATGTGGGCCAATTGTTTCTGTAATAAGACCATTCTTTTTTATAATTCTGTTGATTTCATTAATTTCTTCAGGTGTAGTAACTTGTAGCCATCCTTTAACTGCGTCCATATTGGCCATCCCTAAGAATCGTTCAGCTTTATGACTTCTAAACATATCAAAGAGTACCTTCTTAACTGCCTCCTTACCATTATGAACAACAACCACTCCATCACTTACCCCGACAACTTCTTGGCTACCATCATGTAATCCAAGTAACACTTTCTTGGTCTCATATAGCGTATCAGCAAGCTCTTTGTCACTTACTATATGCCAATGTTTCTTACCATGTATAATCTTCGATTCTACAAGCCCACGCTTTTTAAGCTTTTTAAAAATATCATAGATAGCGGGACGACTGACTTTTGTAGCTTCCATGATTCGTAGTGGGGTAGTGTACCCATGCATAAGCGCCATAAGTACTTTCTCTTCTTTGGTTGAGAGGTCAAGAAGCCTTAATTGATTCTTTAATGTATTCATAGTTACAATCAGCAGATTCGCGGCTCTGCCGTAAATCAATGTGATTTATGCTAAAAAGTATACTCTTTTTTACACTTTTGTAAAGTTTTCTCGACATATTTATTTCATAATTAATCATTATTTTATATACCTATATTGCCAATTTTATATTTTATACAATGTAATTTTTTACTGTCAAGTATATTCATGATATTCTATTACCAACGATGAAGAGACAGCATAACTTCATCAAGATCATTCAAATAATAATTCTCCATAATCCTCCTGATTCAGAGTCTTGGTCGCAATGCATGTCGACCAATACCCTGAATCAGATACATGTTTGAACGTCTCACATCGAGCAACGTGAACTTGTAAAGATTCTGGAGAAAGGTGGATACCAGTATGACGTGGGCCAACACTGGCTCGGCAGGCCGTAAAGCGGTTGCACCGAAACCGGTTCCGAAACCGCAAGGTTAAGGGCTGGTGCCACTTGCGAAAGCAAGCGGGGGTAGTTGCATACCTTGTCATCCAAGCAACAGAGCTCATAACCGCAGCTGCATTATGTAACGCGAGTGGGCTTCTCTATCAAGGTTTCAAATATATTTTGAAACCTTGTCGAGATTAGTTCTTTGAAACAACATAGCCTTCTTAAGTTAATGAACACATCACTCAGACTAGTACGGGTGAGTTGTTCATTAACTTCTGGAGAACACTATGGAACAAGCAACCCAAAATCCTCGCGCAATCGAGGTGTGGTGGAACCATATAAATGGTAACACCATGGAAAGTCAAGCATTCGTCAAGGCTCTCATCGCAGAGTCTCCGAGCATCGTCTCGGCTGTCATGGAACGAACATGTAACCTGCAGTGCTTGCACTGCATCTTCGGAGAGGAGAAATCCTCCAAGGCAATCTCGCAAGAGAATAACCTTAGCGGAGTCATCCGCTCGATGGTCTGGCAGATGCCGGAGGCGGGCACGTTCCTCCATACAGGACGAATCATGCAGTCGTGGCATATCGATGTCATGGCTGGCTTGCGCGAGCTGCGAAGTGACATTGCACTCGGTGCAATTGATAATGGGTCGTTTACGCGACTTATGTCACAGTTTGAAAAAACTGGTCTATGCTTGGACTTTCTCGATGTGTCCATTGACGGAGATGAACAGTCTCACAATGCACAACGAGGGAGCACCAAGGCCTACGCAATGGCTCGAGCAGGTATCCAAAAGGCTAGGCGAGTGGCTCACAAGGTCACGAGTCTGATGGCGCTGTCGAAGCTTAACGCTCATTCCGTAAAACGAGTGGTCGAAGAGCTTCTGGTGTCAGGAGAAGTGGATGAGCTCCACTTCTCGCCTGTGCTCCCCTATCGTGAGGGTAACGCCCTTATTGGTATGGAAGCATCTGAGACCTTGCTTGCATTTTCACAACTCGCTTCGGTGGTCACCAGCACCACAGCCGACCGAATCCACTATCGCATCTATGATGTGAATGGACTAGAGAAGCTTGCCCGTGTCGTGGGCACAAGCGAGTTGCGGGATGCAATTCTTGCGGGGGTGATGGACCATGGTTGCCTTGTCTTCCATGTCCACGGCGTCGAAGTATCGTACTATCCGCTCTCATTGTGGCCCCAAGAGGAAGTCGCAATAGATGCCGATGGTGGATATCGAGTCGCTGGCTATGCCAAGTATTCCCTTAATGACCTTAAGGAGAATACTAACGCGATGGGTTATACCATCGGCATGCTGACACCACAAAGTGACTTGGTCACAATGTATGCTCGGTGTGTGCGCCAGTACTGGCGCCTGTACGGCAAAGCTCATCTCCAAAAGGAGGTGCAAGTGATCAGAGGGATCATGGCTTGACCGCAGACCCTTGGTCTGACTGCGGGATATAAATTAACAAGGATGCTTGGTGTTGGTGCAATATACGACACACAGGCGCGCAGAACGATATAAAAGACTGAAGTCTTCTGCAGAGCTTACTGGTAGAATAGCTTAGACTACCCGCACACTGAGCGTGATCAGTTTGGAGAACTGGTCTACTGTCATGTGACAGTAAGTTCTCCTCTTTATCAAGTTTTCAAAAATTATTTGAGGATTTGTAGAGAATGGTTACTGATATACTACGTACAATATATGAAAGAAAATCTACAAAACATTACAGAAGAGGTGGTTAAGAATTATTTAGAAAGAAATCAAAAGAATATTTCAGTGAATTCAGTAAAGTTACTATCAGGAGGGAAGCACTCACTTGCATTTGGGTATACCACAGACCACGCAAAATATGTTATCAGATTTAACCAAAGTGACAGAGGTTTTTTGAAAGATAAATATACATTCGAAACCTTAAAAACTAGTGAAGTGCCTATTCCTCAAATATTTTCAACAAGGAAGTACAGTGACGGCAAATACTACTGTATTTCAGAAATGGTAGAGGGAGTTACGCCAAAGGACCAATATAAGAATGAGAACTTTGGTTCACTATCACTACAGTTCGAGATGATAGAGAACATAAAAAACTTTAAGATTCCAAAAGAATATAGCGGGTATGGTGAGCTAGAGATAGGTGCAGATATGAGATTTGCAACTCTAGAAAGCTACCTTATGAATATCTACACAAGTAGTGATGTTTTTAACTGGAATGAACTCCGCAAACTATCATTTTTTGATCAAAGTTTTGTCGGTTATCTTGTTTCAAAGGTGCAAGAATTTTCAAAATATAGTGGAGATGTTCGCGAAGTGCTTCATGGAGATTTTGGGAACGATAACCTATTTATTAAAGATGGAAAAGTTAGTGGAGTAATTGACTGGGAGCGTCTACAGTTCGCCGATCATTTTCTTGATGTCGGTAGAGTTGTATTATTTTGCCCAAATAGAGAAGAGACTGTACGTGCTGCATTAGATTTCTATAAGGATAAAGGGTATCAAAACTACAAGGAAAGAATCATGTTGGGAGTATATTTTGCAATGCTACGAAATTACGGAACAGCTGCAACAGAAGGGAATGAAGTGTCAATTAAACGAACCCCAGAAAGACTCAAACAAATTGAAGAATTAATGAATATATAAATACAAAAGCGGACCCGTAAGGGTCCACTTTTTGAATGTATTTTTATTTCTTGCTACAGAAACGAGTACGATAGCCGAGCCAGAATTTAGATGGAATTCGAAGTTGAATTTGTAAAAATACGATGAGGTGTACAAGTCGTACAGTGAAGCGTATTTTTACAAATTCGACAAGAAGTACGCCAAATTATGCCTCGGTGCTTTCAAGGAATTTCAACACCTTATCATTAGTGAGAGCCTGGTAGAGATAGGCTTTCGCTCTCTCCTCATCCGCATCCTGTACTGTAGCTAAGAGTCTTACAAGCTCCACTTCCACTTCTTCTTCTGTTGCTGTTAGTTTTTCAGCTTGTGCAATCTTATGTAGTAAGATCTGACTAAGTGCACGCTTGTGAGCATCTTCTTTCCAACTATCCTTGAGTTCTTGTTCAGTTTTCTTTGTATGAGTAAGGTAGTCTTCCCATGTTCCTCCAAAGCGTGTAATATCTGCCTTCATCTGGTTAAGCATATTTGCAAGCTCACTTTCTATGATTACATCTGGAAGTTCTGCTTTTGTTTCTGCAACTAGCTTCTCCATGATCGCACTTCGGCGCTTCTCTTTAAGCTTCTGCTCTTTTTCAAGTGTAAGGTTTTCTTTTACTTTTGCCTTAAGGTCGTCGAGACTTTTGAAACTGTCGCCAAAACTCTTTGCAAAGTCATCATCAAGCGGTGCAAGCTCGACTTTCTTTTCTTCAGTATTTGCTGAAGTGTCTTCGTGAGCATGATCATGACCCTCGTGATTGTGATCGTGATCATGGTTATGGTCATGATGTGCGTGGTCGTGTTCATGTTTACGACCCTTGCGAAGCTCTTCAAGAACCGCAATAACATCGTCTTCAGTTACTTCAACTTTTTCTTTTGTATCAATAGCTTGCTTAGCAAGTTTCTTGTAATCAGGAATTTCAAACTCTGGCATAACAGGGACTGTTATTGTGAGCTCAAGTGGATTACCTTTTGCAATCTTTGTGATTGTTACTTGAGGGTCAGAGATAGGGTTGATCTTATGCTCATCAACTGCCTGGACGTATGCCTTACGGAGTGCAAGGTTCGCCATCTCTTCTAGAATAATCATGTCGCCATACTGCTTTACAACGAGATTCTCTGGTGCATTACCTTTACGGAACCCATCGATCTCAACTTCCTTTTGTACAACAGCAAACGCCTTTGCGTGGAAACTTTCAAACTCATCCGCTGGAACAACAATTGTAAATTCCACTAGTCCTTTCGGTAAATCTTTCTTTTCAATCTTCATGATAGTAAATGGTTAATAGTTAATAGTTTTTAGCAAATGCAAAAGTAGAAAAAATAAGAAATTGCTTTAGCTACGAAGAGCTTAAAGATTTTTGGAAGAAGACGTACATACTAGTACGGCGACTGAGAAAAATCTCGTAGCTGAATCACCAGATTCATACCTGGTAAAAAGTAGATGAAGTAATTTTATTATTTTTTAGAAAATTCTTTTTTATAAAGTTCTATCGCTTCAGTAATAACTTCCATAGCTTCTTTTGCCCCTCGTGCTGTTGGAATTATAACTTCTTTCTTTTCAAGAATCTTATAAGTCTCAAGAAAATGCCTGATCTCTTCTATGGTGTGCGGATTAACATCAGTAATATCTTTTACGTTTTTCCAACGAGCATCCTTTACAGGGACCGCGATAATCTTTGCGTCTCCTTCTCCTGTATCAACCATATCGAGAACTCCGATTGGTCGAGCAGAGAGTAGCAAACCAGGGACTAGTGGGTAAGTTGTAAGCAAAATAACATCGAGTGGGTCGCCGTCATGCCAATGTGTCTTTGGCACAAAGCCATAATCAAATGGATAATCCTGTGCACTAAACATCACACGATCAAGCATAATAAGACCTGTCTCTTTATCAAGCTCATACTTATTCTTTGAACCTTTGTTAATTTCAACAATAACATTGATCTCTTCTGGAACATTTTTTCCAGGAGCTACATCGTGAAGTAAATTCATAGTGATAGTTAATGGTTAATGGTTAATAACGACCCGACAAACGTTGTAGTTCTTATAGTGTACTACATGAGTATTTTTTAAGCTGTTTTTTCTTCAACAACAATTTCTCCTTCTTCGGTAACTGCAGTTACTTCACTTGTTACTTCATCATCGGTAACTTCGTTTGTAATTTCTGCACCTGTTGGAGTAACATCTTCAGCAACAGAAAGAGAATCAATAACAGCTCCTGCTTCTTCAGAGAGCGTTTCATCACTAAGACCATCTTCTACAGACACAATACCTGCCTCATCTGCTTCTGCGAGCGTTTCACCACCTGATACGATATCAATCTTCCATCCTGTAAGCTTTGCTGCAAGACGAACATTTTGTCCACCTTTTCCGATTGCAAGTGACTGCTCTTCTTTTGCAACAGTGACAGTCGCCTTCTTGTCCGTTTCATCAAGCTCAATAGAAATAGCCTTTGCAGGAGAGAGAGCTGTCGCGATAAAACGACGGACATCAGATGACCATTCGATAACATCGATCTTTTCACCAGAGAGCTCTTCTGTAATTGCTGATACTCTCACTCCACGCTGACCAACACACGCACCGATCGGATCGATACGTTCATCATTTGTTTTTACAGCAATCTTAGAACGACTACCCGGCTCACGTGCAACAGAGACGATTTCTACAATACCTTGTGCAATTTCTTGGCTTTCGTTTTTGAAAAGCTCTATTAGGAATTTTGGATGTGAACGTGAAAGGCGAATAGAGAGCCCACGAAAACCTTCTTCAATAGAGAAGAGGAACGCACGAACACGCTCACCTGGACGAAGTCTTTCAGATTGGATCTGCTCTTCAAAAGGAAGGATCGCGGTAGTGCGTCCAAGATCGATGAAAATACTGCCACGTTCAACACGTTGCACAATACCTGAAACGATTGTGTTTTCCTTGTCAGTAAATTCACCAACAATACTTTCACGTTCTGCTTCACGGAGCTTCTGTACAATAACTTGCTTTGCGGTCTGGGCTGCAATACGACCAAAGTCGTCCTGATTGTCCAATGGGAACACAATCTCTTCATCGAGAGTTGCATTTTTCTTAAGAAGCTTTGCAGTATCAAGAAGAATATGTCGTTCCTCATTGTAACGAGGAAGAAGACCTTCTACTTGCTCTTCTTGTTGCTGTACGTTTGGTGAAAGAATTTCTTCTTCTTCACCTTCTACAGGCATACGAACTGTTGTTTCATCAACAACAATCTTTACTTGTTCAAACTGTGTTTCACCAGTATCAAAATTAATATGGCAACGAACGATCTGTCCACGCTTTCCGTACTCTTTCTGATAAGCAGCAGCGAGTGACTTTTCTACAGCGTCAACAACTTTTTCGTGCGCAATTTTCTTTTCTTGTTCGAGTTGCTCAAGGGCAACTTTGAGGGCTTTGATGTCTAACATAATTGATAGGGGTTAGGGACTAGTGATTAGGTGTTAGTGGATACAAAATCTATATACACTTTCATGACTAAAAACTAGTTTAAGAGTACTTGTACTATTTTTTAATAAAAATGGCCGGACTTTCGTCCGACTCACAACAACGCACATATTCACACATCCAGTAACTATTATAGTATAGCACATTATTGAAAAAATGCAAGTGGTCTATGTAGTCTAAAGTGTGGTAGAGTTTTCAAAGATAATTGCTTATAGAATAGGTAAAAGTTCTTTTCATAAACAAAGGAGTGGCCATGCTAGCCTACAAGCTTCGCGAAGAACCACGTCAGTACTATCTGGTAAAGCCAATTGAATCCGGTCTTCAGGTAGTATTTTCACGTAACTTTCTTGAAGAGCTCTATAGAGACGACCCGCGTGGGCAGAACCGAGCATTTTTTGACAGCGTAAACGTATGCCAAGGTGAAAATAATACCGTATCGGTTATCTTTACCTTTCCGTACATTACTTTTCCAAATATTGCACACAAAAAGCGTGACTGGAAGCAAATGGATGCGATTACCTCTGTGCTTGAAACTCTTCTTGATTATCTTAACCATTTTTCAGATGGTGACAGGTTTCCCACATTCCCAATAAGTGAAGAACCTCAGCTTATGATACTTGAAATCTTTACCCGGGTTCACTTCCAATCAATCAATGTTGGGTTCAGTCCGTATGCACTTACAACAATGCAAACAGCATGGGGGAATGGTTACAAACTGCCTGATACACAAAGAAAGATAACTGAAACATATGAAAGACTAAGCACCTCACGCAGGCGTGATTTTCTACGAAACACATCAACCCGATATCAGAATTGGATGGCTGATGGCGCATATATCCGCGAACACGGCGTTCCTCAATTCCAGGTTGCAGGTAATTGTGCTTGTCTTGGAGCAAACCCAGATGAGTTCAAACATGAACCAGATCTTACACCCCACAATCTTGATACTCAGCTTCAACTTCTCACCATGACTGTTGGGGTTACTCATTTTTGGAACGAGTATCTAATCCCACTGTGTTCAAAAAAGTAGCGCATAATCTAGAACTCCTTAGTCCGCCAAGAAATCTTGGCGGACTTTTTATATATACTAGTATAAGCACAATAATCACACCTCGCTCTTTATCACTCTTTGTTACTGCATGTACTTACTGCGCCATAAAGCATAACAATAAGAATCTTTGCAAATTGTGAAAAAATCATTTAGGCTACAACACAGATTGACCTATTTCAAAAGAAAGGACACCCATGTCTTTACATATCTATAGCTTAATAAGCTATCTTGATCATGAAGAAGATAGTGCTCTGATCAGATTTCTTTCACATGTTCACAAAAAGCTTAAGGAAGGCAACACAAGACACAGTCTTCCGAAACTTGATTGGTGTATTACGATGGTTACACCTTTTCCCGCTTCTTCGTGTGATGTAGCATGGCTTGCACTTGGTATCAAGCTTGGCTCTTACGACACAGAAGGAAAGGGATTCTGGAGAACAAGAACAATGAATTTTGCCTTTGTTAAAGAAACCGAAGAAACCTCAAAGCTTGTCCTGACACTTGAAACACCACCGTCACTTAAGGAAACAGTGTCAAAAACAAAATCAATACTTGCACATTTAACAAAAAAACCACCAGATAAACAAAGTTTTGAAGCACTGCTTCATATCCTTGTCGCAGAACAGATACCAAACGAAAGCATAAAAAGGAGGAAGATCTTTTGGGAAAAGTTTTTTCTTCTGCACTCAACAACATTTGCTGTTTCGGTTAACCGCCCAACTCTTGTACTCCAAGGGGATGATGACTGGTTCCCGGTGATGACATAGTTCTGTGTTTTAACACTGTCTTCTTGTTCCTAGAAGTGCTGCGACCATATAGGTGCAGCACTTTTTATTTGGTAAATTATTTGATAAAAAAAATACACACTAATGGTATACTCAAGGAAGCATGAACTACACCCACGATGAAAAACAATTTTATAAAGAAGCTTTTGCTCGTAACAAGGGTCTTATTTCAGATCAACTTCAAAAGAAACTACAAGCAACACATGTCGCTATATGTGGGATGGGTGGAGTAGGCGAGATCCACGCAGAGACACTTGCCCGTCTTGGTGTTGGATCTTTTACCATTGCAGATGGAGATGTGTTCGAACGAGTAAATAGTAACCGTCAACTAGAAGCGATGACCTCAACACTTGGCAAACAAAAAGAAGAAGTCATAGCGAAAACACTTCTTGATATAAATCCATTTGCAAAGATTACACGTATTGGGTATATAACACCGGATAATCTTAATGAGTTTTTTAATGACGCATCAATTATCATTGATGGTATGGATTTTTTTGAATTCGATATTAGGCGAATGATTTTTAATGAAGCACGCACAAGAGGTATTCCAGTTATCACAGCAGCGCCTGTTGGTTTTGGTTCTTCAGTTATCGTGTTTACAAAAGATAGCATGAGTTTTGATGACTATTTTGCAGTAGATGATAACACTGAGGACTTACACAAGCCTATATTATTTGGTCTTGGACTTACACCGTCACTCCTGCAGAGGAAATACTTCGCTCCACAAAAACTTGATGTAACAAAAAAACAAGCACCTTCGTCTGTTCTTGGTACGCTTGCTGCCGCCGACTGGGCAGGAACACTAGTATGTAAACTCGTTGACAACCAATCACTTGAAGTAGCTCCTGTGTCATATCACTTTGATCCTTATGTTACCAGAATGAAGCGTACAAATTTAAGATTTGGGAACAGAGGATTACTTCAGCGTCTAAAATTCTGGTACGTTACAAAATTTCTTCTTAAGAAGTCGCGGTAACACGTCCGTCCGATAGGGTAATAATCCTATCTGTCATCTTACCGTACTCTTCTTCGTGAGTAACCATGACGATAGTTATTCCTTGCTCTTTATTAAGTTTTTTAAAAATTTCCATAACAAGGTGGGAAGAGTTCACGTCCAGATTAGCTGTAGGTTCGTCAGCAAATACTATTTTTGGACTATGAGCAATTGCACGTGCAATAGAGACACGCTGCTGTTCTCCGCCTGATAATTGAGATGGTAGATTATCAACCCTATGTGCAAGACCAACGTCAGTAAGCGCCTTTTCTGCTTTTGTGCGCGCATCTTGATGTGACATACCCTGCATCAAAAGGGGGATCATAACATTCTCAATAGCTGTTAGCTCAGGCAAAAGAGAGTAATCTTGAAAGACATATCCAAGTGTATGTAAGCGAAAGTTTATTTTGTCCTGGTCAGACATTGTAGTTAACTCAACCCCATCGATAACAATGTCACCTTTTGTCGGAGTATCTAAAAGCGAAAGTTGATAGAGTAGGGTAGATTTCCCTGCACCTGACCTTCCCATGATCGCAACAAATTCTCCGTAAGCGATACGACAGCTTACTTCGTGAAGGACTTTTGTAGGATTTTTGTTCTCGTTATAGATTTTTGTAACCGACTGTGCGTCAATAATATAATTAGTTTGCATATATAGTATTAGTTATCTCTTCCTAAAATTGCATTAAGTGTATTTGTATTTACGATAAGACGCGCAGGGACATAGCCGGCAATAATAGAAACAACAAGCACAAGCACCAACCTAAGAAGCGACTGAACAAGATCAACAGCAAGCACAATACTTGCAAAAGGAGTCTCAAGTGGATGTGAAAGAGAGAGAGGTATTAAAGCAAAAAACACAATCAAAAGGGCTAGAATAGAACCAACAAAAACATAAAATAAAGCCTGAAAAACATAACTAAACTCAATAGCAAGAGGGGAAACACCTAATGCTTTTAGTATTCCAATCTGTCGTCTGCGAGTAAGTGCGTTGATGTAATTGATGATAAAAATAGTCACAAGACCAACCAC
This sequence comes from uncultured Candidatus Saccharibacteria bacterium, assembly GCA_964546555.1. Lineage (GTDB taxonomy): Bacteria > Patescibacteriota > Minisyncoccia > Phycocordibacterales > UBA5272 > UBA11704. The sequence continues at coordinate 21,424 of CAZJJX010000001.1, forward strand.
TACTGACATCGACCCAAGAACCGTTCCTATGATATTAAAGAATTCTTTAAACTTAACCAAGAAATCCGGAGCACCTTCGTCTGCTGTCTCTATCTTTGCAAATTCTTGGTAACCATTGTAAACAAGAGTGTTTTTTAGATAATACGGATCAGTGTCTGGTTTCATCGTGATAGCAATTTCTGATGCATCAAAATCAGATTTACCCAGCATTTTACGTAACTCACTATCTAGAATATATGCACGAGATGCAACATACTGAACTTTTGAATTTACAATACCTCTAACAATAAAATCTTTTGTGACTGCTGTTGGATCAATCTGTCCTTCAGTAGAAAGCACGGGTGACAGAGTCTGTTCAAAACTTATAAAATTAGGTTTTCTAGAAACAGTAACTCTAACTTTGTCACCAGGCTTGATATCACGAAGAAGCGAAACAATATCTGCAATTCTACTGTACTTTTCAAGGTATGCTGAACCAATCACAATACCTTCTGTGTCGCCTGGGGTAAGCCACGAACCCTCTACAACACTCTTTGAAATATGTGTAGTTGCATCTTCATTAAGTGGATCAACTCCCACTATTTGATTAGACACAATGTTTGTGTCTTCTTTTTTTGTTTTTTCTTGCCAATGCGCCTCTATACTTGCACCAGCAACAGTGCGCACACTGTAGTTCTTGATAAACGGGGAGGCTTTTATAATACTTTCCATTTCATGGGTACGCTCTATATATGCTTTTTCATTACGATTAGACACAAGAAGATCTCCTGACCACTCTTCTCTGAAAGAACGTTTTGCTCCATCTACAATACCAACCAAAAAACCTTTTGTAACGATAAGATTAATAAGCGTAAGACACATGATAAGCACAATAAGACCAGTTGCCCACGTGCTACCACGTCTAATCTGTCGTGATGCCAAAAAAAATCCAAGTGAAAGTGTATTCCCAAGTTGTTTCATATACGTATATGTAGTGTATCACCACCTTCAACCACCAAAGTAACACTAATCACCACTTTCTATTGAAGAGGAACAATGCGATCACCTTCTAAGATACCTTGAGTAATCTCAAGTTCGCCTTCGTTACCTCGAATACCAATCCCAACAGGACGCTTCTCTCGTTCTCCTTGTGCGTTTACCACAAATACTTCACCTGTATTTTCTGTAATCACATGTACAAATCGCGCAGGAAGGAAGACTACATTTTCTTTTACTTGTGCAACAATATTTACAGTAGAGGTCATTCCTTGCTTAACTCGTTCATCCTTACCAATAAAAGTAACAATCACTTTATACATAGGGACACCTTCTTCCTGTAGTGCTGTCGGATTGATTCTTGTAACAGTTGCAGGGAATACAACTGACTTGCCATACGCATCAAGCGTTACATCAACAACCGCACCCACGGATACCTTAACAATCTCAACTTCTGGCACTTTTGCTTCCACTTGTAATCCATCTATAGAAATAATACTAATAACTGTTTTACCTGGAATCGCTGTCTCCCCGGCAGTAAGCGCAACATTACTTACAACACCATTAAACGGCGCACGTAAAATGGTCTTGTCGAGATTGGACTGTGCTTGTGTTACTTGAGCTCTTGCTTGAGTTACTTGAGCTTGCGCTTGCTGTATCTTGTATGGATCTGTCCCTGCTTTTGTAAGAGCAAGGTCTTTCTTTGCTTGATTATAAAGATTCTTTGCATTACTAAGTGCACTTCTCTTAAGAGTAATATCAGAGAATAGTGCTGTTACAAGTGGTTTTACGGTAGAGAGCGTAACTCTATATGAGTCCAGATATCCGTTTGAAAGACTACAAGGAAGGAGGAGGAGGTTAGAGAGTGAGCTTACAAGGTCATTTGTTGCAATGGCAGCTTGGTACCCTTGCTCAAAGGTACTATCAATAGATGCAACTGACGATATAGAAGTAATAACAGAACTTTTCTCTTGGTATTTTGCAAGAATTACTTCAAGAGCATCTCTTTTTTGTTCAATATCTCGGGCAAGTTTTTGATCACAAGAACTAAAAGAGAGGGTGTAACTCCCGTTTGATAGCGTAAAAAGTGAAGAGAACTTATTTTTTACAATATCAGCTGTTGTTGCATCAACATTATGAATAGCGTCAGGGAGCGCGCTGTACGACTCATCGAGTGTGTTATTGGCATTCTCTAGTGCTTGCTCTTTAAAGGCAATCTCTTCTTTTCGTGCCCCTTGGCGAAGCTCGGCTAGCTTTGCTTGTGCATTTGTAAGATTACCTTGTGCCTGAAGTAGTAAAGCTTGTGCATCTCCTGCTGTTAGTGTTGCCAGAATTGTACCTTGTTTTACGGTGTCACCAATTTTTACACCAACAAAAGCAGTAGAACCTTGTGTCTGAAAAGAAAGATTAGCATCTTGCGACGCCTCCACTTGTCCTGTAACTTTTACATAACGCTTAATCGTGCCTCTTGTTGCCATATAAGTAGTCTCATCCTCTTTTGGTTTTGAGTATAGGAGAAAAAAAGTAACCACCGAGACCATCACCAGCAAAAAAGCTAAGAACGTTTTATGGTTCGTAAAGAACGAAGAAGATTCTCGTACAGGTATAGCGGAATCACGTGAAGGCTCAACAGGGGTAGCCTTTTGTTCATCCGATGTAGACACCTCAGCATGCACATGTGGTGCGTTATTTGGTATCGATGTTGTAAGAAAAGGATCAGTCATACAATATACACAAGTATATCACCTGATACTCATCATAAGGTATACATGATTGTGGAAGCATGCCTATAAAAGCATGGTATACTTTTTTCATGATAAAACGAACTTCCCCGATAATTGTTGGCAATTGGAAATCGACACCTAAGACACTTGATGAAGCCACGAAACTCATTAAGGCTATCGAGAAAAAAATCTCTACACAAAAAATAAAACTCCCTAAAAAAAGTTACTTTATTGCAGCTCCTGAAATTTTCATTCCATCTCTTACACCTCTTGCAAAGCATGGCTACATAGGAGCAGAAACAGTGCACGGAACACTCCTTGGCCAAATAACAGGGCAAACAACAGCATCACAACTCTCATCCGGCGGTGCGTCATTTGTCATCATCGGTCACAGCGAGGTACGAGCTCGAGGCGAAGAGGAACACGACCGCATAGAAAAAGTCGCGTCGTCACTTTCTATTGGTTTTACAACAATTTTTTGCTTGGGTGAAAAAGTAAGAGACAAGGAAGGAAAATACCTAGAGGAGCTTGAAAACGACATTAAGAAAACCTTAGGAGGTATCGACCGAGCACTCTTTAGTGAACTCATTATTGCCTACGAACCCGTTTGGGCAATAGGCGCAAAAGAACCAGCAACACAAGCTGAGTGCTTTGAGGCAGTCATTGCGATCAGGCGCGCCCTTGCTTCCCTTGCAGGAATTGATTACGCCAAAAAAGTACATATTCTCTATGGTGGAGCTATAACCAAGGACACTGTTGTATCATTTCTTGAGGAAGGAGGTGTTGACGGTCTTCTTATCGGCAGAGCGTCACAAGATGCATCATCATTTACTGATATACTAGTTGAAGCGCACACAAAATAAAATATTTATATTGTTATTAGCGCATCTATAATTTTTAACATACTATGAACACCGCATGGAGAGATCACTGTGTCCCTGATTTACGAACACTAAAAGGTAAACGCGTTATTGTACGTGTTGACTGGAATGTTCCAGTGAGTAACGGACAGATTACTGATACAAGTCGTATTGATGTGAGTGTGCCGTTCTTGCAACACCTCGCAAACTCAGGCGCAAAGATAGTCATCCTTTCTCATTTTGGAGAAAAAGGGGAGAGGCTTACCGATGTTGCGTATCATGTAAAGAAGCAGCTTCCTTTTGTAACCTTTAATCCTTCGCTTGATTTTGCTGTACTTACTGAAGCTTCAAGAGCTCTAACCGACGGAGCTGCACTTTTGCTTGATAATGTTAGACTTTTCCCTGGAGAAACAGAAAATAATGACATTGTTGCAGATTCGTTCTCTTCACTTGGGGAAGTATTCATTAATGACGCGTTTTCAGTTGCGCACCGAAATCACGCAAGTGTTGTAGGGATCGCTAAGCGCAAACTATCATATTTTGGCCCAACATTTGAACGAGAACTCGAAAACCTCTCCCAAGCACTTGACCCTGTTCAACCTGCACTCATGATAGTTGGAGGGGCAAAAATTTCTACAAAGCTAGAACTTATTAAAAAGTACCTCGACCAGGGAGTAAAAGTGTTTGTAGGAGGTGCGATGGTACATAATATTTGGTACGAACAAGGTATCGCCATCGGAAAGAGTCTCTACGATCCTAGTTACAAGCTTTCACAAGAATTTGTTCACCACCCACTCCTTGTAACACCAGTAGATGTTGTTTTAGAAGACGGTAAAACTGTTTCAGTAAAAGCAATTCCTAGCGATGGTGTTGTTGTTGATTGCGGCGAAGAAACTGTTGCTATGGTTGCAAAACTTGTAGAGCTTTCCAATACCGTTATCGCAAATGGGCCACTTGGTCTATACGAAAAAGGCTGGCTCCACGGAAGTGAAAGAATTCTCACAAACCTTGCCGAGGCAAAAGCGATATCCTACGTAGGAGGAGGAGATACAGTAACTGTTGCTCATAAACTTGGACTATTGCAAAAATTTAATTTCGTCTCATTAGGAGGAGGAGCAATGCTTGATTTCCTTTCATCTGGTACACTACCAGGTATCGATGCTGTCACAAAATAATTCCTCATCTGTTATAGTAAGTACAGGGGACCAAGATGCGCTAAAAAAGCTTATTCTAGAAGCAAAACGTGGTAACACCGAAGCTTTTGGAGAACTTTATAAAGCACTCTACGTCCCTTTGTATAGATACGTTATCTCTAAGTGTCATGACGAGGATCTTGCGGTTGATATAAGTCAGCAAACATTTCTCAAGTTCTACGAAGCCCTAGGCACCTACGAACCAGAAAAAACTCCACTTGCTTATCTTTTTACGATAGCTAAGAGGCTACTTATTAATCACGGTGAAAAAAAGACGTTTGAATCTTTTGACGAGTCCCTCATAGAAACATATACCAATGACACAGAAACATCTGTACTTGATGAAGCACATATCAAGTATTTAGCAGAAAAAATCAACATGTTCCTTCCATCGCTATCGCGAGATGAAGAAGATGTCATTCGGTTATATTTTTACGCAGAACTTAGTCACAAGGAAATAAGTGACGTATTAGAAAAAGAAGAAGCGTACATAAGAAAGATCAAAGAACGCGCACTCAAAAAACTTCGTATTCTAACAGCACATCTCCATGAACCAAACTAACAACACCACACAACCACATATCGAAAAAGCCTTGGCCATGTATAAGGAGAACGTATCGCCGTCAGAAACCTATTTTCAAGCAATACTTTCTCAAATACCAGAGCAACAAAAACTTAAAGAGGGACGTGCGGTACGTTCCCCGTATAGATGGTTAGCACTATCTCAGATGGTTACACTTACAGCTATTTTGCTTGTTGTTTTGCCAGGGTACATAACAAAGCCAAGCGATGATGCAAAAAATAACCCTTATTACGAAACAGATACCCAAATTGAAGCGTTCGAACAACAAATTGATGATGAAGACATTATGCATAGTTTAGAAGACTATTCCTTATAATCTACACTAGCTACACCTTAGGTCGAACATACACATATGAAACAATCAACTACAACAAAAACATATATAAGTGCACTTGCACTATTAGCGCTACTTCTTGCTCCAACATTTACATTTGCAGAAGAAACAAAAAAAGAGCACCAGGAACCTCAAACTGAAGTAGTTCAGAAGGAACACAAGGAGGAAAAAGAAGCTCCTCAAGACGGAAAAGAGAAAGCTCCTGAAAACGCTTTCACAACATGTTCACAAGAAGCTATTGAGGCTCGTGATACGTCAATTGCTTCATCACGACTTATCTACAACACTGCAATGAACACCGCACTTACAGAGCGTAAGAATCGCGAGAAAGTCGCAGTAACCATCGAGGAAGAAGGGGCAAAAAAAGATGCGATTAAGGCCTCCGTTGAAACTTACAAGCAGCAAACTAAGCAAGCTCAAACAGCGCTCGTTGCTGCTCGCAAGCTCGCATGGCAAACATTTGAAAATGATATAAAGAAATGCCGTGAGCTAGGTACAGAAACAACACAAATCATAAAGGAAGACGAGCAACAGCCAGCTCAATCTAGGACAATGAAGAAAACCCAAGATGATGACACAGTAAAAGAATTACGAAAAGACGAATCTAAATCAATCGGGGATATGATCAAGGTGAAGTTCGAATCTCTAAAATCTTTGTTTAACTAAGAAAAAGGCAACCGAAAGGTTGCCTTTTTTGTTACATTCGTAGTACGAGAAAACTCAATCTACTCGACGACCAATAAACCAGGTGTAGGTGTAATCAATTGAAAAAATTCCATCAGGAGTAATGAACTTAGTGTACGATGCATTGACTGTTCCCATGCGAGTCTCGTACTCAGACTTATAAGTGCTTGGTAAAGTAGTAGCTGCTTCAGCAAACCTTTTTCGAAGGAATTCAAATACAGGTTTTGCAAGAAACCCTAAATTAAGCCACCCTTCACCTAAACCAACACTTACATATGTCCCTTCATATTGCCCATAACAACACCCAAGACAAACTTGTGCAGATACCGAGCGTTGAAGAATGTCTTAGCACCCCTTCCTCCTTTTCTTTATAGACTTCACAAAGGCTCTTTAAATCTTCAATGAGTGCAAGCGCAAGTTGCTCAACAATTACATCATCAGAAATCCGTTTGATTACAGGAGCAAGTGCCGAAACAGCAGCAGATTTTTCGAGAATAGAATCAGTCATGGTGTTTTCTCCAGGTTGTAAAAAGGACTGGCTTCTTTCTATCACAAGCACACCTGTCTATCCAGTAACCCACAAGGATGCTTACCATCAATAGCAAGAACCCGTGCACGACCACAAACTGCATCTATAAAAAAAAGACCATCAGTGATGATCTTTTTCTTTAGCGAAAACTTTATCTGCTATGCTTTTTTAGTAATCAGTTCATCAATAGAATACTTCCCACTTCCAACAATCATGGTTGCAATCGAGAGCCCGATAACCAGGAGGTGATACTCGAACCCTTCACCCTTTTGCATACCAGACCAGTTCATAAAGAAACCATGTGAAAGATGAGCAACATTCACCGCACCAATCATAAGCACAATCATGAGCGCTGCCCATACACGACTTGCGAACCCAACGATAAGCGACACCGCACCAACTGACTCAATCATGATCACCGTAAAAGCGATAACCCAAGGAAGATGTACTGAGTTTGTTAAAAAGCCCATAGTTCCATCAAAACCGTACCCACCAAACATTCCAAAAAGTTTTTGAAGTCCGTGTGGAAGAATAACAATTCCAACGGTTAAGCGAGTAACAAGACCAACCCATTCATCTTTTGTAGCTAAAATACGTTTCATACTTTGTATTGTTTATTTGTAATATATGTAGAGTGTAGCATAATACTTTACTATGTAAAGTATTATGCATCTTACGGTATTTTAAGATATTCTCTTCCTCCGCTTCGGAGGAGGGTGGTACCTCTTTTTCGGATATCAGGATGTAGTTTATATATTGTAGTGCTAATTGCTTTTGTTGTAGGAAGTACAACACTGATTTCTAATTCATCACTGTTTCCGAATATTTTTTCTTCTTCTTTACTTAAACAATTAATCAGCACCACGTCAGAAACGTGGCACATGTTGCGTATTAGTTCTTCTTGTTTACTTGTTTCTATATGATAAATAGCAGTATATGGGTCTATGATGCAATCATATCTTTTGCCGGTTTCTAGAATTTTTTTAAGATACACACTAATATCTTCACAGATTAGTTTTGCTCTAGAGTCTTTGGCGCGGATAAGCATGTGAGGGGAGTTGTCGACTCCTACATAATTACATGTTGGGTTACGTTTCAAATATGCTTTTGCGAACCTCCCATCACCGATACCAAATTCAAGTACTGAGGTTGGTTTATATGATTCCACAAGTCTAATTTCTTCTTGTAAACTAATATTTATTTTTGAACTTTCACAATATGACTCATAATACAAAGAAAGAGCATCATAAAATAAAGGAGGGCGCATTTGTATAATTATATATCAACCTAACAAGGGGCGTTCTTTTTTGGTTAACAAAAATGGTGATAAACTAACTGTATGCCAATTTTCGGTTATATTATTGTCTCTTTAGTTTTCTTAATGTTTCTTTCAGGAATGCTTTTCCAAGCTTTTACGATGTTACGTGGAACATGGGAAGACGGTGACCGTAAGAAAATTCTTAAAGCATTTTTTGTTGGATTATTTGGGTTTACTCCATTTAATGGTGAGAGTGTCGAAACCTATAGCTTTGCACTTCATGCACTCTTTGCACTAGGTATCTCAATACTTGTATTTATCGTTTTGTTCAGAAAAAAACTGATGGCAAAAGTGACGAGCCAGATTATCCTTATCTGGAACCTAATTTTATTCGGACTCTTAGTATCTCATTTTGGAATAACTAGTACACTAGTGATGCTCGCGACACCTCCCACCATCCTTACTATTATTAGTAATTTTAGTGATGTAGATGCCAAATTTATTTGGCAGGTTTTTTTAAGAGTCTGGTTTAGTTGTGTGATGATTGCGATAACTATTTTTCAAATAGCTAATTTTACAAACCCGTTTGATATATTCTTTTTAGGCGCATTTCTTCTTTACATATTTGTAAATATCTATTTTGTATTATCGATTATCCCAACACTCAATAAAAACGAAAGCTTGAAAACATCGCTACGTAATTTAAGAAATCGTGCCAATGAACTTGCTGACAGTTATATCTGGAGAAAAGACAATAAAATATATAGTGCAGTTATTATTATAGGTATCCCTCTACTTATGTACACCAACAATTATTTCACCATAGTAAGTAACGGCACGCTTATCGGTGTAGCACTTGTTGCCATGTCGTATATAAAGATACACAATCAAGATGATTTGCTTACAGAATCTACAATTACTGACACTAACACAAATCAGAACACAACAAACAACCAAACACCTGTACAGATAATTCAAAAAGAGGAGTCTATTAGATAGCTCAAAAGATTACCGATCTACTTCAAGGACTGTTGGGGCATGATCACTCCCTAAGAAGTCGTCCATAATTGTTGCATTTTGGATATTTTTTGTAAGCGACTTCGAAACAAACATGTAATCGATTCTCCAGCCGACATTACGAGCTCGCGCCCCACTCTTCTGGTCCCACCAACTATACCGCACTTCATCTGGGTGAAGTGTACGAAAGGTGTCGACGAACCCCGCATCAATCACTCTATCTACCCACGCTCGCTCAACAGGGAGGAAGCCTATCAGGTTAGCGTTTTCTTTTGGGCGCGCAATATCAATCTCACGATGAGCAACATTTAAGTCACCACAGAAAATAACATTAGTGTGTTTCTTCTCAAGCTTCTTCACATGCTCTAAAAATTTTTCATAGTAGCGAAGCTTGAACTGAAAGTGTTCTTCATCACGCCCACCGTTAGGGAAGTACGCAGTAACAAATGCAAAATCTTTATAGACAAGTGTAAGACACCGCCCTTCAATATCATAATGATCTTCTCCTAATCCGTAATGCACTTCAAGTGGTTTTTCTTTAGCGTATACAGCAACACCTGAATACCCTTTACGTTCTTTTGAGCTATCAAAGTATGAGTAATACCCAAAAGGGGAGATAATATCAGCGCTTAGTTGGTCGGGGGTAGATTTTGTTTCCTGAATTCCGATAATATCTGCACCAAGTGACAAAAGCTCCTGAAATGCACCTTTTTTGTATGATGCACGTATTCCGTTAACATTAAAAGAAAGTATTTTCATACACGAAGTATAGCAAACAGCAGAGGTGTTTGTATTGTTGCAACTATTAAAAAAAGGGGGGGTGGCCTTCGGCCGCCCCCCCTTTTATGTTTTTTATTTCCCACTTACATTACTATATACCTTTTATTGCAGATCGCTCTTAGTTACTTGGATACGCTTTGTTTCTTTATTTGTACCGCCGCAGTCATAAGTGAAGTCTGTTGTATAACTAACTTTTAGTGTTTTCTTACCAAGAGCCATCCAGTCAGTGTTAACGTGTCCCGGTGCAACAGTTTTTATTGCAGTTTGGATAGGACGTGATGTTGCTGGATCATCTTGATCAGTCTTTTCATTAAGGAGTACCGAGCCGAGACTTGTCTGGTATGAATTTTGTGCTTGTGAACAAGCGTTATTTGGACACACAACACGTGCTGAAAGGGAACACGCAGCATTTGGGAATTTTGTCTTCCACGTGAGAACAACTTTTCCATCCTTACCCACTGTTACAGGGGAAGCAAATAGTGACACTGAAGAAGCTGGTGGAGTTGCATCATAAAATCGTGTCACCTGATCAGAGACTGATCCATGTATACACTTTATGACATAGTTTCCTTCTTGAGAAACGTTTGGAATAACCACAGGCCCAGTATATGTTGTTGTTGCAACAAATATCACCCCATTAAAAGTAACACTATAAGAATCAGAATTACTACATGTAAGTGTAATAGATCCAGGTGGGTAATATGTACCTTCAACCACCGCACTTACAACAGTAGGATCAGCACACACGTTATTATCAGTATCATACTTTCCAGAAGAACATGTAACCAAAACTGTAGCACTAGCTAGCTCAACAGCATTGTTATAGAGTCTATAGGTTACCGACCCATCAGCTTCATATGGCACATTAGTCACCTTACTATCATTATTCCCGGAGAATAGAAGACCTGCTGTACCATCACGAGTAACACCTGAAGTACCTTGAGGGTTGGCTGTTGTCCAGGTGAGTGTAGATTGGCAACTTGAAGCATCAAGAGAGATCTGACATGAAAGAGGGGAAGCACTCAAAGTACCAGTTGGGTTCGGTTTATACTCAGTACATAATATATTTGTTCCGCCATTAATTCCATTACACCACCATTGATATGCATACCAATTTGGAACAGTTGCATCTGGGTATTCTGCGGTACCCCCGAGATTGCCTGCTGAACAATTATAATGCGTAACCGAACACGCACCGTTAACAACACTTACTGATCCACCACCTGTTCCGCCGGTTGTAGTACCATCACCACCACCTGACGAACAACTACTACATCCACTACCCCAACCAAGACCATCTGTACCTGAGCTAATCTGGTTACCATCTGAATCAGTTGCAATACCACCTGTTCCGCTGCCCGTACCAGCACCTCCTCCACCAGCATCTCCTCCATCTCCTCCATCATCTGGATCTGCATATACGATATCAAAAAAAAGTGAAGATAGTGGTTTAGTTTCTTTTACCAACTTTACAGTCCTACCTAAATCAATTAACATTTCATTCTTAAAACTTCCAGGCGCATCAATATCTACCATCATAATAAAATTATTTGTTCCTGGATGCTTTTGAGTATTAAACACAAAAAAACTCATCGTGTATGTTGTGCCATCAATTGTAACCAAACAGGTAAATGCACGGGAAGGGAACGGTGGGGCAATTGCAGTTGCGATTCCTGTCTTATTATCACAAGTAAATGTAAACTTTTTTGGACCTGCAACTAAAGTCGTAAAATCAGTTGCTACACTTTTTACAAATGCAGTATTATCTTTTGAGGAGTCTTTCCAGCCAATATGAATGCTTGGGGTTTTTCCATCAATTATAGTATTACAGAAAACCTCATACCCGTCCTTTGCTTCATTCTTAGCATATGCCTCTTCTTTTGTTCTTTCTCGCACAGAATCACAGGATGGCTCCTTACTTATTGGAAGATCAATTGAAAAACCGAACTTTTCAAAAGTGTATGTTTTTAATTCTAAAACTACTTGGGGAATTTCTTTATTAGTCTTATTAATGTAATTAATATACACAACACTACTAAGAATTCCGACAACAAATACACCTCCTATTATTGCTATTATTTTTTTTATTGATGGTGGTTGCATAGACTGGTGTGGTTACTTTAATCTTGGGTTTATAATAATAATTCTAAGTATATATCAATACCACCCCTACACAAGCAAAAAAACACCAACACGTTGTGTTGGTGTTTTTACCTACTCCTTTGGGAGTGGTCGAATGGTTTCAACAACCCTCTTAAGCCACGCCTCTGTTGCATAGCCTTTGTTGTATATGTCGGTTATCATTACCCACGACTCTGTATCTGGCAACGTCTCAGTTGTAAAATTATAAATTGCAACGTTGTAGGTTACATTTCGTTCAGCAAAATGAATACGACATGTCTGACTTCTTCCAGAAAGGAGAGGATTTAGAACCTCTCCTACTTTCATACACTGGTATGTAAAGTAATCTGTTGTATTGAAATACAGAAAGGCTATCTCTCCGAACAAAACAGTTAACACTTTACTGGATACAAAGCGTGTATCTCTCCATCCGATTCGAACATCCGGCCCTATGTCTTCTTTTGTAACTCTTAAATTACAAAAAATTCCATAACCTAGATCGTACCGTACCTTTCCTGTATTCTTCATCTGCTTTGACTCATCAGCAGAGAGCATGAATCTTTCGTTACAGCTCAAACTATTCCACGATGGCTCATTGATTTCAAAGCCATACTTTGGGAACTTTACTTTGTTTACCGGCAATACCGCTGGAACAGTGGCACAACCAACAAGTAGAGCAAACACCCCTACAATACTGAGCCATTTCAGCAACTTCTGCATGTTAAACTCCTTAAAAGATCAGATATATTTATTATACCACACCAAATTTATTTTGTCACTACCATCTGTGTTTAAAAAAATCTATAAAAAATACAATAAATTCATCCTACTCATTCTGATTTGCTTACTGTGTATTCTTTTTGTGTATAACTTTACATATCACCACAACCTGGGAGAAAAAGGGGTTCTTCGATACCTCATTACTCATCAAGACAAGAAAGGGGTATACACCTACACCTATTTCCCAAAAGAAAATTCAAGTGGTTACGGCTATAGCTTAATACGACATTTCGGAACACTCTACGCTCTTAGTGATTATGCAAACACTTTAAGCGCCGCTCCTTCAACACTCCAAACTCACCTAGTACGTGGTATTTCCTACGGGCTTACCTTTAAAGTACCATGTGATTCTCGAGCACCATCTGATGCGGAATGCATAAACTACATACACGACGGTGGGACATTCGGTACGCCATCGCTTGCAATTGTGACACTACTAAAAAGTAGAAACCTTATCAAAGATGGCACCCTCCACACAAACTACCTCAATACAAGTATTGCACTTGAAAAAGGTATCGCATTTAGATTTAATCGAGGTAATTTATTATATCCATCTTCTACCCCTGAAAGGATTAAACGTTTCGAAGAGGGGCAATTACTCCTTGCACTAGTTCACCTCCACCAAGCAACAAACTCTCAAGGTTACCTTGATAAAGCAAAGTTACTAAAAAATGTCATTTTTATAAACCTCAAAAAAGCCGGAGATATCTCCCTTCACCACTGGTACACTATTGGATTACGAGATTACTATAAGGCAACCAAATTACCCCCAACGCAAAATGAATGCTTATATTTTATAGAGTCAGCAAAATATATCAGCGACTTACAAGAAAAAAGTGGGGTATGGGTGGGGTCCTTTAAAGAAGATCCACGTATTGCGACCGGCGGTGACACCTATAAACAACATGATCCTACCATTACCAGTGCTTATGTTGAAGGATTAGGTGCGCTGTATGAACTAATAAGCCTGTGCACACAGACACAAAAAACATCAGCAATCATACAACTAATAAAAAGCACAGTTGAACAATCAATGTTGCACATCACCAAGCAACAAATAACCTTGAATCACATTATGTTTAAAGGATTCTCAGTGAATTCTCTAGGTGGTATTTACAGAAACGACAGCAGTTACTCGATACAAATCGATACCCCTCAACACGCTTTATCTGCATACATGGTATATAAAACCTTAGAGAAAAGGTGACGTAGCTACTCAGTATCTTTCCCTCCCTTCTTCCCGTGGAACTTCTCGAACTGGTCGCGGAGGAATTTGTTGGTAACGTTAGTATAAATTTGTGTGGTGGCGATAGAAGCATGTCCAAGCATGAGCTGTACAGTACGAAGATCAGCCCCATTATAAAGCAGATCAGTTGCGAAGCTGTGACGGATAACATGGGGTGTACATTTTTTAGCAATACCCGCTCGTTCTGCATATTTTTCTACGATTCTCTCAACTGACCGTGGAGTGAGTCGTACTGATTCTTCTTTCACCATACGAGCATGTGCACGAGGCGAGTGATCAATAAACATCGCTTCATCAATATCAACACGCTCTTTAAGATATTTCTGGACAGCAACAAGCGCGCTTCCCGAAACAAATACCACACGAATCTTTCCACCTTTTCCACGAACAGATATCTCACCGGTTGTTAAATCAGTATCTCTATCTAATGAACAAAGTTCCGAAACACGAAGACCTGTAGAAAAAAATAACTCAAGAATCGCCTTGTCACGCAACCCTGCAATTGTACTCACATCAGGAGCAGACATAAGATTTGAAAGCTCTTTCTCAGAAATAAGATCGAGTTCTCGCTGCTGAGTCTTCGCTAATTCAATTCGTTCCGGATCGTATCCTTGTATACCTTTCTTTCGTATGTATTTAAAAAATGCCCTAAGCGCAATAAGATGGTAGTTTTGTGTTTTTTTATCAAGCACTTCTTGCGCCTGACCTTTCTTTGCTTCGCGTGCTGGATGGCGATTAAGATAGATGCGGTACTCACGCATCATTGGCTCATTGATATCAAGAGGGGACTCAACCCCTGAATACTTGTTAGCAAAATCCAAAAAGCGTGTCAGATAGTGGTCGTAGTTGCGCACCGTAAGAGCTGATCGACCTTTTTCGATTTCGATATACTGGAGAAAATCTTGTTTAAGGGAAAAGAGGGAGGACATAGGGACAGGTGTTAGGTGTTAGGTGTTAGAAAATACAAATCGTACATCTTCAAAAATCTAACGTCTATCAACTACCACCAAGTATACATTACGTATCGTACAATATTCCTGGGGAAATAAGTACCCTAACCCAAAACAACAACTCAAAAGAAAGGAGGAAGAAAATGCCGGCTTCTTTCGAAGCCGGCACCATTTGGAACATCAAGTTGGTCATCATTATGTAGACACTGTAACTGTCGTCCCAAAAAGAATTACAGAAGAGAAACACCCTCCTATCGAAAACGACATAACTACAATCGTTTCTCTTCTGTAAAAAGATTCTATGAGAAGACACCTATGCAATCGTCTTCTGACAAACTCCAAGTCATCAACTCATAGAAAAAGATTGACGGGAAACACCTTAGGTCTCATTTTCTGAAACAACAATTTATTCGTCTCCCACCAAACTATAAAGATTACACTAAGACAGCCGTCCTATCGTTACGAAACATAGACATGTTCGTCTTAGTGTAAAAAAGATCACAAACATTGCAAGTCGGAGTTCGTTTAACAACATCTCGCGCTTCGCACTGTTTGTGAAAAAAGTGTAGAGAGACATTCACCTATTCGTAAGGTGACAAATCCACATTCGTCTCTCTACATAACTAACAAAGAACAAGTGCGGAAGAAAAACACTCATCATGTCGTACACAACATCCTTAAGATCGTCTTTCTTTCGCAAAAAAAATTCTGTGGGAGTGACATCAATATGGTCGATACGTATCACTTGCGCTTTCGTCAAACCCACAGAAAGAAGATGACAGGGAGATACCGCTCTTCTCGTAAAAAAACACAAGCAACTTCATCTCCCCACCAAAAATGTCTTAGCTAATTATTACTAAGAATGCGAACAACGTTTACTTTAAATTACAAGTAATTATTAAGGCTCTACAAGTACACTATCATCAACTAGTATTTTGGTCAAAAAAAGCCCCAGCGCTTCGCGCTGGGGCAGGTGGACAATTGACTCCACTTCTAAAATGAAATGAATCCTGTCGTCCACCTCAACCTATCTATGCTGCCTTTCTTTCCTGACTAGCATCTACTTGTGCATTGGCACTTGTGATGTAGGGGAGCGCAGGAAGAGGTCTCCCATCTTCCGTTGCTTTCCAAGCCCGATAGAGCCATTCAATGAACTTAGTTAACGTTCTCCATGCTGCCATACGATTGATGTGCGATTTGTTGTACTTGGTAACACCTTTAATAACTCGAGTCACCCCATGCTCATCGGTCACCTTCCAACCACTCTGGATTCGTTCACACCGTCCTTCAAGCAATTGCACTCGTTCGATAACCTTACCATCATCATCTTTCACCCACACTTCAGGAATAGGACACCGCGCTTGGAAACGTCTCTTCGCTTCGGTTGCAACCATTCCCCATGGAGAATTTTTCCTGTAGATCATGAATTGGTCAGCAATGAGATACAACGCCTGTCGTGCATCACTCCAGTTGGACAACTGCCCTTTTCGGCGACGCGCGAACATACTGTTGCCAACTTCTGGACGTTCTCCTTTTTTGAACTTTGTCCCATCAAGTTTGAGCGTATGTACCCCCAGGTAAGCTTTTAGGTTACTAGAGGAAGGGAAGCGTTGGATGTTACCGATAGCTGCGATAAGTGGTGCAGCTGTGAATTCACCGACACCATAAATTGGCTCAAACACTTTCCATACGGGAAGCGAATGAAGCAATTTCTTAAGTTCTGCCCCAATCTGCGCTTCTTCTTTCATGTACAAGTTGAGCATTGAGTCATTCGCGACACTGTGCTCAATAAAAAGCTTCACACCACCTTCTGGATACGCTCCTTGCACACAGTACACCGCTTTTTTCATTCTCTGCCTCACACGATGTGCACAAGCCATGCGTGCATCCATCGCTTCTTGGCGACGATTTACTACTTCACTCAGCAAAATGAGATCACGCTCGCGAGATGCGACACGATTAAATGAAGAAGGGGACACTGCGAAAAGTTTCTCAAGAGCATAATGATCAAAGGTAATCTCAGAGCGACGACCTTCATCATCAATCTGCTTTAACTTCGAGCGATCAAACTTGTACTCATCACACAGTCGCTTAAAGAGTGCTGTTCCTATCCAATACACACCACCAGATCCAAGGTCTTCAAGGCGGTTCGAAAGTGAGAATGCAAAGAATGACGCGGAGCCACCATTGACCATAAGAATAGTGTCACCATACTTAAGGCCAATGTTGGCGAAACTAATCTTGGTTTCTTTTCCACCCTCCTTAAAAGGAGGGAGTACAAGGTCACGACTCAACATGAAACACATCTCATGATCTTCGGTGGGCAGTGCCACTTCTTTGGTTTTACCTCCATCGATGATAAGTGCCATCGTGGGGCGTTGTTCAATAACGACACCTTCACGCATCACTTCTTTATCGCGATACGAGATAGCGATGATGCGCCCCGTATGTGGAGTAATCGTCGCAATAGGTTGCGACACCTGAGAATCATTTTGCTGTTCCACAAGAAACTCCTTTTGGTTGTTCGTCCAAATATGTTAGGACACAGTTAACAAAGAACAGGATGAAGGTGGTAAACAACAAGTGAATCGTCAAAAGACATCGCACGAATCGTAAGCAACACCCTCTTACAACACACTTTCATAAAACTGTACTGTAAGAGGGTGGGGAGCGTCTTACGACGTTCCCCAATTTGAAAGACAAATTCCCTATCGCTTTAAACAAAAACATCGTTGAACCCGTCTCTCAAAAAAAGAGCAGCAAAGAACATTTTCTCCACCGTTATTACAACAATTTCCATAGCGTTCTTTGCCACAAAACTAAAAAGAACGGCGCGAAGAAAGGGTAATACTTTGTTCGTAGCAAACATTAACACCTTCACCCTTTCCTTCGCAAAAAAAATTCTGTGAGAGTGACATCAATATGGTCGATACGTATCACTTACGCTTTCGTCAGACCCACTGAAAGAAGATGACAGGGAGATACCGCTCTTCTCGTAAAAAAACACAAGCAACTTCATCTCCCCACCAAAAATGTCTTAGCTAATTATTACTAAGAATGCGAACGACATGTACATTTATATTAAGCAATCTTGTTAACTGTTCCATTTACACACTATCACTTTTTATTAATATGTCAATTTTTGTAGTGTTGCGCAGTTAAGTTTACACTTCTTGCGTCAAACTTTCACTGTAACGTGGACAAGGTGACAACCGAGGAAGATTCAATACTTGTACACCACTAAGCTTTTTACTACTCAAAGAAAGTTTAAAAACGTACACAACCATACAAGTATGTTCATTGACTTGTAAAATAGATAAGGATATCTTATGAATAGAGGTTCTAGCCAGAAAGGTTTCATAATGCGCATACTTTTACTAGGATGTGGCCATATCTGCTCAGTTCTTGGACTGGTTGGGGTAGCGGTACCAGGTTTTCCGTCTGTTCCTTTTTACCTTGCTGCCATATGGTTTTACATGAGAAGTTCACAAACAATGGTTCGCAAAGTCCTAAGAATACCAGCAGTTGGGAACGTTGTAAAAGACTGGCTTAGGTATAGAACAATCTCCAAAAAAGCAAAACTAGCTGCTTTTATTGCTATCATCACAAGCTTATCTATTATCATCATGCGGGATTATAGTTTCGTTATGAAAGTAGCGATTACAACATGTCTTTTGTGTGTGCTTATTTTTATTTGCACAAGAAAAAGTGAAGTACCCCTATACCTTAAACAGAAGGGTATTCTCAAACAATAAAGGGAGGCTTTTACTTTGTAAAAGCCTCCCTTTCTATCAAAATACAGGTCACGGTGTGTATGTTTACAGAAACGTGACCTCATCTAGTCGTTTCCAGATACTGGTATAGTCTTGCAATGTCTGGTCAAAATAAAGAATCAATACCTGCGGACCTGTGTCTAAAAGTCTGCTTGGTATATAGTTTTTACGAAGCGAGCTAACCATATCAAGCAATAGTGCACTTTGCTTATGGTTTCTCTTTGCTGATTTTGCATAGATATACCGGTTACGCCTTTTTTCAAAGCGATCAATCTCATCTTGAGTACAAAACCCATTGATATACTGAATAATTACACCTTCCTCAAGGTACGAACCCTTGTAACTCGTGTGCACAAAGGAAATTTGAAGCGACTTCATAAAAAACCCCTTACGTAACAAGAATAACACCGTCTATACTTTACACCTAAAATAAAAAAAGTAAATATGATTACCTCTTTTTGACCCAATCAGTAAGACTAAGGGAGGGGTTGCAATTTTATAAAATATGTGCTATACTATGTCAATAGTTATTAAATACGATTTATTATGCTTACCTCACGAAAAAAGACACAAGCCATCAAAAATGTTCAAATTCATGCAAAAGACACAGGATCTCCTGAGGTTCAAGTGTCTATTTTGAGTAAAAAAATTGCAGAATTGACAGGACATCTTAAGGTTCACAATAAAGACAACCACTCACGCCGTGGCCTTATCCAGATGGTTGCTGATCGTCGCACACATCTTAAGTACCTCGAAAGTACTAACAAGAAGCGATACAATGCACTTGTAGAAAAACTCGGTCTTAAGTAATCACTCAAGCTAAAAAGATAAGCGCCACCCTACGGGTGGCGCTTATCTACAGGTTAGCACCTCATAGTATCGTATACTAACTATAGGTTCTTATTTTAATAATTCGTTTCTCAATTTTTATACAATTAGTATGTTAGTGCGTGTCTTGTATATTTAGTATTTACTAATCACAACCCACTAACACCTAGTACTTAGACCATATATGTCAGTCATTAAACACAGCGATCAGCGCGTCGCAATTTTTATCGATACACAAAATCTGTACCACAGCGCAAAAAATCTTTACAATACAAAAGTGAACTTCGGTGCAATCATGGAAAATGCTCTTGGAAAGCGTAAGCTTATCCGTTCTATCGCCTATGTTATTACAACAGAAGCAGGGGATGAGACGCAATTCTTTGAAGCACTCACCAAACTTGGTATCGAAACAAAAACAAAAGACCTCCAAGTTTTTTATGGTGGAGCAAAAAAAGCCGATTGGGATGTCGGACTTGCAGTTGACGCAATCCGTCTTGCTCCAAAGGTAGACACCATTGTTCTTGCGACAGGAGATGGAGACTTCGTGCCACTTGTGAATTTCTTAAAAGAACACTTTGGTGTTCAAGTAGAAGTTATCTCCTTTGGACGCTCATCATCTACAAAACTCCGTGAAGCTTGCGAAGATTTTATCGATATGTGTGACCATCCAGAAAAGTATCTCATGGGATATCGTGTACGTCGCCCATCTCCAAAAAAATCAAAACTACACCGTGAACCAAAGAAAACTTCTGTAACTGAATACTCTGATGAAGATCTCGGAATATTCAGCGGCGATAAATAGTACAAAGTGAAGAGGAAAAGAACGTCGTACACCATACGACGTTCTTTTGTATTTATCTACACACAATAGACTTTTCTAGAAAGTATCCTGCTATACTACATGTATGATACCTAAAGTTGATACGTTTGAGCACGATATCGCAGATGAAATAAGACGCAAGGAGGCAAACCTTGCGGAGATTCAAGCTGTTACGAAATCACAACAAGCACAACCTTCTATAGAAACCCCTCCAAAGAAACTCCCATGGACTACTATTGCCCTTGGCATAACACTTGTTCTTTCCCTGCTTGGAATTGGTGGCTTTACCTACTACTATTTCAATGACACACTACTTCCTAATAACGCAAAAGAAGAAGTTGTTAACAAGGACGATATTCCAAAAACCTTTGCAGAACTGAAGAGCCTTTCACCGCTTCTTGAAGGCGGCATTGGTAGGTTTGTGACAAAAGTAGAAAAGCAGGAGCATGGTTATGTTATAAAGTTCAACAATTATCCTGCAGTGTTTGCTTATGTTACAAAAAACGAATCAACATTTATTGATGAGATAGCAAAAGTTTTACCACAAACAACAGGTACTGTAAGCACGACAACACCAGTACAGGAAAAGCCGGTTGAAGCACCTGCCACCACGACCCCACAAGAAGCCTCATCAACAACAGCTATAGCAACAACCACAAAGAAACAACCGACAAAGACCACTAAGGCAACAACCACAAAACAACTCTTACCAAAAGCAACAACAACTGCAACCATCACCTCAACAACCACAGAAGAAAAAGTTGTTGCACTGACACAAGCAGCACCTATTTCGTATTTTTCTGATAAAACTGTTTCTAATCAAAATATGAGAATCTATACAAAAGATGGAGTTACTGTAGTCTATGCTTTTGTAAATAACACAGACCTTTTGATTGCTAACTCCGTAGAAAACATTCTCACACTAAGGAGTGCTATACTTCGCTAATGAGTGTTGCAACAACATACTCGGCACATATTGTAGGATTAGATGCACAAGAAGTTACTGTTGAAGTTGATGTCTCAAGAGGACTGTATTCTTTTTCTATCGTCGGATTACCAGACAAAGCAATCGATGAGAGTAAAGACCGAATCCTTGCTGCCCTTAAAAATATCGGCGCAAATAATCCAAAGACCGAAAATCAAAAAGTCATTGTTTCACTTGCTCCTGCAAATATCAAAAAAGAAGGCTCGCACTTTGATGTTCCAATCGCACTCGCCTACCTTGCAGCATCAAAGCAACTCATACTTCCAAAAGATATTGGCTGGTTTATTGGAGAACTTTCATTAACAGGGGAAATTCTTCCTATGCAAGGCGTTCTCGTAATAGCTGAGTACGCAAAATCTCATGGTGTTACATCATTGTATGTACCGCACGCAAACAAAGCGGAGGCCGCACTTGTTGAAGGAATAGCTATTTATGGGTGCAAAAACTTACGCGATATTATTCTTCATCTTGGAGGAACCGTAAGCACAACACAAGAACTCGTAACATTAGAAAAAGAACCAGTAACCGAGCTTTTCTATGTACGACCACATGATCACCTTGATTACAAAGATATCAAAGGCCAAGCACACGCAAAAAGAGCTCTTGAGATAGCTGCCGCAGGCGGACACAATATTGCGCTCTATGGGCCACCAGGAACAGGAAAGACTATGCTTGCACGAGCATTCACCGGAATACTCCCGCCACTCACAAAACAAGAAGCGCTCACAGTAACAAGGATTTTTTCTCTCTCAAAACACACCTCACTCATCACACACCCGCAACTACGAAGTCCGCATCATACTTCATCACATGTATCGTTAGTCGGAGGCGGAACTAACCCGAAGCCAGGGGAGGTGACACTTGCACATCTTGGTGTACTCTTCTTAGATGAGTTTCCTGAGTTTGATAAAAAAGTTATAGAATCACTCCGAGAGCCTCTTGAGGAGGGTCTGATTACTGTCTCTCGAGCAAAGGGATCTTTTACATTCCCAGCATCATGTACACTTGTTGCTTCGATGAACCCATGTCCGTGTGGTTTCATGGGAAGTAAACAAAAGCGTTGTATATGCAAACCTTCTGACATCGACCGATACGCACGTAAACTCTCAGGACCCATTATGGATCGTATTGATATGTGGGTGCCCGTACTTCACATTGACTATGACACCCTTACAAAAGAAGAAGATAGTGAATCAAGCGAAGTAATCCAAAATCGCGTCATAAAGACAAGATTCTTTGCAAAAAGCCGCTTTGCGCAAGCAGGTAACAGCATACTCACCAAAAACAAAGATATGCGCGCAAAAGATATAGAAAAGTACGTTACACTCGATGAAGCTTGCACACTTCTTATAAAGAAACTCGCAACACATGCATCACTTTCGCCACGTGCGTATCACCGTGTACTTAGACTTGCCAGAACAATCGCAGACCACAGAGGAAGCACCCAAATAGGTGAGCAAGATATTCTTGAAGCATTTCAATATCGACCTAAGTTGTATCAGGATAGATTGTAAGAAGTCGGACATCAAACAATCAGACCGCTTCGCTAGCAGAAAAATACAAAAGAAAAAGCACCCAAAGGGTGCTTTTTCTTTTGTATTGTGAATAATCTGCTGTCCGTTAACGAAATGGTCAGTTGT
This sequence comes from uncultured Candidatus Saccharibacteria bacterium, assembly GCA_964546555.1. Classification (GTDB taxonomy): domain Bacteria; phylum Patescibacteriota; class Minisyncoccia; order Phycocordibacterales; family UBA5272; genus UBA11704. The sequence goes on from CAZJJX010000001.1 coordinate 44,504, forward strand.
CTGTGGTCTTATTTAAAAAGGATTCCAGAATCCGTTATAAATTGGTTTAGAGACAAGGCGCATTAGATTTTCACGACCAAAATGTACCATAGTACATTGCGGAAGGGAAAATCTAATGCAACGCAGTATATGAACTAATTTAGAACGGATTCTTTGCGCCACGAACTTCGAAGTGCAAATGAGGGCCGGTTGATTTTCCTGTATTACCGAGCTCTCCGATTGTTTGACCCTGTGTTACCGTCTGGCCTTGCGTTACATAAATAGCATTTAAGTGTGCGTAGATTGTCTGGATTCCTTTTTCATGAGCGATAATAATAAGATTTCCATATCCTCCGTTATAACCACCAAGCTTTGCCGCGATTACACGACCATTTGCTGCTGCGTAGATAGGCGTTCCAATTGATGATGCAATATCAACACCGTTATGACCGTGAATACCTTGAGTTCTACGACCACCAGATAATGGACGCACAAAAAACCCGCCTGGTGCAGAGTAAGCATATGAGTTAAGAACCTTTGGTTTTTTGGATCCTTGAGCTTTTGGTTTTGTTGGTTGAGCAAAATCAATTTCACCATCTGGAACAATAACTGTATCTCCTAATGCAAGAGAAGATGATTCAGTAAGACCATTATACGTTGCGATATCATCACTATCTGCACGGTATCGCTTAGCAATAGACTGCACAGTGTCGCCTTTTTTCACAACGTGCTTGATACCGGTAATAGGAAGGATAATGAGCGTATCACCTTTTACAACAGAACGTGACTTTAGATTATTCGCCCACATAATCGTGTTAACAGAAACATCAAAAAGCTTCGCAACATCTTCAATAGTATCTCCTTTCTTTACTTCATAGACACTAATTGCATCAGATGTTGGAAAGTCAATATCTTCTGTTGAGACGCGGAGTGACCCAGATACAGCCTGGAGCGCTTCACGTTCAGGATCTTGATCCTCAGCACCACGAGCAAGCGTATCATCGATTACAACCGGCTTAAAGAGGGGCATAGTTTGAGATGTTGCCACCGTTTCGGTAACGCCTTCTTTGTCAGAAGCAAACATTGCTTTTACTTTTTCAGTAAACGTAGAGAAATTCCCTGCATATACAAGGGAGGGCGAAATAGCGATAACAAGGCTAATGGCTAAGAAACTATGAATTCCCGATTTGGGATTTTTTTTGTTGGCTACTACGATAGACGTAAGAGTTAAATGTCACGTGACTGATTTTCTGGATTTGTGACTGAAATATATTGCAATTAAAATATTTATTGTCAATATAGTTCTCTTTAAGAGTGCTCATTTATAATAGCAAACTTATACACCTATTACAAGAAAAAAGTCACAAAAAATATGTGGAGAAGTCTCCTAAAACTCTTGAAATATAAGCTATACTGAGAATAGTATGCCTCGGGAAACTCATGACAGCAATCACTCTGACACAAAACGTGTAAAAACCGGTGAAATGGGTGTTTTTAGACCTGCCAAGGAACCAACGAATAATGATGTTATGGCAAGAAAAATTGCAAGAGTCGGAGGGGAGTTAAAAGGCAAAGGTAAAAAAAACAATGGAGTGGTACATAATATTGAAACCACAACACCTATCGACCAAGAAAGGATAGCAAAGAGATCGTTTCTTCTGGGTCGGTCTACAGAAATGCAGAACCGTCTAAGAAAAATCAAAGATGCTATAAAGCATAACAATGAGCTAGAAGAACTATGGAAAAGACTAACTTCGGTCGTTGAAGATCTCAACAACATTAAAGAAAAAGACTTCCGTACCATTGAGCACGAACTATTGTTTATTGATAAAAATCTTGATGACTTTGAAAGGGCTATTGATTTGTCATTTGCAGAAGATGCTGAGACCCAATCAAAGCTAGAGCTTCTACCTGACCTTATTGCTGAACTCAAAGACTTCACCGCAACACTTGCACCGCTTAAGCAAAGACCAACAGCAAAAGAAATTAACGGACTCATCGAAGATGAGGCACTTTATGCATGGCTCCTTAACGCAAAAGAACGAAAGATTCAGCTACAAAAAGAAACCATTTCATCTCTAGAGAGCACCCTTAAGGCAATAACAAAGAGTAGAGAAATAGCGGAGAAACTACGTGACCGTTTAACAGAAGAACCTGTAGCAGATGTGCACAAGAACGAGCAAGATCCTATTCTTAGCAAACTTTACAGAGCAACACAAGAAGCTAAACCAGAAACGAGCCAAGCAGCAAATAATATGTCTTTTAACAATGAGTCTGAAGTGCCTGTAAAAGCAAAGGAGAAGGTGGCAGTAGCATTACCTACATCAGAGCACCCACATTATGATGAACACTTTGATGGGCGCTTAGAAAAAAGCAGGTTGCCAGGGGAGATAGTAACTCCATATATTCGCAAGAACAGTAATTCCACAAGTGCTGAGGATTTGTTCTACATTACACATAACAAAGAGAAAGTGTACGTCCCTTCACGCTTCTGGAAAACCCTTGATCTCTATCGAAACTATTTTGCAAACAACAAGCTTCAAGATAAAGCTATGGCAACGTCTCTCAAAAACGAGCTCCTTTCACATGTCGAACAAGCAGAGTTCGATAAAGCAGATGAGGACTTAGAACAACTATCGAGCCTCTTTGACAGCAAACTTCCTGGTAACGAGGAGGATGTTATTGAAGACCTCTCATCACAACAAGGTGTTACGTCTCCTGATAAAAAAGCACAGGCAAATCCTGAAACACCTACCAATTATCCACTTAGGGAACTCATCAACACGCTTGATATTCGTGTACTCCAAAAACCAAAAGCACAAGGTGAGCGAGAAAAAAGAAATATTACCGAAGATGTCCAACTTAGTGAGAAGCTTACAGCCTGGGAAAAAACTTGGCTTGTATCAGGCAAACTTGATGTTTTCCGAAAAAAATATGGCAACATTGCTATTTCAGAAGAGCAGATCAATTCTACAAAGAGACTTCTTGCTATCTACCTTACAAAGCTTCACAACATTACAGAAGGGAAGGTTGTTAGAGAGTCGCTTCAAAGTATCTCAACAAATAGCATCGAGCTTGTAAAAATCTTAGCCGGCATACACAACGAGCAGTTAAGCGACATCAAATATCTTGTTGAGAACTTTTCTCTTGCGCAAGATAATGCGCTTGCGGCAAAGCTTATGGAAAAGGAAGAGGAGGGGGCAGTTGAGTTACCAGAGACCGTATCATCGTCTTCTTCGTCAGAAAAGGCATCAACAAGAAACAATGAGGAAGCACCCTCAATAATAGATAACCTACAAGAATCAGCTGTCTCTCGACAAGGATTTAAGGAAATGGAGGAGCAAACTTTTATAGAGCTTATTGATCTACGAAAAAAGACAGCTGATCTTATACGTCTAATTGCTCCTTACAGTAAGGATTCTGATATGCAGGCACTGCTCGCTACCCAAAAACTTCTAAAAGAGCAAGAACTTGCCCTTAGTCGTGCAAAAACAAAAGATGGACTTGAAGAATTTGATGCTCGTGTTCTTGCTTTTAACAAAACAGTTCGTGACCTTGCTAGAAGAATCGATCAGATTCTTGAAGAAGAAGCCTCTGCCACTACAGTAGCAGCTGAAGAACCTTCTACAGAAGATGAACCTACAGTTACAGCACCTCCAAGCAACCCGTTCTTAAGAAGACTGACTCCGACCATAGAAGAGGGGAATAAGACTGTAGTCGATGTTGATGCCAGAGACATCACTGAATACGAAACAAGAGATGAAGCCACTGAAGCTATCAAGAAATCACAAACAAGTTCTAGAAGACCATTTGACGTCTTTAAGAATTTCATGAGAACCGGTGTAAAAACCAACGAAATAAAAGATCTTGTTCAAGAAAATACCTATAACGTTGAGACGTTTGTATTTCCAGAGCAAGTCTTTACACAAAAAAATGAAACACGCACCCCTCGTGAAATCTTGAGTGCGTACACCCAAGAAAATAAAGAGCTCGACGATCTCATAAAAAAGATTCGCAGCGAACAAGCGCTAGGCACAGCAATCGGAAACCCAGAAGAAGTTCTTGCAAGAATAGAAGAACGTAAGCAAGAAATTAAACAAGCTCAAGCGTATTGGCAAGCAATTGTTCTAGGCCAAAAACCTGCGCCAATTGAAGATAAGGCACGCACAGAAACAACTCATGAAAATTCTCCAGATAATGCAAAGGAGCGAGCAACCAAAAAACTTTTTGATGCTCTTAGTAAATTTTTCATGGGCAACACCAGTGAGGGAATCTTAAAGGTCGGAGGAGTAAATAAATAACCATCATGCAACAAACGACACATATATCTTCAAACAAAACTCTTGGCGACATCATCCTTGATCAGTCAGATTGGAATATTCTCGCAGAGGAGAAGGGGGTTCCTGCATCCTTTATTGAAGGTTTTACAAATAATGGAAAGAAAAGCTTTGAGGATGTTATGAAGGAATTCGCTCCTTCGTTTAGAATCCACGAAGGCAACCCGTCTGCAATTCTTAAAATTCAAAACCTTAAATGTGAAAAAGTTTTCTTTGTTGTTGGCGCTCATGCGGGTCTTACCGAAGAACAGCAAAAAGAAATGAGTAATGTGGTTGATTACATAAGCACAATTATCAAGACTACACGAGAGTCCTTAGGTCAACCGTTTAACAAAGATGAGATTGTCTTTACTGACACTATGACTATACGTCATCTTTATGATGAGGCAAAAAAAGAAATAACAGAGGCAACAACAAAACGCGAAAACTACAAAAAACAAAGAGAGACCTTAGAGAAACGTCCGACACCTACTTTATTAGAAAGAAAATCTTCCCCACTTAGAGACGAGCTCATTAGTGAGTTCAACCTTGCTGAACTTTCAGAAGAGGAACAAGAAGAGATTCTTGTAGAAGTAGCAAAGACGATCCAAAAACAATTCATCTATGATATCTATGATGTTTTAGGTCAGAAAGATTTTGAGGCACTTCAAGCATCAGCAAACATGGGTGAAGCTTTTTATGAAACAACATTGAAACATCTTGTACCAGATGCACACGCAATGTTTATTGGAGCAAAAGCAAAAGTTGTAAAGGCTTTCCATAATGGATAACTACAAACTACTGACATCGTAAGACTTACAAGACACAAGAAGCGCTGAGGCTTTGCCTCCGCGCTTCTTTACGAAAATAGACCTTCAAGCACCTATTTCTTTACCATTATTTTCACAATTTTTACACGTGGTACACTACAGGTCTATGGCCAACCAACCAGCACTCAACCAAGCACAACAAGACGCAGTCAATCATACCGAAGGCCCACTCCTTATCGTAGCTGGTGCGGGTGCAGGTAAAACAAAAACTCTTACCGAAAGAATCGTCCGCATCATAAAAAACGGCACCGATCCACGTAATATCCTTGCGGTCACCTTTACCAACAAGGCAGCAAAAGAAATGCGCGAGCGCATTATTCATCGCTTAGAGGAAGAGCATATTATTGAAGAAAGCGCGCACCGTGAAGCGCACTCGCGTAGTGGTGGAAATCCCTACCACCCAACCCCAGTCATCAAGACCTTTCACTCTCTTGGTCTTATGATGCTAAGTGAGCAATCCTCCCACATCGGACTCCTTAAACACCCAACCATTCTTGATTCACAAGATTCACTCAGTATCATTAAGAGCGCCCTTGAGCAACTTTCTCTTGACCCAAAGATTAACGACCCGTCAAAGATCCGCTCAATTATAAGTAGAGAAAAGGGGGACTTTGTTAGTCTCGAAGATTACCGCAAAAAAGTTGCAACCGCGCAGATGGATATTGTTGCGTCTATCTGGCGGATCTACGAAGAGGAACTTAAGCGTCAGCGCGCTGTTGATTTTGACGATCTCATTGTGCGAGCAGTGCACATGCTTGAAGACCATGCGACACTGCGCGCATATTATCAGAATCGTTTTAAGTACATTCATATCGATGAGTATCAAGATACGAACGCCGCACAGTACGCCTTTGTAAAACTTCTCGTAAGTGAGAAAACAAAAAACATCTGCGTTGTTGGCGACACTGACCAAAACATCTATTCTTGGCGAGGGGCAAACATCCGAAACATTCTTAATTTCGAAAAAGACTTTGCACCAGCACACACCGTAATCCTAGTAGAAAATTATCGCTCGACAGGTAACATTCTTAAGCTTGCTAATAAAGCAATCAAAAAAAACACCGTCCGCACCGAAAAGAATCTTTTTACGTCACAAGGTGCAGGCGAGATGGTGGAAGTCTCACCATGTTGGGATGAAGGGTCTGAAGCAGAATATGTTGCAAAAACATGTAAAGACCTTATCGAACAAGGACAAGATCCAACATCGATTGCCGTACTATATCGTGCTAACTTCCAATCACGAGTTCTGGAAGAAGGCTTCTTGCGAGAAAATGTTACCTATAACCTCCTTGGCACGAAGTTCTTTGAGCGCAAAGAAATAAAAGATGTCATGAGTTACTTGCGTGCCGCAGCCAATAGAGCATCCCAACCAGACTTACGTAGAGTATTTGAGACACCTAAGCGCGGCATAGGCAAAGTTACCATTGCAAAAATCTTTGCAGGTGAGGAGATATCAACTAAAGCATTACAAAAAGTAAATGAAGTGTATAGTTTCTTAGACAAAATTATCGAAACCCTAAAAACAGAACCGCTCTCTCATGTCATTCAAATGATCATCGTTGATAGTGGTATGGAAAAAGAACTCTTGGAAGGAAGTAGTGAGGACAAGGAGCGCCTAGAGAACGCACGCGAGCTCGTGTCACTCACTGTACGTTATGATGACAAACCTGGAGAAGAAGTCCTCACTCAGTTCCTCGAGGAGACATCACTTCAGTCAGATCAGGACAACGACACAAAAGAAAAGCATGGTGTGCGCCTTATGACTATCCATGCAAGTAAGGGGCTAGAGTTTGATTATGTGTTTGTCGTAGGACTCGAGCAAGATCTCTTCCCTCACAAAAATATCGGCAACCGTAAGCGTAGCAAAGAAGAAGAGGAAGAAGAGCGAAGACTATTTTATGTTGCAGTAACAAGAGCTAGGAAGAAACTCTATCTAACCTTTGCTGAGCTTCGTACTATTTTTGGACAAAAGCAAATCAACGCCCAAAGTGAATTTCTTGAAGACTTAGATGACGACATAGCTCTTCATAACGATCTTTACTACAAACAAGGGGGAGGTGGGGTGGTGTACATATAAGAAAAACGCAGTCATCTGACTGCGTTTTATGATGCTTGCTGTTATTTTGGAACAAAGACTCCACGTGCCATGTAGCGGAGTTTGCTATATTCGCGCATCAAGAACATAACACTCATATATGTAGCAACAAAAAAGACAAACCAGTAAACTGTTGTTATATCCTTAAAGGTAAGCGTTCCACCGTAAAACACGCACGAGGGGAGCGCAAGCGTAACAAAATTAGGGAGCACACATGAGGTAGCAACAAAGGAAACCTCTTTTCCAAAGAGCAGTCGTTCAAAAGAACGTATCTTTAGAAACAAAAACCAAACGTAAGCAATAGTAACCACCGTTACCCCGTAGGTAAATAGTGTGTGCAACATATCGATCTCCTTGTAAGAACTAATCTATGTAAGAGCCTATCGTGTTTGACGCACATCGTCAATGTGATGCAGATTTGTATGATGTAATATGAGAAAAAAAGGGGCGCGATCCTTCGGATCGCGCCCTCTACCACCAACCCTTACAGCAACTTCTTTTCAAGTGCCGCAAGATTGTTGTCACTCTTGTTACCGTAGGGCTTCAGTCGCCCTTTGAGGTAATTATTGATCGGAGCCTTTGCACCAGAGGCAAGCCAAGACTTTGCATTGCGAAGCGCAAGTCCAGGAGCGTGATGTGCAGTTGCCATGTAGGTAACAATGTCACCAGGCTTCCTCTTAAGCGCAACCTTGAGCACTTCGAATTCTTTTGTGGTTGTCACTTTAGCCAACCTCGCCAGATTATGAAGTGCAAACAGGTACGCCGCCCGATGATGCTCACCGTTACGGAGCGCAATCACTGACCCTGGGATTTTGAAGCCCGCAGGAAGGAAGCGGTTCACACTCGATGCACCTTCTTTGGTTACATCGTTAAGCGCGTAGGAGGTGAACTGGTAGAACCCAAGCGACAACATCCTGTCATAGAGTGCCGGTATGGTGAACATGTAGTTGGATCCCGCATTGGTAAGCAAGATCTCAAGCACTTTCACATTTAGGTCACCTTCTGCAGATGGCATGATTTCGGTCATGCCGTATGCCACAAGGTCAATCCCACGCACATCGTGTGCAAGCTTTTTAAACACCTCACACTCAGCCCTGTCCATAGAATAGGCCTTGCAGAGCGCTTGATGATCAAGATGCTTCTTCACGACTGCCACTTGTGCGTCTGCTTCTTTGACAAACTGCACAAGCGACATCTTCTTTGGCTCCGTCACATATACTCGGATTGGCTCATCTGCTGCCTTGATCGTCGCCGGTGAAACCGATTTACGATCGAGCTTTTTGTGCCAAAGAATCGAGAGGTTCTCGCCATAGTTGACACTGTGAGCCTTGCCGAGAGTTCCTTCGATCCCTACGATATCGGCATAGAGACCACCGAGCTTGCGTCCGGCGATTGAACTGGTGTCTACCACAACTGGCGCCACCTGCTGCGCGAGACCATTAATTTCCTCCTTTTTCTTCTGTATCTCACTTTTTTGAGGAGGGGATGGGATGGTTACGGGAGACTTCGGCACAACCGACTCCTTCTCTTCCTTCTTGTCTAACAAAAGAAGAGCAAGAAGCGACGTCGCAATGAGCCACAAAATAATTCGCATTTTCATGCTCTGACCTTTCTTCCTTTCGGAAAGTTTTGAAAAAAACAATATCTAGCAATTCATTGTTGTTAAACGCTAGGCTACGATTTATATTATAGCATAAAACTATGCAAAAGTCAATATCTGTGCTATACTGCATCTATGTCATACCATGCTCCAAAAAAGTCTCTTGGACAAAACTTTCTCACCTCTATTCCTGCAAGAATTGCAATGAAAGATGCAGGAGAACTTACATCCTCTGATGTTGTCTTAGAAGTTGGTCCAGGGAAGGGGTTCCTTACCGAAGAACTCCTAAAGACAGGCGCTTCAGTTATTGCCCTAGAAAAAGACTGTGATCTTATTCCACTTCTTAACGAAAAATTTAAAAACGAAACAGCAACTAAGCAACTAGTCATCACAGAAGGGGACGTTCTTACCTTTGATCCCACATCATACATTGCGCTAAATAGTTCATACAAACTCATCGCAAACATTCCCTACTACATAACAGGAGCCATTCTTTCTCGCTTCCTTTCACACGAAAAACAGCCGAGCCTCATGGCAGTCCTTGTCCAGAAGGAAGTTGCAGAGCGAGTGTGCGCAAAAGACGGCAAAGAATCGCTTCTTTCATTATCTGTACAAGCATACGGCACACCTACACTTGCATACAAGGTTTCTAAGGGGAGCTTTTTCCCTATACCAAAAGTAGATTCTGCAATTCTTAAAATTGCTAACATCTCTCGAAAAAACTTCAAGAACCAATACCACGAGCAATTATTTTTCAAACTTATCCATGCTGGCTTTGCTCATAAAAGAAAATTCGCACTTTCAAACATCAGACACGTCTTCCCTACATTTCCAATTGAAACCATTGCACACGAACTCCTTATTCCTTCTAACGCTCGCGCAGAAGACATACACCTCACAACATGGCTTCTCTTTGCAGAACGTCTGTGTTCTTATAAGTAGGGGACATTGTATAGCACACATCTGTTCTTATCCTCTTTTTCTAGACAGACTCAAAAAAAGATGCGCTATACTTGATGTATATGCAACAACAAGAGATGTCGACAAAAAAAGCACTCCTTTTACTTGGGGTTCTTATTGTGCCACTAGTACTTAGTTTAATAGTGCCTGCCTCATGGGTAGGAATCGAACCAACAGCCACAACAAAAAAACAAATTAACTTAAGCTATTCACTCAAAAAAAATGACATCGATCTCCCTCATACATGGGGTGAGCTTACCAATAGCACACTTGATCAAGCATCCATCAAGGACCTTGGCTCTAAGAAGTTAACCGAGGCCGAAACCTCACGTCTTAAAGATCCTAACAATCTCACTGTATCTTTCTCCAAGAACCTCTACGTTGCCTCTACCTACCTAGCAAAGAACCCTGATAATAACGCAACAATGCAGAAAGAAATACTCGACACCCTTATCGCAAAGGAAGCATCCAAGATTAAACCTACTGTATTTAACTATAGCGATCTCACAATTGCAAAACAAGAGTCAAAAGAATCCATAAAAGCTTACGGCAACACTGTTGCAAAACTTCTTAATGGTATCGTCACAGAAAAAAACATGGCTGATGATATCGGAGCTCTGTATGCATACCTCGAAACAAAAGACGCTTCCAAGCTTCCTCCTTTACTTAAGGATGCCGACAGAGTAGCAGAACTACACAAAAAACTTCTCGCCGTATCAGTTCCACCTTCTGCTTCGATCTATCACCTTACTATGATCAATCGTGTTTCTGCATACGTGGACACACTTGTTAATCTAGCAATGGTACAGGAGGACCCTGTGCGTGCAACATTATTTATTGATCGTTATATTGAGTCAATAGCAACAGCAGTTGGATCATATAAAGAACTTTCTAACTACTTCCTGCTCCAAAACATCGTCTTTTCACAAAATGAACCTGGCTATGTCTTTACAGTAGGGTATACTTTTAAATAACGTATATGAAAACATCTCTCCTCCAAAAATATATAGTTCTTAGTCTTATTCTTAGCATGCATACATATTATGCATCAGCTCTTACTGTATTTGACCCAGCAAACTTTGCAAAAAATGCAGCTCAGCTCATCACCGAAAAGCTTTCTCTTGCAAAAGACTAATGAATTGTTGGAATACGATAAAGAATAA
>CAZJJX010000001.1:55456-72853 GCA_964546555.1 uncultured Candidatus Saccharibacteria bacterium
ATACATTCCCACCGCACAAACCACAATTACTGCAGTCAACACAACCGCACTTCAATTAAATGAACTGGTCTTTAAGCCAATGAAAGATGCAATGACTCTCGTGTCTATTATGCAGTCAGGTAAGGATATGCAGAATCTTATTAGTGGATCTTTAGGTACCGATCCACTGCTTGTAGGGGATCCAGAAAAATACTTTAATGATGCCATGGCATCTGTACAGTTAGGAGCAATCAGTAGCGTTGCAAAAAGTAACGGACCTTTTTCGGATAGTATTTTTAGTACACTCCGCAGTAACGCAAACTACAGTAACCTCAACCTCAAAGAAAAACTTGATGTAATCAACAGTTCACCTATTCCAACACTCCTAAGTAACAAGATCTGCAAGAACGACTCATTCCTTACATCCCTTGCAGCAGGGGATGGAACACTCACCGATGAACAGATAGCAGAGCAGAAAACTGAGATTTATAACTATGCATGTTCTGAAGACCCAAACAGCAAGGAACAAGCAGCTAGACTTATAGCTCTTAATGAAAACAATCCAGAAATTCTTAATTCAGCTGACAGCAATGACGGAACAATAGGGACAGGACTTCTCCTTGCAACAGGAAGAGACAATCCCTATACAAAAGCAACACTCGCACAGATAGAGACCGCAAAGAAAGCGGAAGAGGCAAAGCAGATCGCAATCGACGACTGGAAGAACGGTCGTGGCATCAAGAGTCTTACCGACTGTGTGGAGCGCGCAGAGACAGGTCCAGATGGAGAAGTGTTTGACAACCCTGATCAAGCACCGTGTGTAAAGACACAAGTTATCCAGTCAGCAGGGACACTGAGCGATCAACTAAGCGATGCCTATAGTGCGCCACTTGATACGTTGATTGCATCATTTGGCACTGGTGCAGGAGGTCTTATTGGTACAGCATTTAATGCTGTAAGTATTTTCCAAGGTATATCTAACTCTATTAATTCTCTTAGCTCAGGTTTTGGGGGTGGAGGTGGAAGTAGCGGTGGCTCAGGGACGTCACCAAGTACACTTCTTGCAACCTACAATAACCCACAAGTCATAAAGGTAAACCAAATCCCAAAGCAGAATCTCACCAGTAACCCAGAAGCAAAAGAGGCACTTATTGAGACCCCGGTGAAGCATCTCGACACCCACCTAAACGCTCTTTCAACACTAGTTACAGCAGATCAGCGGTATATAAGCCAAATTGTTTATTACCAAGGACTGATCAATAACATGAAGAACTGCTTTATTAATGCAGGTATTCAATACGAGGCAACGACATCACCAAGAATCGCCTCAGCTGTTAACTACGCAAACAGTATCACTTTGACTAATAGCAAGCTACAGACCACAATCGAGACAGAGCTTTCTTTGATTGACACTACAAAAGCACTCATCGTAGACACAAAGACAAGAATGGCAGCATCACAATCAAGTGAAGAAATTTCAGCTATATTTAAGGAGTATCTTACAAAAGTAGAAGACATGAAGCTTCCAACTCTTATCTCAAGTGCCACACGAGAAGGTGATATCTTAAATTTCAAGAGTGAAGTAGAAGCAACCTTAGAAGAAGGAGGGGCGCTGTATAACTACAACAACGATTGTACATCATTTAAGGCAGAGCTTAATTACCAGAAAAACGGAACAGGGGGCTCAGGTGTAGGAGGAAACAACTAATCATAAAAGAGCGATTGTAAGAATAAACAACGAGACGACGGTTAGTAAATAAGGAGTTTTTGATGAAAAGATGGTACTAGCACCATCTTTTCTTATATAACTCTATGGTACACTAATGATATGAAGAGATTTTGTATTCTTGCGTGTATAGCTGTGCTATCCATCAGCCTTTTTGGTGGTGCAATTTCACCGCAGAAAACACATGCTCAAATAACTCAGGCAAACAAGCTTCAACTAGAAGGTTTTGCTAAGGAAGTCATAGACATTGAAAAAAATCTTTATGAACAAAAGTTCTTTGCTAATCCAGAGAATGCGGAGCCTCAGATACAACTCGGCGCAAGGTACCTTGAGATACTACAAAAAACATATGATGAGGTGAGCAAAGATCCGACAAAAACCCCAGCATTTTTTAACTTCAAAACCTCAACTGCTTATTTAAACTTTCTTGATGCTGAAATAGCAAGTAATTCAGGTGGTCCAAGTCTCAATGTAAAAACATCAACATATCAAGAGGTGGTGCAAAGAGTACGAATTATTGCCAATCAAAGAAACCTACTAGACATAGCGAGCTTAAACGCTGAACAAGGTAAGATTACTAATGCAAATAAGATTGAGTTGAAAAATGCCGCCAACAATGCATCTGCTGCAGCAAACGCTGCAGCAGCTGAAAAGGCGGCAGCAGAAGAGTGTAGCCTGATTTCCAACTCTCCAATTATTGGGTGTTTGAACCAAGCTGTCACTTGGCTTATAAAAAACACACTTCTTGAAATCGCCGGATTCTTTACATGGCTTACAGCAAACATGTTTAATTTTGCAATCAAGTTAGGCATACTTGGTTTTGCAAAGTGGGCACCAGATTCACTTTATCCTATATGGACTATAGTACGCCAAATCCTCTCACTTATTATTGTCTTTATCGGACTCTATCTTGGTCTCATGTACATCATAGGGAAAGATCAGCTGTTTGCAAAATTTTTCCCGTGGGTAATCCTCTTTGCACTATTTGTAAATTTTTCCTACACACTAACTCGTACAGCAATTGATGTTTCTAATGTTATATCACTTAAAATATATGCAAGCGTTGTTGGGCCAGGGGCTCTTGATGAAAACCCTACCAATACAGCAGGTGCGCAGATTCTTAGTAAACTTGGATTAGAAAGGTTGTCAGCAGGTGCAGCGGGAGTAAACAACAACGATATGATTGGTTCGATTACAAGCGTTCCGGCCGCTTTACTTGCAGTTATTTACGTTTTCTTTGCAGGGTACATATTCTTTATGGTGACATCTCTTATTATCTTAAGAACAGCAGCACTTGTCTTCCTGATTGTCGTGTCACCATTTCTCTTAATTGATAGCGTACTTCCCATCCTTGGCGAAAAAGCCAAGATGCTTAGAAAGATTTTTTTCGAGCAACTTGTTGTTGCACCTGTTTTTATGATAATGCTTGCACTTACACTTAAATTCTTGGACGTATTCTCATCAACTGGCGCTATGAGTAAGGTTGCATTGAACTCAAGTAGCACACAAGGCTCAGCTGCAACCGTTGCAACATTCTTCAACATCCTCATGATGCTTATCATGCTTTGGATTACGTACAAGGTAACAAAGTCGACCGCAGGAGCTATCGGTAACTATGCAACAGAAGCTATGGGGACAGTGGGAGGGTTTGCTGTTGGCGCAGCCTCAGGTGGAGCAGGTTTCCTTGCACGTAAAGGGATAGGGGCTGCTGCTATGAAACTCCGCGATAGTAAGTGGGTGACAAACAACCAAGATTCTGCTCGAGGAAGACTCGCTTATAATTTTACTAACTCACTTGCAAATAGCACCTTTGATGTTCGTAACAGTGCTGTTGCACAAAAGTTTGGATCAAAAATCGGTATACCTCTTGGCATGGGAGCAACCATGGGGTACGAGGAAGCCTCTACCAAAAAAGTTACAGATCTAAACGCTCGCGCGTCACGCATCAAGACAAGATATGAACGCGATGTTATAAAAGATGGAAAAATTCTACACAGAAAAGGAGATATTAATGAAGAGGGTGTCGAGGCACTTAAACGTTTCCACGAAACAAGTGCTGGTAAAAACGGTTCAGTATTTTCATTAAACGAAAGAGAAAAAGCAAACCTTTCTGACTCCTATGTTGACCAAACATCTGAAAGCCACATGAAAGATTACGCAAAACAAGATACAAGAGAAGCAAAGGCGAAGTTCCTTAGTAACCTTAATGAAGAGCTTGCAAAAATGCAAGGTGAAGGGAAGGGAAGCACCCCTCATGCTCAAGCTCTTATGCGTTCAATTCATGATATCGAAGAGAATAAAAAGAAGGAAGATGCAGCATTCAATAAACAAATTGACGCGGCGTATGATAAATATATTGAGTTTGGCAAAGTTAACAAAGAAAAAGCAGCGAGCTACTTGGCAAACCTCGACAAGGAACTTCGTGATGCTGTAAAACAAAAGATGTCTGGAACCTCTTCATCTCAAGCAACCACCAGTCCTGCCACACGTACAAGTCAATCAACAGCACCATCTACAAGAACTGCAGAATCCATTGCAAAAGAAATAGAGGACGTAAAAAGAAACGCAACAACATCTACAATCCTCGACGCAAATGGCAAGCAGATGCTGTCATCAGAAGATCAAAAGAAGATAGCGACTCTTGAGCAGGAGCGTAATGCACTTATAAACAACAAAGCAAGCTCCGGAACCCAAAGCGGATCAAATCTCACATCTTCAACAACCCCTCAAGTATTTGATATTTCAAAAGTAGACTTTACAAAACTTAAAAGCACAAAAGCAGCAAACGATAGTAACTACAACGGAAAACAAAAACCACTAGTAAGTTATGGTGGTACTGTTAACCAAAATAGCACTTCTGTAATTCCTACGGGCACACCTATGCAGGCACCACAAAACACTTCTTCAGCACAAACATCAAGCACATCTACTACTAAGGAGCCTATGGCCGCATAGTATACTTTCATTATGGAAACCCCATCATACATTGCACAAAACATTGATGAACTCTTCGAAAAGGCAAGCGCTGATATCCAGACACTTGTTACAGGAGGGGAGGTATCTAAAGCAACAGACGAACTTGCAACAAAGTATAAAATTCCTGATGATAAAAAAATATCACTTACTAATATTATTTCTTTTATTCTTATTGGAGCAATAGACACTGATGATGTTGTTCAGGCTCTCCAAGATCTTATAGGAATCTCACTTGATGACGCAATCAAAATAGCAACAGACCTCGAGCATGGAATCCTCGAAAAAGCTCATATCTCACTTCTTCAAAAAACAGACACAGCTATCAAAACTCTTGAATACCAGGGAGAAAAATCAGGCACTGAGCTGCGTAAAGACATTCTTGATACCACAAAGCGCGAGAGCGCACTTGCAAAAAGCCCTGTTGTAAATCCTCCAAAGGTGACCACCGTCATAAAACCCGGTTCACGATCCCAACTCCTTGAACAACTACAAGTTCTTGGCACGATCCCAAATGACGAAGAGATTTCGACGCGCTTAGGACATATCCAGGAGCAAATAAAAGCGCTCAAAAAAGATGAGGAGGATAGAAATTTAACATCAAATATCGCCCTTAAGAGCTTCATGTTTGGCGAAAAAGGTAAGACCGTTGCTGACCCGACCATAAAAACAACATACAGTATCCCCCCAACCCACTATACCGTTGATCCATATCGAGAAGTTAATGAGTAGCGCAAAGACACTGTCTACCTTTACTCTTATAAATTTCTGCTATACTTACGAATATGAAATTCCGCGTACCTCAATTCATTGATCTTGAAGACAAGGTTTTTGGGCCTTTTACGCTCAAACAATTCGGATACATGGTTGGAGCAGGAGGTATGACGTTTATCATCTGGACTCTTGTTCCTATTAAGTTTATTGCAATGATTCTGATTGGACCGATTGTAGCGTTATTCTTATCGCTTGCATTTCTTAAGATCAATAATAGACCATTTGGCGATACACTTCAGAATGCTTTTACATACTATACAGGATCAAAAATTTTTACCTGGAAACAACCTGCACTCGAAGAAGGCCAGACTTCTGTCGATAAAGTCGTAGCAGATACTCAAAAGGAAATTATTATTGAGAGAACAAACAAAGATAAGATCCATGACATCGCACTTGGTCTTGATGTATACGAACACGCTCAAGAAAGAGAAAACAACAAGGAGTAAGGGTATTTTTTATAACTCTTACACATGTGTTCTTATGTATTCTCATGTATACTGTAGGTCATATGGCAAAAGGTCAAGCAACACAAGAATTTGTTCCTATTGATCGCGTACGAGACGGTGTCGTTATCCTAAAAACAGGGGAGCTTAGAGCATTACTCATCACCAATTCGCTTAACCTAGGTCTCAAAAGTGAAGATGAACAGATGGCAGTCATCACACAATTCCAGAATTTTCTTAATTCACTTGATTTTCCTGTACAATTTTTTATTGAATCACGAAAACTTAACATAAAACCATACATGGACCTTCTCCAAGAGAGGAGTCTTCAAGTAAAGGAAGACCTTCTTAAGATTCAGATACATGAATACATGGGGTTCATAAAAAAATTTACTGACGAGAGTAATATTATGACGAAGCACTTTTTTATCTGTATACCGTACTTAAACGCTGCCGCAGAAACAATTGCACCACCGTCTATTTTAGGAATTGGAGGTGCTCCAAAAGGAAAAGAGGATCATTTCGAAGGCTCCAGAATCCAGCTTGATCAGCGTATCGCAACCGTTGTACAAGGGCTTTCTCGCTTTGGCATACGCGCGCAACGATTAGGGACAGAGGAAATTGTTGAACTTTATTATAAGCTTTTCAATCCTGCCGAAAGCAATCGCGCAGCACCAAAAAATGCATAACTATCACAACTATTATGGGACTTTTTGATTTTTTAAACGCAAAGAAAAAAGAAGAGCAGGCACCTACCGGTACCGGTTCACTGATTACTCCTGTACTTCCTGACCAGGTTTACAAAATAGCAGAGATGCAACTCAAAGACATCATTGCACCCTCTGCACTAGAAGTTCAGCCAAAAGCTCTAAACATGGGAGATATTCTTACAAGAACATTCTTTGTTATACAATATCCGCGTTTTGTAACAGATAATTGGTTAAGTCCTATCATCAACTTAGATAAAGTATTCGATATTGCAATCCATATCGAACCTCTTAACACAGGTGAGATCATGAAAACTTTCCAAAGAAAGGTCGCTGAGGTTGAGAGCCAGATAATGACACGTGAAGAGAAGGGGCTAGTTCGTGATCCAACACTTGATGTCGCATACCAAGACCTTGAAGATCTTCGTGATGGCCTTATCCAAGCACAAGAAAAGATGTTTGAGGTATCACTCTATATAACCCTCTATGGTTCAACCATAGAGGAGCTCGACAAGGTCGAAAATGAAATAAAAAACATCCTCGAAAGTAAGCTTATCTATGTAAAGCCTGCTTTGTTCCAACAAGATGCTGGTTTTCTTTCTACACTTCCCGTTGCTACCGATCTTCTTGGTATCAAAAATAAAATAAACACATCTCCACTTTCTTCATTTTTCCCATTTGTTTCTTTTGATCTCTCGTCAGATAAAGGTATTCTTTATGGACTCAATAGACATAATGGTAGTCTTATTCTCTTTGATCGTTACTCACTAGAAAACTATAACTCTATCGTTTTTGCAAAATCTGGTTCTGGAAAAAGTTATTTCACAAAACTCGAAATCCTCCGTACGCTTATGTTTGATACAGAAGTGATTATTATTGACCCAGAACGAGAGTATGAGTTCCTTGCAGAGTCCGTAGGGGGTAGATACTTTGATATTTCTCTTGTTGGAAACCACCACATCAACCCATTTGACCTTCCACACCCAACCCGCGATGAGTCACCGTCTGAAGTCCTTCGCTCTAATATCGTTAACTTAGTTGGACTATTTCGTGTTATGTTAGGAGGTCTTACACCAGAAGAAGACGCAATCATTGACCAAGCAATCACAGAGACGTATGCGCTAAAGGATATCAATGGTGATGTGGACTTTACCCGCCTTGAGCCACCTCTACTTTCTGACTTTGAAACTGTCCTTGCGGGAATTGAAGGATCAGAGAGTCTTCTTCAAAGAATTTCAAAATATACAAAAGGAACATGGTCTGGCTTTATTAACCAGCCATCAAATGTCGACATCAACAAAAAGCTTGTTTGTTTTTCTATTCGTGACATGGAAGAGGAGCTCAAGCCTGTAGCAATGTACATCGTTACGCACTTCATCTGGAACGCTGTTCGAAAAAATCTCAAAAAACGACTCCTTGTCGTGGACGAAGCTTGGATCATGATGAAAAACGACGACACAGCATCATTCCTCTTTGGACTTGCGAAGCGTGGACGGAAGTACTACCTTGGCCTTGCGACAATCACACAAGACGTTGGAGACTTCCTTAAATCACCGTATGGACTTCCTATTATTACCAACTCTTCAATTCAAATCCTTCTTAAGCAGTCTCCAACATCGATCGATGTCGTACAAAAGACCTTCAACTTAACCGATGAAGAAAAATATCTTCTTCTTGAGTCTGGTGTAGGGGAAGGAATCTTCTTTGCAGGACTTAAGCATGTAGCCCTAAAGGTTGTTGCTTCATATACAGAAGACCAGATCATCACAAGTGATCCTTCACAACTTCTTAAGATACAAAAGATGAAAGAAGAAGTTAAAGATTCTAAAGCTTAATGAAAACACTAACACGAAAGCTTATTTTTATAGCAGTCCTAATGACAAGTACATGTTCTTTTGTTATGGCAAATATTAATGCTTCCATAAAAATAGAACCACGTAACCCAGAACCACGAAGTAATGTAACTCTCACTCTCCAAAGTTATTCCTTTAACCCAAATAATGCAACCATTACCTGGAAAGCAAACGGAAAACTTCTTGAACAAGGGCCAGGTAAGACCTCAATAACCGTAAAAACAGGGGATGTTGGGAGCGCTTCAACGATAACAGTTACTGCGGAATTAGCGGATGGCTCAACAATAGAACAAGCAGTAACCATTGCGCCATCGTCTATTCTTCTCGTATACGAATCTCCAAATGGTTATGTGCCTAAGTTTTATGAAGGTTTATCATTACCTGTTGATACTGGGTCGGTGTCTGTTACCGCTTATCCATCATTAAGCGATGGGGAAGGTCTTCTTCCTCCATCATCACTTTCTTTTAGTTGGTACGTTAATGGTTCGATACTCAAAAATTCTTCAGGTTTAGGAAAGCAAAGGCTTACATTTAATCTTGACTATATAAGGTCAACGAGTGAAGTTCGTGTTCTTGTGAGCACTCCTCGAGGATTACTTTCAGAAAAAACAATAACAATAACACCTCACAGTGTAATGCCACTTATTTATACGTATGATGATGTTTTTGGTACAAATTTTACAACACTCGTTGGTTCACGTTTCCAAACAGTAAAGGATTTTACGTTCTCACTTGAACCTATGTACGTTCCATCTAATGAAAGAAAATCTGCAACATACACATGGTTTATTGATGGACTACCAAGTACACCTGCAGGGGGACGAGTTCTCACTCTCCAACCAAAAGCAAATACAAATGGTAAAAAATCTCTTCGTATCGATGTTACAGGCACCGACCCAAGAACTCAGAAAGGGAGTGTGGCAACTGAAATCATCTTTGATACTCGATAACACCTATCAATAGGTGATCGTTTGTTATACTAAGTACAATGGCGTCATATACACAACTCGAACCAAATAGCCTAAAAGCCATCTCAAATATGGACATCTCGTACAACGGTACTGATGTTTCATTTTTGGCAACATCATCATTTTTATTCGTTCTTTTATTTAGTGTTATTATTGCAGCTGCATTTTATGAATATGTTCTAGCGGGTATTCATAGAATGAGAGCATCTGAGCCAGGTGTACGAGAGAGTAATGCTATTTTTAAACGTACAACTCTTGGTCTCCTTGGTGTTTTTGGATTGTTTGTTATTCTTGCTTCTATTAACAGTAGTATGTTATCAGGGGATATATCACTTAGTGATTTGCAGTTAAGGCCTGTACAAACACCAACAACACAAACAACCTCTCAAACCACCTCTCAAACAACAAATACGACCACACAAACACCTTCTAGCGGAAGCGCTTCATATGCTGCAAGAAAGAAGAGTCACGAAGATACCGTTGCACGCTTTGCACCTTCTAATATTCACACAAACAAAAACGACGTACCTTGTACAGAGGCACAGTTTAATGAAGCAAAGCCATCTTGTACTAGTCTTGCATTTATGCCAGAGGAAACTATACAAATGATTCTCAAAATCAATTCACTGTGTAATTGTACAGTCGTCATAACAGGGGGGACAGAACCTGGTCACCAAACCCATGGAGAGAATAAACGACCTTTTGATCTACGTCTCTTAAACACACGAGGAGACCCTAATAATCCTGATCCTCTGTATGTATTTATTAAAGGTGTAGCAACGAATAAGTATGGACCGAATAATAACTGTTATGAACGGTATATCTGGAATACATTTACATTTTGTGATGAAAAACCTCCAAACGCACAACATTTGCATGTTTACTAATGATACACACTAAGCACCACATGAAGTTCTGGTATACTTTGTACTATGGAAGAAAATAGTAGCAGTAGACGAATAATGATTGCGATTGGACTCGTAATGCTGTTTGCTATTATTGTTATCATTTGGTATTTCTTTTATGCACAACCCGCAACCAAAAGCAACGTAACAGACCCAACTAACCCACTACCAGTAAGTGAAAAAAAGCCTGGTTATGAATTTATAAAAAATTATATATGGGGGGACAACATCACTTCAACATCTTCTGTTGAAGTGACCGACAAAAGAACTCTTCCTCTTGTTCAAATATGGGAGAAGCCCGCAACAGGACAAACATTTCTAACAGAGCAAATTCTAAAAGAAATCACATCCTCAAGTACTCAAGGAACAACATCGATTGATGTAAAAAGAACCGTCCGCGCAACATCGTCTATTATTAAATTTATAGACAGGACAACAGGCTATGTTTATGGGTATTCTATGGAAACAGGTAAAACCTATCAAATAAGTAATACCTTAATCCCTGGTATCCATGATGGTTATATTTTTAATGGTGGCAAAAAATACATTGCGCGTTATCACGATCAAAACAAAAATACTATTGTAACAGTCCTTGCAACAATACCAAATGTTCAAGAAAATGAAGAACCTCTTCCACTACTATCTATAGAATATATACCCTATGAAGTAACAAGTATCACAAGAAGTGAAGACGCTACGAAAGTTTCTTATATTGTTGACTCAGGCAATACTAGCACTATTTATTCTGTGGGCATAAAAGGGCAGGTGTTTGTAGCATCTACTCCTTTTAAAAATCTGAAACTTAACTACAGCGGAAATAATCTTATCGTTACAACAAAACCTTCTGCTTATGTGCTTGGCGTTACACTTTCAGTTCCTTCATTTCAACCAGTACAAGCAAGCAGAACAGGGCTTATGAGTATTGCAGATACAGACGGGAAAATTCTAAGTAGTATGTGGGCAAAGGAAGGATTGCTAACCTTTATTTCTAACGATAACACACCTGTTGTGCTTCCTATTAAAACACTTGCACCTAAGTGTAGTTTTGGATATAACAATCTTTTGATATGTGGAACACCTAGAACACTCCAAAGAGGATTAGAAGGGCTTCCAGATGACTGGTTCCAGGGACGAGTGTCCTTTAATGACGATATCTACGCAGTTGATGTAGAATCAAATACAAGTTACCCACTCTACATATTCAAAGATGAGGAAGGATTTTTTGATGTAACAATGCTTGATATCTCAAATGAAAACTTCTACCTTACATTTATCAACAAAAAAGACGGTTCACTATGGATGATAAACACAGAAAATATCACTAAAGGTGACTAGTATATCGTATGGCAACTTACAAGCAACTAGAACCAGACAGCCTAAGTGCCATCTCAAATATGGACATCTCGTACAACGGTACTGATGTTTCATTTTTGGCAACATCATCATTTTTATTCGTTCTTTTATTTAGTGTTATTATTGCAGCTGCATTTTATGAATATGTTCTAGCGGGTATTCATAGAATGAGAGCATCTGAGCCAGGTGTACGAGAGAGTAATGCTATTTTTAAACGTACAACTCTTGGTCTCCTTGGTGTTTTTGGATTGTTTGTTATTCTTGCTTCTATTAACAGTAGTATGTTATCAGGGGATATATCACTTAGTGATTTGCAGTTAAGGCCTGTAGGTGGGTCATCTAGTGTAATAACACAGCAACCAACGGTAACAGGGACGGTATCCACAGCAGGGAGTGGAGGGAACACAAGAACATGTGAATCAAAAGAATCTATAATTACAAAGATGCAATCTCCTGGAGGGGTATGTGCCGGAACAACGTGCACAGTATTAAGCGGATGTAATTATCAACAATATAATTCTTATATTGATCAAGCTGTCGGAGGTGACACAAAATTAAAAAAAATGATTATTGTTACAATGTGTAAAGAGTCTCGTGGAAAAGTAGATGCCAATAATAGAAATGAAAACGGTACCTATGATTGTGGTCTTATGCAGGTAAACCAAGCAGGACCATGTGACGCATCTATTTTAGACCCTGCAACAAATATTGCTCGAGGTGTTGCAGCAATGAAAGAAAAAATAAATAACACACGACAAACATATCCTAACATTCCAGAAGAAACAGGGCCATTCTCTTCTTATAACTGTTGTGCGAATGGAACTATTCCTAATGCTCCAAGTAACGACTGTACTCAAGCTGCAGGATTCCCTTTTACACTTCCTAAGTGGGCGTGTCCAATCAACCCAGGGGACGGGGCTTTTAATATGTGTAGTGTAAAAAGTTATGTATGTGAGCTAAGTGTTTGTATGAATCAATTGTAATATCTTTAAAATACACAAAAAAACCACATCATACTAATGTGGTTTTTGTATTTTATTATAGTTTTTTCTCTATCTCTTTTTCTATCTTAATAGCATCTTCTTCAACTTCTTTAAGAACATCATATGCTTCACCTCGCATTTCTGGCTCTTTAAGGTGAGCAAGTTTTTGTTTCATATAAACATCAAGTGCATAACTTGCAGAGTTACTCACAAACCAGTATAGACCAAGCGCAGAAGGGAGAATCATTGCAGAAAAACCAACAATAACTGGCAGTACATACAACAGCTGAATTCTCATTGATTTCATAAAACTTTCCTGGAAAGACTCTTCTTTCTTAGGGTTACTTGATTTTACAGGAACCATTGTTGATGTCTGACGTAGCGCCAAGAAATATGATGAAACACCCGCAAGTATTGCGATTGCAATATTTTTTTGTGTTACATCAAAAATTCCAAATGCAATTGTATGAAGTTTCTCTGGAAATGTCACAAATGAATAAATAGACTTAGGGTCATCAATGAGACCTTTAGAAAAGACAATATAGAGTGCAATAAAAATAGGAATCTGAAGAATCATTGCAAACAAAGAAGAGAAAGGGTTAATCTTTTCTTTTCTGTAGAGCTCAATCATTTTCTTTGATGCTTCTTGAGGATCTTTCTTTTGAAGTGCTTTTATTTTTTCCATTTCTGGTTCAATCTTCTTCATCATGTACTGTGTACGGAGGGCAGACATGTTAAGAGGAAGCAGAAACGCTTTTACGATAAGCGTAACAATAACAATAGCTGTTCCAATATCATGAAGTGGGACAATGGTAAGAACAACAACAATAAGGTTGTAGATTGGTTCGTAAAATAGTGTATGGAACATAATATTTTTATAGAGTGTATTATTTGTTGTCTTTTATCTAGTATCTATCTTCTGTAGTGTAGCAAATACTTTTTTTATTTCCTCATTAATAACAGAATAAGGGAGGGTTGGGGTGGTCTTTTTGGGATATATAACACAAGAGAATTCTGATATGTTTTCCTTTGATTGTGTTCTGATTGCTTCAAAAATAACTCTTTTCACACGATTTCTGTCCACTGCTTTCCTGATTGTTTTTTTTGATATAACACAAGCAAATTTTTGCGTAGGGAGTAGAAGTAGTGTAGCGTCTAAATATTCACTTCTAAAAAAGACTTTCGGCCTTTTCCCGGTAAAGTCTTTTGTAGTAAATCGTTGTGATTTAGGAAGCATGATTCAGAAAATAGAATAAATGTATTAAAATAAAGTGTTTTTAGATACCTCTATCTCAAGTACTCCTAATCTACATTCAAATTACACTGATAATTTTTTGCGTCCAATACTTCTTCGACGAGCAAGTACTTTTCGTCCACCCTTTGAAGACATACGAGTTAGAAACCCGTGTGTTGTTGATCGCTTTTTACGTTTAGGTTTATATGTGATTGACATGGCGCTATTCTACATCAAAAATCCATACTAATCAAGAGTTATTAAAGATATTAGTGAATACCTATATTTACGCACCTTGTAGATATATCTCTATAATTTTCTAGTGTATTTTAAGAGTTTATCTAACACCTTTTTAATAAACGGACGTCAAGTTGTCGAAATATATGATGCGTGTATACTACAAGACAACTATGGATTATCTACAACTTTGGAATAGCGCTTTATCCCAGATTGAGATAGAACTTTCTCGAGTTAACTTCAATACGTGGTTTAAAAATACACGTATTATTGATTACAAGGACGGCGAAGTAACAATAGGGGTACCAAATGAATTCGTAAAAGATTGGCTTAACCAAAAATATCACAAGTTTATTCTCCGTATATTACGCACTATCCATGAGGGTGTTCGCTCTGTTGTTTTTACAGTAGTAAAACCAGAAGCCCTCCAAAAGAAAGCTCAACATATAACTATTACAGGACAAACCCTTCCTCTTCAAGATCTTTATATTAACAAAGATGATGGACTTAATCCTCGTTACACCTTTGATAACTTTATAGTAGGAAGTTTCAACGAGGTCGCCTATGCATGCTCTCAAGCGGTTATTAACGGCCTTGGAATCGTCTATAACCCACTCTTTATCTACGGAAATACAGGACTTGGAAAAACACACTTAATGCAAGCAATGGGTAACACTATTAAGAAAAAGTATCCAGATCGAAAGGTGTTTTATACATCAATTGAAAAGTTCTATATGGACTATGTAAGCGCTACAAATCTCAACAAAATAAATAGTTTCAAGGAAAAATATCGAAAGTTTGATGTATTTATCATGGATGATATTCAGTTTATTAATGGAAAAGAACGAACCCAAGATGAACTATTCCATCTTTTCAATGCTCTTTATGAAATGAATAAGCAGATTATCTTTTCATCAGATAAGCACCCTAATCTCATAACAGGACTCGAAGATCGTTTACGATCACGTTTCAATCACGGTATGATTGTTGATGTAAATATTCCTTCTGTTGAATCTCGTCTTGCTATCCTTCAAGCAAAAACAAAAGAACATAGAGATAAAATCCCTCATGATGTTCTTCAATTTATTGCAGAATCTATCCAAGGTAACATTCGAGAACTAGAAGGTGTCATGACTTCAATCTTAGGTCATATCCAAATAAAACAACAAGCAATTTCTCTTCTTGATGTAAAAAACCTTTTAAAGAACAGCGTCAGAGCAAAGAAAAGCATATCTATTCCAGAAATTGTAAAAATGATTTCTGAATATTATCACATACCTGACGTGTATATTTATAACAAAACAAGACGAAAAGATGTTGTAAAACCTCGTCAGATTGTTATGTACATCCTTCGTGAAGATTTTGATATCTCTTACCCAATGATAGGAGATAGATTAGGGGGACGTGACCACACAACTGTTATCCATTCTTATGAAAAGATAAAAAGTATGCTAAAAGACAACCCACAGCTTTCTCGAGAAATAGAAGATATACGTGCGATGCTCGTATAATTCCAAAAAATCACTATAGAACTCTATATCTATAGTGATTTTTACTCTAAAGGATTAAAAACTATTATCTTCATCAACCATAATGTGGATAACCCTGTGAATAAGTGGATAACAACCTAGATATAACTCTGTGTTTAATCCACATACTACCTTTATTTACACGAATTTACCCACAACCAGCATCTTTCTATACAAAAATTACAACCTTATAAAATAGTAAAATATCCTTATACTGAAACGATATTTTATCTTTTCCCCGTCATCCCCAGACCTATACTAAGTATTATATTTTATATATACTAAGTACTATGAAATTCGAATGCAAAGGAGAGGTATTTATTAGAGCTGTTGAGCAGGTATCAAAAGCACGTAGCAAAACACAATCACAACAATCACTTCAAGATATTCATATTGAAGTGATCAATCATTTATTGACTCTTAGAGCAACAAATCTAGAGCTCTTTTGTGAAAAAAGTATCTCTGTTAAAGGTATAGTAAACGGCGCATGTCTTCTACAAGGGGAGACGCTCCTTAGAATTATTTCAACATTTAATTCTCGCGATGTAACACTTACTTGTGAGGTTATAGAAGGTGTATTTACGATTACAACAGAAAAAGGTGTTATTGAAATCAAAACAACGCCTTATGAAGATTTCCCGACACTTCCACCACAAGGAGATATGCTCGGTTCTTTACCTAAAGATTCTATCGATATTTTACTTAGAGAGGTTTCATTTTGTTCGGCAACAACAGATATTAAACCTGAGATATCGTCAGTATATGTTTATACAAAAGAAGATTCTATTTATGCAGTTGCAACTGATTCATATCGTCTCGCCGAAAAAACTATCCCTAACGAAAAAGGGCTTGATTTTGCATTCCTTGTCCCAGAAAAACATATAGGAGAAATTCTTCAGATTATAAGTGATGAAGAAGGTGATATTATGCTCTCTAAGAACCAAAGTATTATTACTTTAACAGGAAGTACCTTAACACTGTCAGTACACACTATTACAGGGCATTTTCCTGACTATAGACAGCTCTTTCCTAAAGAGTTCACAACTACTGTCACAATAGCAAAAGATGAGCTTCAGAAGGCATTATTACTTACAACATTCTTCAATGATCAATACGCTCAAGTTGAATGTATTTTTACAGAGAATAAGTGCACGCTTCATAGTAAAAGTGAGAAAGTTGGTCAGGTAACACACTCGATTACAACAACAAAAATAGGGGAAGATATAGAAGTAAAATATAATAATAAATTCTTCCTTGATGTTTTACCTCATATACAAGGAGATGTTTTAACATGTATGTTTACTGTTCCAAATAAACCAGTGTTTATACAAAGTAAGCAAGATGTAAGTTTTATGTACCTTCTTATGCCTCTTAATAGGTAAACCATGCACGAAGGACTTTTTGAAAAATACAAACGCGTACTTACACAAAAGAAAAACGAAAAAGAGGAGGTAATTAGTCTCTTGCAAGAACTATCAAATATTACCTTTTCTGAAGAAGAATTATTTATAGAAAAGAAAATAATTATATTTCATACTTCATCAGTTAAGAAAAGTATTGTTACACAAAAAAATATCCAAGCTAAAATCCTAGAAAAAGGGTATAGTATTAAAATTTAGACGATTAGACAGCTTGTATATATAAAATATTTGCATATCAGAATCACGCACGTATAATTTTACCTATTACCTATTACCTATTACCTATTACCTATTACCTATTACCTATTACCT
>CAZJJX010000001.1:72953-107457 GCA_964546555.1 uncultured Candidatus Saccharibacteria bacterium
TTACCTATTACCTATTACCTATTACCTATTACCTATTACCTATTACCTATTACCTCTATTACTGTACTGTCGTTGTTGCAATTTCAACAGGGATCGGTGATGTAGATGTCTCTTGTGTTTGAGTATTTTGTGTAGAACACGCAAGAGGGTGTGTAGATAACCATCGTTGTAGACCATTTTCCCATAGGTCATATTGAGAATCATTTGAAGGATTATTTGGATATGGGCCATCAGGATTATCTTTAATTACAGAAGCAAGAATTGTATGGATACCATTACTACCACAATATAAACCGCGTAAAATTTGCTTAGATGATGTGTTAGGGAGTGGGTCAGGGAAATACTCAACTGGAGTGTTACTTACTGCTTTATCCATTGCTTTTCGCCATATAGGAGCAAGTACAAAACCAGCTGTTCTTTTATCTATAGGAGTATTGTCATTATTTCCTGCCCACATACCAATCACAATAGAAGGGGTATAACCAACAACCCAAACATCTTTATAATCGTTTGTGGTACCTGTCTTTACTGCAACAGGTCTATCCTTAAAATAAAGCGCAGAATTTGCACCATAACTTGGGGTTCTTGCTACGTTATCAGATAACATGCTTGATAGTTGCGAAGTAACAGTCTCTGGTAAAACTTCTGTTTGGGAAGCTGTGAATTTTTCAAGCACACTATCATCTCTATCGCGAATCTCTAGAATACCTTGATGTTTTGAGTAAATTCCATTATTTGCAAATGCTCCATAAGCATTTGTTATTTCAAGAAGTGTAACTTCACCACCACCAAGTACAAGAGAAAGACCATAACGTGATGGATCTTTAATAGTAGATAACCCCATTGATTGTGCAAGTGATACAGCGTTTGTTAATCCTGAAAGATAAAGAAGTTTTACAGCAGGGATGTTGAGTGATTGAGCTAGAGCTTCTCGTAATGATACAGGACCTCTAAAGAGTCCGTCATAGTTCTCTGGCATATAACAAATAGAGTCACTTGCTCCTGCTCTTAGAGGTTTTCCGTACGCATCACATAATGTACTGAATTGTGTAGGTACATCAAAAATAACAGTTTCCGGTGTATAACCAAGCTTAAGTGCGGAGGCATAGACTATAGGTTTAAAAGATGAACCAGGTTGTCGTTCTGCTGTTGCAATATTGAACTGACCAGGAATAGCTTTATCAAAAAAATCTCGTGACCCAACCATCGAAACTATCTGTCCATTCTTTGGATCTATTGCAACAAGTGCTGAATTTCTTGCTTTATATTTCTTTTCGTTTTCAAGAGCTCCGTCTTTTACAATTTTTTCAAAACTTTCTTGTAGATCATAATCAATTGTTGTGATAACTTTAAGACCACCATTTTGTACCATATCAGTCCCATATTTTGATTCAAGATACTCACGAATATACATGACAAAATGCAGAGCTTTCCCACTATTTGATTCATCTTTCTCAAAAGAAACTATTTCTTTTTGTGAAAAATTCTTTTGTTCTAGCGTAATGTGACCTAGTTCGTACATTCTTTGTAGTACAAGATTCTTTCTTTTTTCTAGTTCATCACGGTGTTTACCATAAGGGGAGTAAAAAGTAGGAGCTTGAGGGAGTGCAGCGAGGTATGCTGCCTCAGTGAGTGTTACATCTTGAGCATGTTTATTAAAGTAAGTAAGAGATGCTTCTTCTACTCCATAAATTGTTCCACCGTACGGGCTTTCGTTTAAGTAAATTTGCAAAATAGTATCCTTTGGAAGTTCTCTGTCTAGTTTTATAGAAAGTATAATTTCTTTTAGCTTTCTAGAAATAGTCTTATCACGTGTAAGAAGTGCATTTTTTACAACTTGTTGGTTAATTGTTGACCCACCTTGAGCGTACCCACCTGAAGTAATGTTTGCGATAACCGCTCGTACAAATGATGTTGGTCTAAAACCAAAATGTTCATAAAAGTGAGCATCTTCAATAGAAATCGTCGCTTTTTGAATATATGGACTAATGTCTTTTATATCAACTGCTGTACGGCGAACATTGTCATGGATGTTGTAGAGTACTATTTTCCCTGTTCTGTCATAAATCTTTGTAGAATTTACGATATTTCTATTTTCAAAGTTATTAAAATCAGGTAGTTGAATGGTTGCAAGCCACGCAATACAAAGTGCTCCTACGACCACAACAAAAGAAACGATGATTAAAAAGAGTTCACGGAAAATTTTCCGTTTGAGACGTTTTTGTTTTTGTACATGAGAATCAGACATCTGTCTATAGTACCATAAGCTTAAGAAAAAGTGGCGTATATGTTAGTATACAAACTATGGATAAAGTAATTACTGATGAAAAAAGAATAGATGAAATCCTTACACGAGGAGTAGAAGATATTATTGTAAAAGAAGAAGTAAGAGCGCTTCTTCTTTCAGGTAAGCAATTACGTATAAAATTAGGAGTAGACCCAACAGGACCAAAAATCCATATTGGAAGAGCTATACCCCTTCGAAAACTCCGTGAATTTCAAAAACTCGGTCATCAAGTTGTTTTTATAGTTGGAGACTTTACAGCACAAGTTGGAGATGCTTCAGATAAGAGTGATAAGCGTCCTATGCTTACACGCGCAATTATTGATGAAAATCTTAAAGATTACAAGAGTCAGATTTCTAAAATTCTTGATATCTCAAAGACAGAGTTTGTTTATAATAACGACTGGCTTTCTAAGCTTACCTTTGAAGATGTAACAAAATTAGCAGAATGTTTCTCTGTTCAACAAATGCTTGCTCGTCGTAACTTTAAGGATAGATATGAAGCAGGGACTGAAATATCGCTTCGTGAATTTTTGTACCCAATCATGCAAGGATATGATTCAGTTGCTATAAAAGCAGATATTGAACTTGGTGGTTTTGATCAACTTTTTAATCTAAAAGCAGGAAGGGTTATGCAAGAGTACTTTGGTCAACCAAAACAAGGAGTAATTACATGCCAAATGCTAGAAGGAACAGATGGTCGTAAAATGGCCACATCGTGGGGGAATGTTATTTCTATTGTTGATGACCCACAGACAATGTTTGGTAAAGTAATGGCTCTTCATGATGATCTTATTATAAAATACTTTATTTTATGTACAGATCTATCATTAGAAGAGATTCAATCTTTTGAAATTGCTATGAAAGATGGAACTAATCCAAAAGATATCAAAATGCGTCTAGCTCAAGAACTTGTAATCATGTATCATACAGAAAAAGACGCAACACTTGCAAAGAATTCTTGGATAGAAACCTTTGAAAAAGGTGGAGTACCAGAAATTATTCCTGAAATTACAACAACAGCCGATAAAGAACTAGCTAATATATTGGTTGAAGCAGGAATTGTTACTTCTAAAACAGACTGGCGAAGACTTATCGATGAAAAAGCTGTAACTGATGTAGAAAAAGGAACAGTAACAGATCCAAAAGTTCTTGCCTATGCCGGAGTATTTAAGATAGGTAAGAAGAGGTTTGTGAAAATAATAATACAAGACAAATAGACATGAGACCACTTCGCTAGTAGACTGCAGATAAATTCAAAAAAACAAGAATCACCAAAGGTGATTCTTGTTTTTTTGATGTTTCTATAGTCTATTGTCTGCTAGCAAAGCGGTCTGGTGTTAGTTCATTTACCCACTACCAATATCCTTCATCATTTGCTGCAAAAGCAATATCTATCTCATCAGCATCTTCATCATCATTGTCAGTTGTAGAAAAGACAATAACATCTTCTTCAATAACAGCTGTGTCATCCTCAAAAACTGCCTCTAACGCATCTGGATTAATGTCTCCTCCTTTTGGTTCCTCTTCTTCAATAAGCATACGAATTTATTTTTTATGTATTGAAAAGATACCACCTTATGTAATTCTATGCAAGCCTTTATGTGAACAATTAAGAATATCTTTGTAAAATAAGGCTATTATGACGGTTTGCACTATGGGTTAATGCTATCGCGATTGCGTCTATTTCATCATCAAGTGTTCCGATCTTTAGAGGTTGCTTCAAAATTTTTGGCACCATGTGTGCGATATCATCCTTAGTTGCCTTCCCGTGACCTGCGATAGCTAACTTTACCTGTGGAGGGGAATATTCATACAGTTGGACACTGTGTAACGAGCAAAGATAAATACAGATACCACGAACCTCAGCAACAGTAATAATTGTCTTTTGGTTATTTGTAAAAAAAAGTGTTTCAAGGGCAAGTTCTTGAGGGTTATGTTTCTGCAAAATAGTTTCAAGTTCTTCTCCTATCTTAATTAGACGGTTCTCAAAGGTATCTTTTCTTTGAGTTGTTATACATGTTGAATAGACAAGAGTTTCTTTGGTTCCTTCTTTGTCGATAATAGCAATACCAAGCCGATCAAATCCTGGATCAATACCTATAATACGAATAGTACTCATACAATGAGTATAGAAGAAGTGACACGAAATGTAACCTTGACATAGTAGTACTGTACGATACTATGGGAGGTATTTATGTTCTTTTAAGGAGATAAAATGAAACCAACAAGATTTGAAGAAGGTTTAATCCATTTCTTGTCTAAGGTTGCACAGCTGTCTAACAACTATCTTGGTTTTGGACTTATAGCAACAGCGCTTCTTGTTAACATTATGTCCACTACAGCAACCATGTTGTTAATTCTAGCAGCTATTTATTTTATTTTTGGTATTGTAAAAATTGAAATCCAATTCTATTTTGCAGTGCTGGGGATGATTCTTTCTAACGCGGTACTATTTATATGCTGTGTTGGGTTAAGGTCTACTATAGATTTTTTCCTCTGTGGAAGATTAGTTACTATTTTGAACTTGCAAGAGAGTCCTAACAAAAATAAGTACACATCGTGGCTCATGTTTTGTAGAGCTTCTGTACCAGGTCTTTTCTTCATGTATCTGTTGTTTGGGTATGTTGATATAGCTCTTCATGTGGTTCTTTTTCTTTTTTCTTTAAGCATTGCACTAAGTATGTACCTACTGTGTGCAGATAAACCAAAACCAAATAAAGAAAAGAAAAGGATTCAATATAATCGTTTTACATTAGAGGGTAGTGGTTAAAGGTATCGTACTCCAAAACTGGCAACACAAATGTGTTGCCTGTTATTTTTTAAAATGTTTCAGCGCTTTCTCTGTTGCTTTTCGCCCGCGTGGTGTGCGCTCGATCATACCGATCTGGAGGAGATACGGTTCTGTTACATCCTCAATAGTTGCTTCTTCTTCTCCTGTTGCTGATGCAAGAGTGTTTAGTCCAACAGGGCCACCATTAAAAACATTCACAAGACATTCAAGAATAATACGCTCAGATGTACCGATGCCAAATTCATCAATCTCAAGTAATGAGAGTGCATTATCAACGACATCCTTATCAAGGGTTGCTTTATGGACTTGGGCATAGTCACGTGCACGCTTTAGGTAATAGTTAGCAATACGAGGGGTAAACCTCGCACGCTTTGCTATCTCATACGCTGCATCATCCGGAACAATAGTATCTAACTTTTCACCACTATGTTTTACAATAGTTGCTATTTCATCTTCTGTATAATACTGAAGTCTATACACACCACCTGAAAATCGTGATCTAAGCGGAGCAGAAAGAAGTGATATTCGTGTTGTTGCACCAATGAGAGTAAATGGTGGCAGATCAAGTTGTATTGTACGAGCAGAAGGGCCTTTACCAATCACAATATCTAGCTTGCCGCTTTCCATAGCAGGGTAGAGCACTTCCTCGATAAGTTTATTAAGACGATGAATCTCATCAATGAATAACACATCACCCGGACTTAAGTTAGTAAGTATTGCAGCTAAGTCACCAACCTTCATAATCGCAGGACCACTCGAGACCTTTAGATTACTTCCAAGCTCCTTTGCAACAAGGTGGGCAAGAGTTGTTTTACCAAGTCCCGGAGGACCATAGAGAAGTATATGTTCAGGGGGTGCGTTACGTTCTTTTGCAGCAGTTAAAAGGATGTGGAGGTTCTTTTTTATAACTTCTTGTCCTACATAATCCGAAAATTGCACAGGTCTAAGTGTGCTATCTAAATGTCTTGTTTCTTCTAGTTCAATGACTGGGTTTTGCGGGGACATGGAAGGGTTTAGTGGTCAAGATTTGACAAAAGTTATATATATGCTATAATAGATATTGTTGCTGCTTTATATACGTATTTTGTGCTCAATAAATGTACACAAATACACATACGTTTGTAGTAATATAAGAACTCATATATCTCTAAACAATCGGGATTTATCCCACTTTCTAATTCGAAGGACGGTCTGGTTACACTTGTTGTCTCTGTGCCTATCCTCACGAAGGAATGTTCTTCACCAAGGGGTTGCTTAGAGGTATATGGGTTTTTGCTTTGAGTAAAGCCCTATCTACTTTGTCGCTACAAATTTTTCTTTATTCTGGTGTGTAAACATCAACTGTCTTCAAAACTTCTTCGAAAGAGGTTATTCCCTCCAACATTTTAATTATAGCATCTTCACGAAGGGAAGGGATTTTTTGGTTTTTAGCTGCTTCACGCACTTCTCGTTCACTTGGGTTTCCAAGGAGGACTCGCTCAATATCAGCAGAGATAAGCATTGCTTCGAAGATACCTATGCGACCTTTGTATCCAGTATGCGCACATTCTTCACATCCAAAAGAATGATAGAGCGTATACGACGAAGACACTGTGTGACCTTCCATAGATTCCTGCATTCCTTTTGTAATCATGTCGCCTAATATATTTGTGATGATGCGAGACTCTTTTTCATTAGATTCGTACGCCTTTTTACATGCTTCGCAATTTTTGCGTACAAGACGTTGTGCAAGTGACACAGAGAGTGCACTTGCGATAATCTTTCCGTTTACCCCAAGGTCAATAAGACGAGGGATAGTACCAAACGCATTATTGGTGTGAAGGGTAGAGAACACCAAGTGACCGGTAAGCGCTGCGTTGATTGCAACTTTTGCAGTATCTGTATCGCGGATTTCACCAACCATGATGACATCTGGGTCTTGTCGTAGTGCAGCACGTAACCCCGCCACGAACGTGTAACCTTTTTCATCTTCAACTTGTGTCTGAGTGAGTCCTTCTAGGTGGTATTCGATCGGGTCTTCGATAGTGATAATTTTTACCTCTTCGTTATAAACATGGTGCAAAAACGCATAGAGTGTCGTTGTTTTACCAGACCCGGTTGGACCTGTTGTAAGGATAATGCCGTATGGCTTTGTAAGCGCCTGAAGGAGTGCTTCTCTAATAACCTTTGGAAAGGCAATCTTATCAAGACTAGATACAGTGTTGCGTGGGTCAAGGATTCTCATTACAAAACTCTCGCCATAATTACCTGGCACAATAGATACACGCATATCAACTTCTACATCGCCAAGATCGATACTGAATCGTCCATCTTGAGCTTTTTGAGAGTTAGAAAGTTTTACACCAGATAAGAGCTTGAGTCTACTTGTAATGTTTTTAAGTAAGGTAAAATCAAAAAATGCAATGTCTTCAAGCACTCCGTTGATACGATAACGCAAGCGTACTTTTTCTTCTTCTGGTTCGATGTGGATGTCACTTGCACCGAACTTAAGGGCTCCTGCCATCACAAGCTCGAGGATTCGTGTTGTTTTGTAGAGAATTTGTGAATGAGAAAGTTCGTCTAAGAACTTTTTAAGTTCTTCACGGTTCTCAAAGTGCTCCATGAGCTCGGCCATCTTTTCTTTTGAAAGATCAAACATCCCTGTATCAACTTTTTCAGCATGACCAAGCTCTTTATAGCGATCAAGCACATGCTCAAGCGAGGCATGCGAACACATAAAAAGAAGAAGCTCAGTGCCTTTATCTTCAATCGGCTTAAGTACAGGTTCTAGCTTGTCGCTATTAGGGGAGAGTGTCGCAAGGTAGAGTTTTTGGCCGACAAGTTTAAAAGGCACAACACCTGCTTCGCGTGCTTCTTCCTCGTGAAGATAGTTCATTGCGTCTGGTTCTGGTGCAATACCACGAAGATCTATGTACGGAAGATTATATTTGTCAGATAAAATCCGCACCAGCTCCTCCTCCTCTTCTTTACGAATTTCACTTAATTCTTCATTTTGTTGTGCATCATTAAAAACAGTGCTCATACACCTAGTATATAGGGACACCAAAGAAGGGACTAGGGGACAAGAGCAGTGTGTAGCATGCATGGTGCAGTAAGCAGAAAGAGGAAGAAAAAGTAAAGATGATGAGGGGCGCAGCAGGCGCCCCTCATCATCTACTTCGTACCCCAATTCACCAAAAATTTGAAGACCTTCTCTAAACCTCATACGTGCAAAATCCCTGTCAAGACACCTTGACAAAATCTATTTTTCGTGTATACTATATACATAGCTTTAATGCATACGGAATTCCCCGTTTGATAATAAGCTCGTTCTTTTTCAAGGAGTTTTTATGAAGAATCTGCGTAATCTTTTCGTTGCCGTCAATCTGATGGCACTCGCCGGGTCCTCTTTTGCACTGGAGTGCGAAGGCGGTATCGGAACAAAGTTTTTCGATAAGAACAATCAGTTGCACTGCACGCGGACAGCGGCAGAGCAGGCTGACCGAGCCGCCGCACTTGCAGTTGGTGGTGTTGCATTCGTGCAGCGCCCTCCAACGGTGCAGTTCGTGCCGGTGCAGCAAGGGACCGGACTCTTCCGGGTCAATAACGAGCACTACCACTGCCCGGCGTTGGCCAAGTGGGGTGGCGGGGTCCTGGGTGCGACCCTTGGCCACGCTGCTGGCAAGGAAATCAAGGTTTCCCATGGAAATCTTGGTGGACTTGGAGCACTGCTCGGGATCGTGGCAGGCGTCGACATCACTTGCGAATTGGTCAAGCCAAACACGACTTCCGTGACCGAAGGTTCGCGTACGGTCACTACTGGCCAGGCGACTTCGGGTGTTGCTTGCAATGTTGCAGGCACCACGGTGATCGTGAACACAACCGACCATTGCGTCACTTTGGCTAAGAAAATCGCTGAGGGCGGCGGCACACAGTCGGTGCAGTTGGCAAACCTTGCAACCGTGACCGGATCCATTGGGGTCTGCAAAGTTAACACCGGCAGCGAGGTGTACCGTTTCAACGCGGTGAAAGGGGTCAAGTTCGGCCCCGATCAGTGCGATCGGTACCTCAAAAAGGTGGATCCTCTGCCTCCCAAGGAGGACATGTCCGTATTGTGACACCTCCACGGTAGATCTGCGAAAGCAGAAAACTGCCAAAAGCCCTGATTCGTCGGGGCTTTTTTTCTTTTTTTGTATTAAAATCTTCCATAGCAAGTCTATCTAAAAAGCCAAAATAAACCTTGACAAAATCTATTTTTCGTGTATACTACATACATAGCTTTAACGCATACGGAATTCCCCGTTTGATAATAAGCTCGTTCCTTTCCAAGGAGTTTTTATGAAGAACAGTCTTCTAGTTGCTGTCGCCGCGGCCATGCTTTTGGCAGGGTGCGAGCTGCCGTCTGTTGTTACGGGCGAACGTCTCGCTGAATTGGAGAAGAAGGCCGCACAGGTCGACAAGGCCAGTGAAGACCTGAAGGTCTCCCAAAAGGCGGTGAAGACCGCCAGGGATGAGCGTGACAATCTCAAGGGCCTGCTCGAGCAGGCCAAGCAGAACGCCGGCATCTCGCCAGCAGTCTGCCAAGCGCGCATTGACGAGATGTTGCAAGCGCGGCCGAAATGTGAGGCGAAACCCCCTCGGGTGATCACCGAACCAAAACCGCGCCAGCCGCAAAAGCCTCGTCAGGCTCCTTCCTCTGCCCCCACCCACCCTCCACAGGTTGCTCAACCTGCAATCAATGAGGGGTTTCGTCGCAAGCCTGGAGGGTGCATCTACACCTCCGACGGCACCGCCATCCTGAAGGGTGAAACCACTCCGAAGCCGAATGGTTTCGTGATCGCTCGTCAGAGTGATGAGAGCATCGCGAGTGAATTCGCGGCTATGCTCAAAGGGCACCCTAAGGCATTTGTGACCGATGAAGGTCACAAGGCAATGTGCCTTGCATGGAGCCATCTGATGGCAGAGAAGTATCAGTCCCCAGAGGGCCGCAAGGTCAACGCGGACACGCACCGAGTCGGCGGCTGACTCGCTCTCCCCTCAAAAGGCCAGGACATCCTGGCCTTTTTTCTTTTCAAAATAAATCAATTGTAATACATTATGCCAAAATGAAGAAGTGAAATTACTTGACAAATATATTTAAAAAGTGTATAATATGTTTACTTACGAAAGAAGAAAAGTAGTATAACTATATGAAAAATTTAATTACCAAAAAAATCATTACAGTATTTGCCGTAACTTTTGCGGTTTTAGCTATGTCTGTTCCTGCTTTTGCACAATGGGACGTCACAAGTGGAGGAAATTACACAGGTGGTTGGGATGAAACATCTGGAAGTAATTCCTCAAATATGTCTTCAGGTGCTTGGGATGTAACCTCAGGTGGTAACTACACTGGTGGCTGGGACGTCACAAGTGGAGGAAACTATACCGGAGGCTGGGATGTAACCTCAGGTGGTAACTACACTGGTGGCTGGGATGTCACAAGTGGAGGAAATTACACAGGTGGTTGGGACACTACAAGTGGTGGCAATAGTCCAAGTGCATATACTGGTGGATGGGAAACTGTGCAGTACACAGCGGTTCCTTATAATGCAGTTCCATATAGTTCAGCACCGATCTACACTTCTGGTGGTTCATTTGGTACAGTTGTTCCTACAACTGGATCATTTGGAACGTTTGTTCCTACATTGGGTTCAACTGCTAACTTCGGCACTGTAACTTTCACCAACTCAAATACAAACATTATTTGTTCTGACGGTCTTGCTCCAGTGAATGGATCATGTACTCGTACTACAACACTTCCTACATCTAATACAGTTATTTGTTCAGACGGAACAACCCCAATCAACGGTTCATGTGTTCGTACAACAACTCTCCCTGTTACAAATAACACTGTCTGTTCTGACGGGACTCTACCTGTTAACGGATCATGTACTCGTACTACAACACTTCCTACATCTAATACAGTTATCTGTTCTGATGGACGTACACCTATTAACGGCTCATGTTCTACAACAACTGTTATTCCAACAGTTACGTATCAAACATGTTGGGACGGATCTGTTATTCCTACAACATCAGTATGTCCACAACAGTACAAGACCTGTCCAAACGGTACAAGTGTACCAGTAAGCCAGGTTTGTTACATGACAACACCAGTGTATGTTCCACCACAAGTTGTTAAGTTCAACAATGTTGTGACAAGTATTGCGACAGAAATTACAAAAACAAGTGGTCGTTGTAACGGTATCGGTCTTATTGCTAACAATGCTCCATCTACAGGATGGTTCGAGTATGGTGAGACATCAGCTCTTGGAAGAACAACTGCAACAGCAAATATCGGACAAGCAAACACTGCACCATTCTCTAATGTTCTTACTAATCTAAAACCTTCTACTCGTTATTACTGTCGTGCTGTAATGCAAAACCAGTATGGTCTGGTGAAAGGGGAGGTCGTTAGTTTCGTGACTAAGTCTACCGCTACAACATATGTAAAGCCTGTTGTAACAAAGACTCCTGTTACAACAACAAAGAAGCCCGTTACTCAAAATGTCATTACATGTTCTGATGGAACTACTGTAAACACAAAGAGCACAACCTCAGCAAAGATTATTAACCAAGGTGAGAAGCTTGTCATGGTACAAGTAGAAAAGGCCGAAGGTAATCTAACCCCAGGTGAATCTGTTCGCTACAAAGTTATCTACAAGAATACTGCTGACACTCGTGTCACAGGAGTGGTTGTAAAAGTTGTGCTTCCACAAGAAGTTGCTTTTGCTGGTGCAACAGCAGGAACTTACGATCCACAAACTCGCACACTTACTCTTGCGCAGGATATGATTGATCCTTATAGTGAAGGTATCATCATGATCACAGGAACGGTAGCAAAAGATGCTCCAGTAGGTAAGACAATTGTTACTAATGTGTATGCTCTCTATA
Source organism: uncultured Candidatus Saccharibacteria bacterium (assembly GCA_964546555.1). Taxonomy (GTDB): domain Bacteria; phylum Patescibacteriota; class Minisyncoccia; order Phycocordibacterales; family UBA5272; genus UBA11704. Next base: position 84,944 of record CAZJJX010000001.1, read on the forward strand.
CAGTACCTGGTACCTATGCACAGGATGAGGTTACAGCATACGTTGTTGGATCTATCATGCCAGCAACTGCGATCTCAAATGTAGATACTGGTGCTAAGAAGGTTATTGGACAAGGTGGTGAGCGAGGGTTTATGCCAAGTACACTTATCGAGTGGCTTGCGCTCCTTGCGATCCTCTTTATCCTCTTTATCTTAGGTCGTAGTGTCTACGCATCATATAAAGATGAGGGTTCACACAAACACTAGTTACCGCTCATAAAGTTAATGCCTTATGTGAGCCAATAGGTCAAACACAAAGCCGCCCCGAAGGGGCGGCTTTGTGTTTTGCTGTTGTCTATTAGATAAAGACTAAATGCTGTCCTGTATGGTATTATATGGCCATGAAAGAGCCATTTTTGGTAACACAAACAGATCTCGACAATCTCGCAGAGAAGATACTTTCGACGCTTGCACAATCAACCAACACAAAAGCAAAGGTGCTTTTTTTGGAAGGAGATCTTGGGGCTGGCAAGACAACCTTTACAAAAGCCCTTGCTTCACATCTAGGTATCGATAGGGAAGATGTTCATAGTCCAACGTTTACGCTTAAGAAAGAGTACAAAGGAACGCATGATTTTTTTAAGAAACTTATTCATATTGACGCATATCGTTTTGATTCTCCAGACGAAGTAAAAGTTCTTAGACTCGATCAAGACCTGGTAAACAAAGAGGCTCTCATTGTTGTAGAGTGGCCATCTAAACTTGGAGGAGCTATCAACGAAGATATGACGATTGCCTTTACGGTTGTTGATGATGACACACGCGAGGTTATGGTTAATTATGTGAACACACCACATGCTCTCCATAAAGGTATAGAGGAGCGAAAAGAAGGGGGAAGTGTGTTTGATAGATACAGTGCTTTTCTATAACTATGGTAAAGAGTAATAAAAAGACAATCGTACTTCTTGATGCACATGCAATTCTCCATCGTGGCTACCATGCGATGCAGGGCTTTGCCACAAAGAGCGGTAAACCAACAGGTGCGCTCTACGGATTCATTACTATGGTTCTTCGTATTTATGATGACATTAAGCCAGACTATATAGCGGCGTGCTTCGATCTACCTAAGCCAACATTTCGTCATATTAGTTATGATGGCTACAAAGCAGGCAGATCAAAAACAGATGATGCACTCATTACACAAATACAAGAAGCATATGGGTTGTGTGACGCACTTTCTATTCCGGTATATAAGGAAGAGGGGTTTGAGGCGGACGACCTCCTTGGAACATTGAGTGAACAATTAAAGAAAGAGGAGAATACACGCGTGATTATTGCAAGTGGCGATATGGATACATTTCAACTTATCGACGGAGATATTGTTACAGTGTACACACTTAAGAAAGCAAACGAAGCATCGCTCTTTAATGAAAAAGCCGTTGTAGAGCGGTATGGATTTTCACCACGTCAGATCCCTGACTACAAAGGATTAGCTGGTGATACATCAGATAATATTATTGGTATAAAAGGTATTGGAGAAAAAACCGCAACAGAGATTATCAAGCGCTACGACACCATCGAACACATGTATGAAGTTCTCAAAGCAAACAGACAAGACTTACTTGATGCTGGTTTTAAGGAGCGTATTGTAAAGCTCCTAGAAGAAGGGGAAGAAGAAGCTCTCTTTTCTAAAACGCTTGCAACAATTCGTCGTGACGCACATTCGGTGTACCAGGCACCTGATAAAACATGGCAAGAGATGCTTGATATAACAAGGTACCAAGAGATGTGTGATATGTATGAATTCCGCTCACTTCGTAACAGAATGCACAGTGTAAAAGGTGAGGAAGAAAAAGAAGTTAAGCATGAAGAGGTGTCATTTTCGGATCTGGAAGAGTTACGAGTTATGACGCACTTGCTACATAGTGAGATGACAAATGCTACCTTTGATACGATTGCTTCAGTTGCTCGTGAGACAAAGGTGTCAAAGATAGTCGACTCACTCACAGAGATGCTCAAGAAAGAAGATCTCTATGAACTTTTTGTTACCGTTGAAAAGCCAATTATAGGCATCCTAAAGAAGATGCAAGAGGTAGGAATCACTCTTGATGTGGAAGCTCTTGCTTTAATGAGTAAAGATTTACATGCTCAGGTTAAAGTTCTTGAGGAAAAAATCCATGCACTTGCTGGGGTTACTTTCAATATTGCATCGCCCAAGCAATTAGGGGAGGTTCTCTATGAAACGATGGGTCTTGGAAGTAAAATCAAAAAAACAAAAACAGGACAGAAGAGTACAAACGTCAGTGAACTAGAAAAAATAAAAGATGAACACGAGATCGTGCCGCTTATCCTTGAGTATCGAGAGCTTACAAAACTTCTCTCAACCTACGTCGATCTTCTTCCTTCATTTGTAAAAGATGATGGCAAAATTCATGCGCACTATATTCAGACAGGGGCGGGCACTGGGCGATTCGCATGTGAAGATCCTAATCTGCAGAATTTACCAGTTAAGAGTGAGCTTGGACAGAAGGTGCGTGGGGCGTTTATTGCAAGTAAGGGTAAGGTTCTTCTCTCGTGCGATTACGCGCAGATAGATCTTCGTGCAGCGGCGATACTTTCACACGATGAGCATCTTGTTGATATTTTTATGAAAGGAATTGATGTGCACACAGGAACTGCCGCAAGAGTGTTTGGTGTAGCAGAGTCAGATGTTACTCCTGAAATGCGAAGAAAAGCAAAAGCTATTAACTTCGGTATTCTCTACGGTATGGGAGTAACTGCTCTTAAGGAAGGGATGGGGGTTGAGCGAAAAGAAGCACAAGAATTTTTTGATCAATATAAGGCAACTTTTGTGCGACTCATGGAATATCTAGAGGAGGTAAAAGCAGATGCTTGGAAGAAAGGATACACAACGACACTTCTTGGACGACGTACCCATGTCCCGCTCCTTAAGAGTCCGCTTCCTTTTTTACGTGCACAAGGTGAGCGAATGGCAATGAATGCTCCTATCCAAGGTACGAGTGCAGATATTGTAAAGCTTGCGATGATTGATGCCACAGAGTACATCAAGAGTCATGCACTAGAAGGTAAAGTAGATCTGTTACTCCAGATTCATGACGAACTTATTTTTGAAATAGATGAGTCGCTTGGTGAAAAAGTTGCAGACGAGCTTGTTGGGGTGCTTGAAAATGTACTTAAGATACGGGGATTAAGCGACCTTCCGCTTATTGTAAGTAAGTCACTCGGCTCTAATCTAAAAGCTCTGTAACTATGATATACGCAATTGTTGGGGGACAGATTAGTATGCGCGACAAAGCTCTACAAGGAACTAAGTCATTTGGAAACATAACGCATTATATATACAGTGAACAGATCTACGAGCTAGAACCACTCATAGACGCATCAAGTCTTTTTGGAGACCCTGTTGTTGTTATGTGTTATCAAGTGCATGCACAAGCTCAATCTTTGGAAGCAAAAGAATTATTTGAATCCCTGCTTCCAAAACTTCAAGCATCTAAGAATACGTTTATTATTGATGAGCCAACAGGTGACCAACATCTTATTACGCTCCTAAAAAAGCACACACAAGCAGTCCACGATGTACGAGAAAAGAGTGTGCAAGATAAGAGTGTGTTTGCACTGTGTGACGCGTTTGCGGTGCGCGACAAAAAGCTAGCATGGAGTCTTTTTATGAAGTTTAGGGAAACAGATAATGGTGAGGCTGTTGCTGGTGCGCTCTGGTGGAAAATGAAAACCATTTGGAATGATGTTCTTCTTGGAAAAAAAACAAAATTTACCAAAGATGAATGTGAGCGCTACGGAAGTAAACTTATCCGATCAACAATTATTGCTCATAGAGGTGAAGGGGATTTATTTATAGAGTTAGAAAAAATTATTCTTTCTTTGTAGAAAAGTAAAGAGAGTGATTAAGAAGGTAGAGAAAATGAGCATCATTGTTAACCCCCCATAGTAGCATCTGGAGTTGATGTTGACTCATACTGTGTACGGCAACTTTTTTCTTCACCCTCTGCTTTATAATAGAGTGTAGGGTTGATGAAGTAACGATTGAGTCCTTTTTCAAGCTTTGTGACATCAAGGAACCATGTTTGTTCTGGTTCACTCCAGGTACTTTCACATACTGTTCCTGTGCCTACAGTGTGAGACTTAAGAATAAGTTTTTCTGCTTCTGTTGCAAGTAAGAACAGTTCACTTGTACATGAACGTGCGATATTTGCCCCAATAGTATTACTATTTTCTTCATACATAAGGATCTTGCTTCCTGTTTTTGTATCGAGAATATATACCTTGTTTGTGAATTCGCATTTTTCTACGTTACCAAGAGAGTTTTCACTTAGATAGAACTGACCAGGAGAGCCGACAATAGGTATAGAGTTTATAACTGCTGAAACTGAGTTGGTCGGTACTACGTTTACGTAGTGCGTTGTCCATCCGGCACTACTACTTGCATTTGAGCTTAGAGTGTAGATTACGTTGCCATTTTCATCGACAATTTTATTATTTTGAATTGTATAGCGCGTTTCATTAAAGACAGCATTTTTTTCTGATGTTGGCTTCTGTTCCTGTGAAGGAGTGTTTGGTGTAGGGGTATTAGTTGTCTTAGTGTCTTTGTCAGATGTAAAAATATTTGTAATTTTCTTAACTACCTCAGATGTTGTTTCGGTTACTTTTGTAACAACAGATTTTTTTTGAGTAGGGGTAGATGCAGACGTGGTTTTTGTTTCTGTGGATTTGCTGCTTGTTGATTGCTCTTGTGGTGCCTGTATTTCATCTTTAATCATGTAGCTTGGGAGTTCTTGTTTACATACACCGAACTCACAGTTTGGGCCACTTCGCGGAACAGATGATCCGTCTGGACATACCATAACATCAAGAGGGCACATTGGAGCAGGTTCTACTTGATGGCTTCTTCTATAGACAAGTGCACCTAAAACACCACCAAGCAAGATGATGGTGATAAGAAGGATAAGTTGGAGGCGGGGCATGTAAAAAGTATATCAGTAAAGCTATGAAGAGATAGCCTGTACTCCCCAGTTTATTGTGTGAGGTATTTGCAAGTGCTTGCGACCCCGCCACATCCTCGCAAGCTCGTCGAAGTGGTTTCGCGACTCCGTTCGATCTCTTACGCAAGACAAGCAGTCGTCTCGCTCTGTTGTCACAGTCAACAAAAAACACCAAAAAGAATTTGGTGTTTTGTCCCCCAGAAGGATGATCTGCCTCGATAAACTTTTTTCGTCAAAAAAGTTTTCTCGGACGGGCTCGTGGTTTTTCTTGCTAGAAAAACATCACTCCGCCATTCGATCTCTTACGAACATGAAGCAGTTCATGTTCTCTGGGTTCCCAAAAACGCTTCGCTTATTTTGTGCCCCCAGAAGGGATCGAACCTTCGACCGTCTGCTTAAAAGGCAGCTGCTCTACCGACTGAGCTATAGGGACATTATTTTATTTTAAACTTAAACATTGTCTTTTCTTACGCGTTTATCTTCCGCTGCCTTTTGCGTCAGCTGGCTAGTTACTTTTTGCCGACTGAGCTATAGGGACATTTTATTACTGTGGCACCGACTGAGCATGTGCACGTGTTAGTATATCTACCGACTGTGTAGAAAGTTTGCTAACTTTCTACATCTACGCGGCCAAGCCACTAGAGCCACAGGGACTAAGACAGTTATTAGTTGTTTAATTATTAGTTATCTGTATATGCAAAATACATAAAACCAATCACAAATAACGTTTTGATATCCTATCATAAAATACAATATATTTCCAGTCTGCCAAGGAAGTTTGCCTACTTCGATGTTTTGTTTGTAGATGAGGCAGAGATTATGTTGCCGTTAGCATCATAGTTTACAAAAAGTGATGTTGCTTCATCTCGAAGTGGTCCACCTGTTAAGTACCAGATAATCCATATTGCCCAAAAGATTGCAAATACTTTAATAAAAAATCCCATATATAATAATAGTATATAGTTAATCGTTAATAGTTAATAGTGGAACACTTCAGATATAAGACAAACATACGACTTGCAACAGAAGTTCCAAATTAGTATAGGCCTTCTCCTCTTGGGCAACGCACCTTTCTGTTATCTGTAAGTAAAGTGGTCTGTTGTCTTTTTTATCTGTGGGTAAGGGTTAGTGTTGGCATGTAACGCAGAAGTGTGCACTTCGTCCACCAATTGTCTGCTTACTAATAGTTCCTCTACAGTTTTTTCTAAGACATGCTTTTTTGGTTCTTAGGTAGACTAAGTGGTTAGCGTGAAATTTACCTTTTTCACCGTGGATGTTTCTGTAATCACTTGTACTATCACCACCAAACTCGATTCCTTTGCTAAGCACCTCTTTCATTGCGATATATAAAAGCAATATTTCTTTTTTGGTGAGACTGCTAGGGGTTCTTGTTGGTAAGACTTTTGCACGATGAAGCATTTCGTCAGAATAAATATTTCCGATACCAGAGATAATACTTTGATCCATGAGAACAGTTTTAATTGCTCTTTTTGGTGATTTCATAATTCGTTTTTCAAAATCTTTTTGCGTAAAAGACGTTTCAAGAGGTTCTGGTCCAAGGTGAGACAGTCGCTCTTTGTGTAACGAGTCAGTTTTTTCAATAACAATAGTGCCAAACTTTCTTGAGTCACAAAAGACAAGGTGCTTCTCATTAGAAAGAGTAAACACGACATGGATGTGTCTGTTGTACGGATCAAAAAGTGGAGAATTTTTTATGGTAGGTAGCCACGGCCACTCTTTACCGTTATAGTTTTTGTTCTGCAGGTACTTTCCATACATCAAGTGACCAGTCATTTTCATGTGAATGATAACAGTAAAACCATTTTCTAAATCAATAAGAATATGTTTTGCGCGACGACGAACTTTAAGTACTTTCTGACCGAGTGCATGTTTTTTAAAGTAAGAAAAATAGCTACGATCTTTTATCGTATTTTTTGCAAGTTTTGAAGTGCTCCACATGTCTGACCAGATGTCAGTAAAACTAAGTCCTGGCAAGAGAGACTGTAGTCCTGTTACAGTTGTGTGTACTTCGGGTAATTCGGGCATAATAGACATACTACAGCTATTTTGATACTATGCCAATTATAGGCTCTTTAAAGAAAAAATAGGAGGTAAACATGGAACTCATTGTGGCTATTTTGGTACTTGCGGTACTTGTTTATTTTCTTGTATTTCTTGCAACGATACTTACAACTATCTGTGACAGTGGTATTGTTGAAAGGTATAAAGATCGGCACCTTTTTGAGAAAAGCCCTGCGCTTCTTTGGAAGAAGAATAAGGGATTTATGTTCATTCATCAACGTTAGCTGTAACAAATAAGGAGGGAGACATGAAAAAAGATTCGTGGTTCGCCACCCTTGATGAGTCGACAGATTCTTTGATGCAGGAAGCTCAAGAGTTATTCCGTCTAGTTGAAGCACATAATGAACAAGCAATTGATGAAGTAAAGCGTGGTCTAAAGCAAGAAGCAAGCTGGCGGTATGCTGGACTTATTTTTTTAGATGCTCACGGCAAGATAGCTCTACGAGATCCAAAAGAACCTCTTACAAGTTCTGGTCCTGTACCACTTACTGGCGGAGCAATAATTCTGCCGTAAAAAACACCTTTTTGGAGGTGTTTTTTCTTTTACACCGTCTTGTTTTTTGCAAGAAGTTTTTGAAGCTCTTCTCTTACAACGGTAGCATCATCCCAAACTTCTTTTGTGCCATGTGGTCCCATGATGTATGGATCAGTGCCTTTACCAGTTATAAAGACAGTGTCATTTGTTTTTGCCAAAGAGAGCGCATAAGCAATTGCATCTCTTCTGTCTAAGATTTTGTGAGGGGTGTGCTTGGTTGCGCCTGCAGCCACTTCGTTTATGATGGTCATCGGGTCTTCGTCATATGGATCCTCATTGGTGACAATAATTTCATCACAGTACTCATCTGCAATACTACCAAGAACAGGGCGTTTCCAGGTGTCACGTCCACCACCTGTTGATCCAAGGACTGCAATTTTTCGAGATGTTGGAAATGCTTCATAGAGTTTACGAAGTGAATCGTCAGTGTGTGCATAGTCAACTATTACACTGAAGTCCTGACCTTCGTCTACTTTTTCGACACGACCTCGAATACCAGTTAAGGACTCAATACCATGCTGTATGGTGCTAAGCGGAATAGATAACTCTTCACCTAATTTAATTGCAGCAAGAGCATTTATGATATTGAATCTTCCTGGTAGAGGGACACGAATAGTAACCCCTTTATAGACAATTACACTATGAGAGTGAGTCTCTTCCTGTATTGTTACATCATGGAGTGAGTAGCCTATATTTTTTTCTACCGTATGGATAAGGAATGAGTATCCATGCTTTGTGTCGATATTTGCAACAACTGCACGACGCGGTTTTTTACTTTTCGCAAGGTGTTTTACGAGGCTAAGTTTTGCGTTTTTGTAATTTTCAAATGAGCCATGGCTTTCGATATGTTCTGGCATGAGGTTGGTAAAAATAAGCGCATCCATCTCAACTCCATGATGACGATAAAAGCGCGCACCCTCTGATGTCATCTCTATGATTGCATAATCACATGTCGCTTGTACTGCATCACGAAGAAATTTTTGTGTGAAAAAACGCCCAGGCATAGTCATCTTGTATTTATTCGGATGATCCTCTTTGTCTATTTTGAAACGAATCGTTGAGAGAATCGCAGTCTTCTTATTGTGTGCTTCAATTACCGCACTTACAAACTCTGTTGTAGATGATTTTCCTTTTGTTCCAGTGACACCTATAACATAGAGATGACGTGAAGGCTTTCTGTAGATCGCAGTGCCAACGCTTGCAAGAACGTAGTGATAGTACGGCTGAAGAGCTTTGTATAGTTTTTTAGGAATCAGTGATTGTGTGGTGCGAAGTAATTTTTCCATACAAGATTTGTTACTGTAGTTGTTGTAATGCTTCTTTGATAATAGTACTTGTTGTTTTGTTTGTGGTATCTATGTTGTGAAGCGCATCATGAATCTCTTTTGATGAGTAGCCAAGTGCTTCTAGTGCGAGACGCACCTCAAGAGTTGAGTCATCCGCCTTTTGTCCGACAAGGTGAGCTAGTTTGCCTTGTAGTTCAAGAATAATTTTCTCCGCGGTCTTTTTTCCAACTCCTGGAGTATGAGCAAGTGCTTGTGCATCGCTTCGTTCTATGGCATCAGCTAGTGATGCAGGGGAGTGGACTGATAGCATTGCAAGCGCACTCTTTGGGCCAATACCAGAAATGGTTATAAGTTTTTCAAACAAAAAAAGCTCAATCTCATCTCTAAAGCCGTAGAGTGTAATGTGATCTTCCCGTACATGGGTATGGATATAGAGTTGAAGTGATGTGCCGTCTTGTGTAGAGACAAGGATGGGTAAGGGTGCAAAAACACGATACCCAACCCCAGATACGTTAATAAGGAGTGATGTATTTGTAATTCCTTGCACAGTGCCAGAAAGATAACCTATCATAGAAGTTAGTATAGCATCATCTCTATCCTTGTAGGATTCTCAGTGTGAATGTGTCAGGGGTTCCGTGTGCACCTTGAAAAGATTGAAACTTTGTGGTATAGTTGTTCTACAATTTTAAAGATATGGCAATTACAAAAAACGCAAAAAGAGGTATTCGAGTAAGTGAGAAGAAGCGAGTTGTTAATGACAAACTTCGTCGCACTATGAAAGAAGCAGTAAAGACTGTTCGTAAGGATGTACTTGCAAAGGATGCAAAGGCAATCAAGACTGATCTTTCTGCTGCATTTAAGGCTCTTGATAAGGCTGCAAAGCGTGGAACTATCAAGAAAGGGCAAGCTGACCGTAAGAAGTCACGACTCGCAAAAGCAGTTTCTAAGCTTGACGCTAAGAAATAGTTTCGTCTAGTCCATCATACGAGCATATATCTCGTATGATATATGCTCTCGTAGTTCAATGGATAGAATTCAAGTTTGCGGTACTTGCGATGCAGGTTCGATTCCTGCCGAGAGCACATTGTAGTGAGACCGACCGAGAGGGTTGATTTCACTGAAAGAACAAAAAACACCGAAGTAATTTCGGTGTTTTTTGTTTTTAAAAAAATCACAAAACATATCAATAAAATGCTAAAATAGTAAGAATGTTGGAGAAATTGACCACTAACAGTTCATCACTAATGTGAAAATACTAAATCCGTCCCACCTAATAAAGGAATACATCTTTAAGATTAAAGATTATTTTGTTGACTTTAGAGTCATAACGGCAAATCTTATAGTTTTAATTAAGACAATTTTTTTAGGTATTGTTTTTTCTGAAATTATTTACTTATCCCAATCTCTTGCTAAGCAGATAAATATCTCTCTAGAAAAATTTGAGAATCAATGGTTCATAGTTTGGTGTTTAGTGCTTGGCTTTGTAATGGTAATAATTTATTCACTCTCAAGAGGAATTTTTAGTGACACCAAGAAACTAGTAAGGAGTAAACGTTTTGATGTGTTAGTTGCTCTTTTATTTGGTATTTGGATAAGTGTGGCATGGGGAGGTTTTATGTCTTCGTTGTACGAAAAGTTTATCATTGTGTTTACTTTTCAACAGTTATTAATAATTGTTCTGACACCTTTTATTATTACAACTCTTGTTGTTTACAGGGCGTTTCTTTGGAATAAAAAACAGACTTATTCATATTTTCTTCTAGATAAAGAACTAGAGAATAGTGGTGATGATTTGCTTAACTTTACAAATAAAGCAGATAGATTTGCTGAGAGAGTTTTTAATAATGGGTCAACCGAGAGTTTTGTTTTTGGTGTCGATGCCCCTTGGGGAATAGGGAAATCATCTTTTATTAACTTTTGTAAGGAATATTGGAGTAAGAATTATCGGGAAGATATTGTTTTATACAAATTTAACCCTTTGCGATATGTTGGAAGTAAAAATTTATTAGAGGTCTTTGTGGATGGACTGATACACTCCATTCAAAAAGATAGTTTTATTCCCGAAGTAAGGCCTTTAATTTCAAAGTACTCACGACTATTAAGAGAAGTAAACCGATTCTCTGTTTTCGGTTATACATTACCAACATTAACTGTAGATTATACGGCAGATGAAGCTTTTGACGATCTTAACTCTGTTCTCAGGAGATTTGATAAAAAGGTTATTATAGTTATTGATGATTTAGATAGAATGAACTTCCCTGAGATTAAGGATATCCTGTTTGTCATCAGAAAAAGTTTCGTTCTACCAAATATTTCTTATGTACTTTGCTACGATACTGAAAATATAGGCATCTTAGAGGCGGAGACTCCTGCTCAAGAAAAAGTGAGTGAATTTCTTGAAAAGTTTATAAACATAAAAATTAGCCTCTTTCTTGATAAAGAAGACTTGTCAAAATATGTTTCAGAAAATCTTAATAAAGCAGTATCAACAAAATTAGTTGACCCTCTTCTTGTTCGTCAGGCTGTCGGAGGGTTACTTGATATATATAAATCGCCTGAATACCATAATTATTTACCATTTATAGGCGATGTTAGAAAACTTAAACGTCTTATAAACACCGTAGTGTTTTTTGAGTTAGAAAGTACAGATTTTAAAAATACTGATTTTGATAAACAGGATTTGATTCATCTATTACTAATATATATACATTTTCCTAACATATTCAGAAAAATATATGACACTGAAACTAAAGGTAGTCGTGGTTTCTTCTCTCTTGTTATGCCTTACGAAGATGGTTACCCTCCTAGAGATAATATTCAAGCAGTTGGATCTTTTAGTGACTCAGAATACAAGAACTCAACTTACTTTATTGACTACCTTAAGCAGTTTCCAGAAACAAGCCGACAACGTTTTTTACTTAAAAAAGTTTTTGATGTGGATGTAAGACTTAGCGGTACTGTTGGTTTTCCTCAACGTGATACGTATGCTCGTATTGATAGCATTCCAGAGAATGTAAGGACTTCCTATGCTTGTTTTAATGGAGGTTGGACTAATGGAAGAAATTTAGAAGCTTACTTAAATTTAATTATTGAACTTTCAAAACCAGAAGACACTGAACAGCATAAATTTTACTCGAACTGGAAAGATGAGATTTTTGGTGGAATAAAAACAATTGAAGAGGCGTTCGATGATTCAAAATTTACCCTTGATAAAGGAGAGTTTAATCGAGAGAAGTTGTGGAGAATTATTATAAACAATGCACGCAGTCTTCCATCTTCTGTAAGTAATATTTTAATTAACTATTTACTTGATAATTTACACAATTACTCTCTTCTAGAAATAGAAAATATCAGCGTTGGTCTTAGAAAAGATTCAGACTACTTTTTAACCCGCTTATTAAATGATGCTGGTTGGAGCGACCCTTCTGGAAAGCACTCTCTCAACACAAATGAACACATTAAAGAGATTGCTGAGTGGGTGTTTGGAGAAGGTGATCATGTTGGAAGTGGTGTTTTAGCAAAACTGTCCCAACCTGATAGAGGTATTCTCGGGTTGTACGATCTGCTTGCCTTTCGTCTATACTGTAGTGCTGACAGAGGTGGAGATATTTTTGACCTTACTCGAGCATTATCAAAGCACTGCGATGAAGATGCTCCAACAGAAGGCAATACCCAAATAATTGCTACAGAAGAAATGAGAGAAATCTCACAAAAAATATTCCATATCTTTAAAACTCAGTATATTGATAATAATAGAAATATTTTTGCTGAGATTTCAGTACTTGGGATTGAACAACTTGCTGGACAATATAAAAACTATATTGAAACTCAAGTAGCTAGTGGGATACTTGAAAGTGATGAATTAGAGAAACGGATTGATATACACAAAAGTACGGTCATTAGCTTTATTAGCTATCAGCTCGGTAATAATATTATAAGTAACGGGGTTGGGTGTGGTTACTACGACCCAACAGGCAAAGAGGATAAACATTTGATAGGAGTTTTGATGAATGACTATTTTTTTAATCAATGCTTCAACCCAGTTTCAAATGAAAATATAGAGTATTTCTTAGATTATTTACTTAGAAATTTTGCGAGTGTTTTTGCCTCAACACGTGAAGATGGTCGTAATTATATTCCAACAATAAACGAGTTCACTAAAGTATTAGATAAGAAAAAACTTATCATGTACTGGAAGATAAACTCGTCGGATATTAAAGCATTAAAACTTGAAGACAAAGAAAAAATACTAAATGTCGGTAACTATACTGCTTCCTATAAAAGAGATTTACCACTTATTTATAAAGTGCTCGACGATCACTTGCTAATTGAAAATGAGCGTTTAGTTAGTGTTGAAAAGTTAAGAAATACATTACAAGAGTTGGTTGATTCTAAAGTTAAAGAAACTAATACTTAGCTAATTTTATAACTTTTTGTGCCATTGTAATCCTGCTCCTCAAACAAGTTAGTAATTCTCTCTTCTCAGTCATTGTTCCGTCCCTTAAAACATATTTAGCATAGTTACGTATATCGATGTCAACAACTTTAACTGACTTCTCCTTGATTCCTAATAACCCTAATTGGAACTTCCTATTTCGTTCTATCTCGTCCTTAATCTTTTCTTTTATACTAATCTCATCTAAATCTATTGTATCCATTAATCCTGCCAGTTGTTCAATCATGTCTTCTTCTCTCATGTACCCTGATTTACAATCTTTATCTTTGAATCTACAGCATCCATAGTACACATACCTGTGCACGTTTCCATTCTGTTGTTTTTTAAACTTTTCATCAGCTGTAATGCCTGAACCACACAAAGTGCATGTCATTAGTTTCGTAAATGCAAATTCTTTATTCTCTGTTTTATTGGTTGAGTAAGAAAGCATTTTCTCTTGTACCATATCAAATAATTCTTTGGTAATAATTGGTGTATGTTTTCCTGTATACCACTGACCACCACCTTTCGGATATTCAAACGTGCCGTAATAAATAGTGTTACGCAAAGTGATATAAATATTGCTTACGGAAAATACTTTTCCATTTCGTGTCTTGAATTTCATTTCGTCTTTAAGCCATGCATGTAGTCGTCTACCACTATAGTTTTCGTATGCTATTTTTTCAAACATCTTTTTTACAATATGTGCCCTATGGGGGTCAACTTCGATATGACAACTTTTATCTTTATTCTTACTGTTCAAATATCCTGTTGGTGCGGTACATGGCCATAACCCCATCTCGCATCTTGCCCGTAGTCCACGCTTAATGTTTATCATCTTATTATCATTCTCAAGCTTTGCCTGTGAACCGAGAATCATAAGTAAAAACTTTTCATTTGGATTGTTGCCAAACTTCTGTCCATAAGTTCGTATCTCGTGTAATTTCCCAGAGTCCATCAGATCAACAATTCTTCCAAGGTCCCCTGCATTTCTACTAATACGGTCAGGTGCCCAAGTAAGAATTGCGTTAAACTTACCACTTTTTATTTCTTCAACTATCTCATTAAACACCGGCCTTTGTCCTGCTTCTTTTGCTGAATGTGATTCTTTCTTAATTTCTACAATCTCAATACCATCTCTCTCAGCCATATGAATCATCTCCTTTATCTGGCTGTCGATTGAAAGAACTTGCTGTTCCTCACTTTCTGTCGACTTACGTGCGTAAAGGCAGTATTTTACCCTTACAGGAGCTTGTAATTCTCTTGCCAACGTTCCTACTGGTGCTGTTGTTTTCATACTCCATTAATGACGCAACCCTTCCCAAGAGTCCAGAGCGTCCGAGCACCCCATAAGTTGGTAACTTTAGTTTCTAATTAGTTAATAGAAAGCTATAATTAGTACATGTTAGTTACCCAAAAGAAGATACTTTCTTCTGTGACAAAAAAACCTCACTTCCTATCAAAGGATTTTGTTTTGTATCACGATGACTGCTTAACTATACTTTCACAACTTCCAGAAAATTCCATTGATATGATTTTTGCTGATCCACCTTACATGCTCTCAAACGGAGGATTCACTGTACATGCTGGGAAAATGGTTAGTGTAAACAAAGGAAAGTGGGATGAAAGTAAAGGGTTCGAAGGTGACTATGATTTTCACTTTAAATGGCTAGAGGCTTGTAGGCGAGTTTTAAAACCACACGGAACTCTTTGGGTTAGTGGAACATATCACTCAATTTATCAATGTGGTCATGCTATACAATCTATTGGTTATCATATTCTCAATGATGTAACTTGGTTTAAACCAAATGCTTCACCTAACTTAAGTTGTAGATTTTTTACAGCAAGTCATGAAACTCTTCTTTGGGTAAGAAAAGATAAGAAAGCCAAACATACTTTTAATTATGAACTTATGAAAAACGGCGAATGGTCTGAGGATTTTATAAAGAAACCAAACACTCAAATGCGTTCCGTTTGGTCTGTTAATCCTCCTAAAAAAGAAGAGAAAAAATATGGCAAACACCCGACACAAAAACCTCTTTCACTTTTAGAAAGAATCGTTCTTGCTAGTACAAACAAAGGAGATGTTATTTTAGATCCTTTTACAGGAAGCTCAACCACAGGAATTGCTTCAAAGAAGCATGGTAGAAAATTTATTGGTATTGATACTGAGAAGCAATACTTAGATCTGTCTCGAAAACGCTTTCAAGATTTAGAGAAGGTTGGTAATTAACTATAACCACCTCAGAAATCTTTCCTCTTTTATCTGATTTTGAATTTATCATTCTAGTTGCATATACAGGAATTTGTCTGTAAGCAGAATATATTTCTTGTATAAAGGGAGCACTTGAATTACTAAGCATTACATACACACCTTTTTTATCAAGTTCAACAAATAAGTCTCTCAATTTAATTTGATCCTCTTTTGTAAAATCATCTTTACTGTAACTAGTAAAACTAGAAGTCTCAGATAGTGGATGATACGGTGGGTCAAAGTACACAAAGTCTCCTGCTTTTGCGTTCTTAACTGCATCAACAAATGAACCTGATGTTATTTTTGCGTTCTTTAACACCTCTGCTACATTTCTTATATTTTCTTCATCAACTATTTTTGGATTTTTATAACTACCCATTGGGACGTTGAAACCACCTTTTGAGTTTTCTCTATATACACCATTAAAAGCTGTCTTATTAAAAAACATAAAATAAGTAGCTCTTTTAAAATCTTCCACAGGGAGTGAATTATACTTTTCGCGTAATGAGTAATAAAACTCTTTTCTTTCTTCTTGTGTTTTTGATAAGAATTCCTCCTCTAGTTTTTTTAATGCTTTAATTATTTTTTCAGTATCTTCTTTAATATGAATATAGGTTTGAACTAAAGTTTTATTAATATCATTAATATGTGCTTTATCATGACCAATAGAAAAGAAAACTGCACCACCTCCCACAAAAGGTTCATAGTAGTTATTAAATTTCTTAGGTAAAAGACCTTGGAACTGTTCCAATAATTGACCTTTCCCACCAACCCATTTTAGAAATGGTTTTACTTTACTCTTTTGTGACATCTTATGTACTATTTTATCATTGAACCTCTAAAGCTCCGAGGAATTGTTATTGTTGCTTATTTGTGCGAGAATTACTTTATGATAACAGGAGGAAAAGGTGGGGCAAATACCAAGACAGGACTGGTCTTTGAGGGTCGAGTAGATGTGCTCGAAGTTTTTAAGCGTGTCCCTGGTTACACCGTTCATAAAGACGGAACAATTCTCTTTAAAGATAAACCTGTTGCACAACACCTTCGCAAAAATCTTCTCTATAAATTTTTGGAAAATAAAGGGGTGGACTATAAAGATATTATTTCTAAGAAATTACTCCCAGATGATGCTATCTATGTTCCCTCAGCAAAGACTTTGTACGTTATAGAAATGAAATTCCAAAAAGTTGCTGGTTCAGTAGATGAGAAGCTACAAACTTGTGACTTCAAGAAGAAACAGTATGCGAAACTAATGGACCCTCTTAAAATAAAAGTTGATTATATTTATGTACTAAATGACTGGTTCACAGTTCCTGCATACAGAGATGTTCTTGGTTATATTAAGGAAGTTGGGTGTGATTACTACTTTAACGAAATATCATTAAACAGATTAGATCTTCCTAGTGAGAAATAGCTATTGTGATAAGAAATCCTAAGCTATATGGAAACTCACGAATTGCACAAAAAGATAAATATTGTCCTCGATGAAGAGGTTCGTTCGTATGTTGCGAACGGAAGAATTCGGGGTGGTCTCGGCAGTCTCAACATAACATTACAAAGCGTTCCCAATAATGGATTCACAAGTGTTGGGCAAATACCCAAACTCCTTTTTAACGAAAGTGATCCAACTGTTATTTCTTCACCAAACTCAAACATTCTCTTAAAGCTTTACTCATCCTTAGACAAGGACGGAAAAGATAACTTTAGGACTTACTTAATTAGTCACCTTAGAAAAGACTCCACTTATGCAAGTGTCGCATATTTAATATTTTTTGTATTGCATCGTACAGGATTTACTATTGATGCAGTTAAACAAGCTAAGCGTGCACTACTCGGTGATACCATAAATGCCTATAGTAATTTACTGGCCACATTCTCAATGGTTATTTCCAGAGAGTATTTTGAAATAGATGCAAAAGTATACGAAGACACTAAGTTAATCCTTAATGGTGAAGCTGAATATAAGCACTGGCTTGAGCAAAAAATTAACCTTGCACTCCTTAAACATCTCGAGAAAGATTTAGATGATGTTAATCCTGAAGTAAACACAGACAGGGATAGGGTTGTCGACCTGTGGAGTAAAAAGTTTCAAAGTGTAGAAGTTCCGCAAATAATTAAGGAAATCGAAGATGATTTTAGGGGTGGTGATTTTTCAGATACAAAATTTGCATCATGTATTGGAAGAATTAGAGTACTAGTTGTTGAAGTTCCAAAACGTATTGCTCTAGCTGTTGCAAAATCTCGTAAAGATAACTCTATTGATGAGAATTCAGCGGAGCATCATTTCTTCCAATACTTAAAGGATAAAAAGGTTATCAGTGACAGCGAATGGAATATCTTAAGATCCTTGTATGATATGGCTTCCGACCAAGGTTCCCACAGCATTGTTTCAAATCGTGAATACGCAAGATTAATTAAAAATATGACCTACGAAATAGCATTACTATTTTTGAGTAGACATGAAATTTAATAAGTTGGTAAATATGCTACACAAATTCCTTAATCTAAGTTAGAGTACAAAGACCTCAAGAAATGAGGTATAATTACTGTTACAAATCAATAGTATAAGTAGCCTAAACCGTTTGAGTAATCAGTGGCATGGCGAAAGAAGTCGATCAAGCATAAAAAACCCATCATGGGGTTGCTTGATCGCCATATCTGGAAACGGATATGGGTGGCGAAAGTCACCACCCGTGGTGGGCTTTTTGTTTCTCATTATTAAGTCGATCAAGCAAAATTATGAATAACAAATTTTTATCTATTAAGGTTTGGATGAGAAAGCATCCATTCCTAACGTTTTTTATCTTCCTTTTTATTGTCATCTCATTCAGTTCTTTTTCTTCTGAAGAATCAACACCAACTAATGTTACTGAAACTTCAAAACAAGCAGTACTTTCTCTAGATCAAAAACTTAAGAACTTTATTAATGGTAAAAAGTTTACCTACGTTAAGAAAGAGCAAGATGAAGACCTTGTCATTGTCACGTATAACATTGATAGTTTCTATTCAAGAGATTCACTTATTCGCCAGACAGGTGAAATATCAGGTAGTATCTTTCAAGAAATATTTACTTCAGATAGCAATGTTAAAAACATATTTGTTGACTACACCTCTACTACGACAGATAAATTTGGTAATACAGAAAGTATTTCATCTCTTAGTTATGTAATGAACAAGGAAACCTTCAGTAAGGTTAACTGGTCAAACTTTAACAAACAGAATCTTTGTGCTTTTGCAAAAAGTGAAAACAAGAACTCTAAAGGAGAAACTGATTGCTTGGAAAAGGTTAATTTCAAGTAGGTTTATTTTCTTCCTTTTTCTTTGGATTAAAAACATTATAAATAATTTGTGCCACACCTCTATAAGGCGGTTCAGGTGTCATTGGTTTCTTTGGTCTATAATATCTAAGATGGTTGTTTACTAACCAAAGTTCAACCGCCCACTTCTCTCCTTTTTTGATATGGGTAATAACCTGACTTTCTGCTAAGTCATTTATAGTCTCTCTTCCGTTTTCTTGTGCTTCACCAAAAAGTTTTTCAAACTCCTTGTCTTCTTTTTTCCATCTATAAATTGTCGCTTTCGATATTCCAGATGAATTACAAGCATGACTAACAATTGAAGTTTTTGATAGAGCGTCGAGAAACTTTAATTTATCCTTCTTGCTTCTCATTAATCTTTAGAGGCTTTTTACCTGTCGCTATTTCCCATCGTCTAAGAATTACCTCTGCATAGACAGGAGACTTTTCCATCAAGTAGCATCTGCGACCAATTTTGATACTTGCGATGAGTGTTGATCCTGATCCTCCAAATGGTTCAACAACTAAGTTTCCACGTTTTGTTAAGACTTTGATGTAAGGGATAAGGATTTCAATTGGCTTAGTTCCAAAGATTATTCCTTGTCCTGAAGACTTCTCATCTGCTGACTTGTATTCAATGAAGTCAGTCGGGCAGTATTTATTTCCCTTACCATAAGATTCCCAGTGAGGTTTTCCAGAGATAGCAAATAAAGCAGTCTGGTATTCTTCTTGGAATAGTGGAACATCCTCAGGTTCATCATTAAGTTCTACTTCTCCTTGCGTACCAACTAAAGCAATATCGTTCTTGTTGAAGAACTTATGCTTTGCAGCAAATCCTTGCATCCTATTTGGCAAGTGCCATACAATAGTGTTTTTGTACTTCCAGTGTACTTCTAAGGCGTTCCAAATAATCCTAAGATTTTTAGGATTTTCATATACGATGATAGAGAAGTTTGGATTCTGTATCTTAGCAATATTTGCCATCCATAAGTCGGTGAAGTTATCAGGTAATGATTCTGTCTCTAGGTATCTGCGATTCTTCTTTGAGCCAAATCCAACAGTTGCCTCACCATGACGAGTCTTACCATGTAAGTAATCTAGAATATAAGGTGGGTCAGTCATGCACATATCAGCTTTGTCTCCACCACATAGTTTCTCCCACTCTCCATCTACCGTAGAGTCTCCACACATAAGTCGGGAGCCATCTATCTCGTAGATGTCTCCTTTCTTAACTGTAATATTTGTTATATCTAATTTCTCTAATTCTTTCTCTAGATCAAATTGTTCCTCAACAACGTCTTCTGAAAAAATGTTATCTAACTCTTCTGAATTAAAACCAATATCCTTCAAAAAGGACTCATCAAACTGAGCTAGTAAGTCTAGGTCGAATTCTCCCTGATTACGATTTAGTCTTAAATTTAGCTCACGTTCTTTTTCTATATCAGGAATATTTATATACACCACAGCAACTTCTTGATGTCCGAGTTCTTTTAGACACTCGAGTCTGAAGTGACCTCCGATAACAATATTCTTCCTTTCTTCTGCGCTGTTAACAATAAGAGGGTCTACTACTCCGAAGCGAGTAATGCTTTCCTTTAATTGTTTTTTATCCTCACTGTTCCATTTCCTCGGGTTGTAATCCGATGCTGATAATACGTCAATAGAAACATACACAATATTTAATGTGTTAGTCATAAATATACAAAGTTTTTAATTTATAAGAGTAGAACCTGTGGGTATAAGTTAATTGGGTACAGTTTTAAAGGGTATAAGAAAATGGGTACGAGGTGATTGGGTATAAGTGAAAGGGTATAGTTTTTTGGTTCTATATTCATTTTATACTCCATAGATTTAGAGTCAACAGGAGTGTGGATAAAAGTAAAAATACTATATAATAAAAATAATATGTTTTGCACAAATTGTGGAAACAAAATCCATACAGAAGATAACTTTTGTGGAAATTGCGGTAACGCAATTAAGCGCACTAGTATTCCAAAAATAGAACCAAGACCGACCCCACCTATATACAAAGAACCAGAATACATACCACCAACTATTGAACGCCCTCGTCGTAATATTCAAAGCGAAGCAAAAGCTGAAAAGAAAAAAGAGGAACGTAAAGAAGAACTGAGGAAGATGTTGGAAAAAGAAAGAGGACACGAAATTACCGATCATGAACTTTTTGAAGCAGATCTTTGGCTTACAAACTTTGCCAGTCTTATGTATGATCTTGCTAAGTCAGATTTTCAGCGAAAGAAAAAGTTGGAAGAAAATCCTAAAGGTTTTCATCTTGAAGGTAAAGGATACAGTTGCAGTGTTTGTCGTGACTCTATCTCTGATGAACAGACATGGTATGACGAAAATGGTATCAAGTGTTTACTATGCCAGGAAGCATTAGATAAAAATATAATCCCACTCTCAGTAGCAACTAATCATGAAAGTTGGTACTCCGTGCATGATTTTGAACAAAGTTTCTTTATGAAACCAAATGCGGTTAGGAGGTTTGTAAAAGAAGGTCTCTTAAAACCACGAGTCATTAAAAATTCTGCAGGACGTACTCACTGTCAGTTCTTTCTGATTGAAGACCATGAGGGTGTCTTACCTCCTAAAGAAGTAACAAAGTGGCCTATGGTTAAATTCAAAAAAGACGGCAAAGATCGGTATCACTCAGAACCTTGGTTTATGCATAAAGATCCTAAAGAAGTCTTAGGTGATTATAAGATACTTGAGTATATGTCGACATTAAAAGAGAATGAGATTAAGCAGTCATATCCTGATTTAAGTTTTGAAATGCATCCAGGATCAGATTCTATGATGAAAATTGATTACATTGAAGAAAAACCTAACGAGCTTGTAAAAGATGAGCAGGGGTAAGGATTAATTTTAATAAAGACTTATTTCACCCAGTGTCTCATTTGTCTCATTTTGCAAAAGTGTTAGGATTTGTAAATGATTGATTTTACATCTTTTTGTCCAGCAATATCCAATATTCCAAAATCAGAGCGCGAAGCTATTTGGTGGATTATTTCCAACACTTGGCCGTTTAACCTTATTCTTATACCTATAGTTATTGGGTTGGTTTATTACGAAATAAGAACTAGAAATGGTACACATCACTATAATTCAAAAAATGGCTATTCTCCTACCTTTAACAGACTTGTAGGTAAAGTAACCTATTGGGGTATTCAAGTTATTATTCCTTTGTTCCTTTCCTTTATTTTTGGTGATGGGGTCTACTGTATGCTTTGGCCTTATGCTGTTCATGTAGTATTCTTTTTCCTTACATGGTTCTTCTTGAATAAGGTGCTAAAATTATGGGTTTACTAGTTTTGACCCTAGACCGAGAGGGTTAGATTTTAGTGTGTGAATCTTCCTAAGAAACCCTTACGGGGCCTCACTACTACAATTCCGAGACCTACAGGGTGCACAAAAATAATGAGACCGAAGCGAAAGCTTCGGTTGATTTATTTTTGGCTCTCGGCAGGAATCGAACTGAGTGCGATACGAAGTCAGTTTTTATAGTCAAAAACTGTGAGCACGAAGCTTAGGCGAAAGTTAGGAGGTTTTGTTTGAGTGCATAGCACGAAAAAGAAAACCCCTAACAAATCGCCAAGCCTTTCCTGGGCA
>CAZJJX010000002.1:0-84608 GCA_964546555.1 uncultured Candidatus Saccharibacteria bacterium
AAATGGAAGGTCATTAGCTTTTTAAGAGTAAAGATTGGTTAACTCTAGTTCTAATCCCGTCTACGACAGTACACCATATGAAAAAGACGGCTTAATGCCGCTTTTTCATATGGTGTGGCTATCAGCAACAAGCTAAACGCTTGTTGCGTGGGATTCGAACGAAATGCCGGTCTACAAAATGCTATAAAGAAAAGTCAGGAATCCTACTTTTCTTTATAGCATTTTGTTGGCATTTCCTGGGCCGTCTACAGGTTTCGACTAATTTACCAGTCGATGTCGAGACTTTGAGACTTTTAAATTAGCAAATTTACGTCTAGGACGAAAATGAGTTTGTGAAAAAGAAAGTCCAAAGTGGTGACCGAATATCTCGATAGCCACACCACTTAAACTAAAAATCTTCTTTCGTGAAAGAGTGGATTTTTGGTGACAGTATTTGGGTGTCTAACTAAGAATAACAGGGTTGGTTGGAACTGGTAGTTATTGTATTGTATAAACTTCAGATAAAGACTTACCATTTATGTTGCGGCATTCGGTTAAGGTTTTCATATTTTCTTGATTCTTTCGAAAGAAATCAGTAACAAAAATTACGTTATTTTTTATCTCACCAATATTAGAACTCCCCATGCTTTTACTTGTTTTTGTTTTTTGTATTATTGTCAGACTTGCAAAAGTATCGTAAACATCAATGTAGAGGTGATTTGAGCAAACGAATCGGATTTCTGTCGGAGCTAGTACAGGTTCTGGTTTATTGTTTTCTCTTACGAAAAGTAGTGAGCTGACAGCGCTGAAACCAAGTATGATTATTTGAAAGAGTGCCCCGGCTGCAAATGGTGCGGCTATAGCAATAAGACCATTTCTTTTCACTATTGCTTTTCTAGTCATGAATATCATAACCAAAAGAGGTGAAAGGTTTACACACACTACAAGAGCTAAGGTTTCTAATGAAATCGAATCACTGTCACCTGCCATAGCAGAGAGACCGAGTAAAAAAATAGCGCTAGGTATATAGATTAACCAAGCTAAAAAAATAGCAAGAAATACCGAAGTTGTAATTTTCTCCTTCAGCTGTGTTTCAGGAAGTATTTGTTCTGATGTGTTATTTGTTAAAGTTGTACTCGGTGCCTCCTTTATTGTTTCATCCATAGAATATTTTATTTAGTTTTTATTCTGTTTCATTATATCATTTCCTACTCACCTTAGTTTTAATCCCATCTACGACAATACACCATATGAAAAAGCGGCATTAAGCCGTCTTTTTCATATGGTGCGGCTATCGGGTGGGAAAGGGGTCGGGGAAACGGGAGTTTCTCTGTGGCGGAAAACAGTGAACGAAGTGAGCGTTAGAAACCGAGGGGTTTCTAAAACCGTAGTGAGTGAAGCGAACGTAGGTTCGATAAGCCACACGTATTAAATTACTTTGTCGGCATTTCCCGGGGTCGAGAAGTTGAGTGTTTTGTGATTAACGAAGTTATGAAATAAAATACCAAAGTGGTGACCGAATATTCCGATAGTCATACCAATTAATAAAAAATAAAAATCTCCCTCTGGAAGAGGGGATTTTTACTTACGACTTTTACCTATCCTTTAGTGAAAAACAGTAAGGTTGGAAGTGGTATACTTAAAAGATGAAAAAAACATCCTTAGTCTTTGCTATTCTTGGAATATTAATAATACCCTCTCCAATTCTTTTTGCGGTAGGGTGTGATATATTCTCTGGTGGTAATAATTGTGGGGCATGGACTGTACTAATGATGGTGACAGTACCAGTTGGAGCAATATTTTTAGCTATAGCCGGAGTACTTCTTATTCTTTTAGAAAGAAAGAATAAGTAATGTTATATTTTTTTATTAAAAGTGTTAGTGGGTTGGAAAAGCTAATTGAATACTGATCTTAGTTCTAATCCCGTCTACGATACTACACCAATCAATAAATACTAAAAATCTTCTTACGAAATAGGGGGATTTTAGTTATGTCATTTAGACATTCTTCCGAGAATAACATGGTAGGTTGGAACCATGTTAGTTCATGAAAAAACCAACTGTTAGTAACAACATTCCAATATCAACAAAACGGCGAACTTCTTTTAAGGAGGTGTCTTTCATTACTTTCAATAGTCCATATAAAATACACAGTGAACCAATTATTGAGTACCAAGATATGATTATCGCAACAAAACATCCAATTAGTATTGATATTGCCGACATGGTACGAGCCATTCGCTGACCAAGAATAATTGGTAAGGTTTTCTTGTAATCAATATCTGCTTTGATATCAGCAACGTCATGTAGTGTTTCTCTTCCAAACATAATTAATGCCACTGCCATAGTTAATGGAAGTAAATTATACATACTAACTCCTATCCCAAAAGGGAGTAGTGTTGAACTTGCAACGGTAATCGTTACAAGTATTACCGATAAAAATGGTATACGTCTAGCCTCAGAATATAGAGCGCCAATAATTAACATAAACGATAGCAGGCCACCTGTCATCTTATTATGAATAATAATGTTAAATGTTAGATATAAGGTGATCAACCAAAACATAGTTAAGAAAAATAAAAATACTCTAGGGTTTTTACTGGCAAAAATTTTTCCTTTCTGTAAATCATGTATCCTATCTCTCCAATCATTCTGTAACATTGTGGTTGATACAACAAAAAACAAAGTTATTAGAACTTGGAAATTTGCATCTACTCCAACCTGCTCATAGCTAAGAAAGCAAATAGATAAAACTAATAAGCATTCAGGTATTCTTATTGCTTTTAGTATTCCAATCATCTTTTAAGTGTAACACCGCTAAGCTTGGTTATATTATTGTCTACAGCAGCATACCAATCAATTAAAACTAAAAATCTCCTTACATAAGGAGATTTTTAGTTCTTACATTTTGGTACCCTTTAGCGAATAACAAGGGGGTTGGAACTGGTATAATAAAGTCATGTCAAACTATGATGCTACAACAAAAGAAGGTAAGTGTATTTTTTGTGGAATAGTTTCCGGAACGATTCCCGTTGCTGGTAAGTTTTGGGAAAACGATGAGTTTATGGCTTTTTTATCTATAGATCCAAACACAGAAGGTTTTACATGTGTGATACCAAAAGAACATTACGGAAGCGATGTTCTAAAAATGCCAAATGAGGTATTGTCACGTTTTGTAATAGCTTCAAAAGAAGTTGCTCAGTTACTGGAAAAATATTTTTCAGATGTTGGGCGTGTTGGGCTTATGATGGAGGGGACAGGGATAGATCATGCACATATTAAACTCGCACCTTTCCATGGAACTGAGAATCTAAAAAATGGTGGCTGGCAGCAGTATTTAAGTGGTAAGGAATTTTGGTTTGAAAAATACGAAGGATGGATTTGTTCTGCCGGAGGTCCACAAGCCAACCTTGAACAATTAAGGGTACTCGCAGAGAATCTTAAGAGAGTCAGATAACTTATAATGTGCACCTAGGTCTGGAATGATATACTGTAACAATGAAAAATATACTTAAGCTTATAATTATAAGTTTAGTTCTTGTACCTTCGATTACCTATGCGTCATGGTGGAATCCATTTACCTGGTTTCATAAAAAAGTAACACCACAAATACAGTCGCAAACTTCACAAGAACAGAAACCTCGTAATCAAGACATGGAGCAGGCAAAGGTAGATGTCGTACGTACCTCGCAAATGTCTGAAGTTGCAAATATAGAAGGAGGTGAAAAATATTCTTATCGTATTTCTGATAAGGATGCGTCGCTTGTTATCAATGGTGAGGTTACACAAAAGATTGTAATTGATAAAACTGCAAACCAAGTTTCTCTTAATAAGAGATTTATAACTTCTATGGATATTAATTTTGACGGGAATGTAGATCTGGGTGTTTTTAGTGAAACGGGTTCTGGTGGGGCAAATATATTTTATACATTCTATGTATATGATGTTGTAACAAATCAGTTAATGCCAATGATAAGTCTCTCAAATGGTGAGGTTGGTATAAGTAATCCAGAGATTGATAAAAGTAAAAAGCAAATAAGGTCCTCAATGAAAGGTGGAGCAACGTGGTCAACTGACATCTTCCAGTTTGATGGTACTAAATATTATAAACTCAACTAGTTGTAATTTTAATAATTGTACAGATCTGTGGTATTAAGAATACGTATACACTTTATACACTTTTCTGTAGAAAGTACGCTTGATTTGTGTATAAAATATACAGAAATAATAAAAGGTGCTAGAGATATCGTTCCCCAAATGTGCGCATATCACTAATAAGTTTGCTTAGATGTTTACCTTCTGTAGTTAAGGTGTACTCAACTCGTGGAGGACGTTCTTTGAATTCTTTGCGAGTGATTATTTTATTCTCTTCAAGAATTTTTAGTTTTTTTGTAATTGTGCGTGAGCTAATCGGGGAGAGCGTACTTTCAAAATCTTTAAAACGCTTAGATCCTGTAAGAAGGTCACGAACAATAAGCAAAGTGCAAGGGTCCCCAAGAAGCTCTGCGACAACAGCAACAGGGCAAACTTCTTCACTGTTTGGTTTGTGTTTCATATCCACAGTATACAACACTTTACAAAGTAAAGTAACTAATATACACTCCTATCTATTAGTGGATAAAATATTTTGATACATTTATGAAAAAATTCATTGCAATTTCTGGAAGTTTACGAAAGGATTCATTTAATACACGAGTACTTAAAGAGACTGCAGCACTCGCTCCAGAAGGAATGACTATTGAGTACTATGACATTGGAGCCCTCCCTCTTTATAACCAGGATCTAGAAGAGTCATTTCCACAAGCGGCTCAGGCATTTAAGGATGCAATAAAAGATGCGGACGGTCTCATTATTGCTACCCCTGAACACAACAGATCAGTGCCTGCTGCGCTTAAGAATGCGCTTGACTGGGCGTCACGTCCTTGGGGATTCAACTCCCTTCCTGGTAAGAAGGTTCTTGTAATGGGTGCTTCATCTGGTCCAATCGGAACTGCTCCTGCACAGAGCCACCTTAAGCATATCCTTCTTTACCTCGATGCTCATGTTGTAGGTCAACCTGAGCTCTATATAGGAAGTGTGCAAGATAAGTTTGATAGTGAAGGGAATCTTGATGAATCTACAAAAGATCACATCAAGAAAGCACTTGCCGTGCTTATAAGTCGCTAAGTTTACTGAGAATTACTCAAAACCACATAGTTTCTATGTGGTTTTTGTGTGCTGAATCTTTTTCTAAAAGGTGTATACTTACACATATATGAAAATGATGGAAACTATAGCACAAGAGCACTCACCAGAACTTTCAATAACGCGTGAGAAAAAAAAGAATGCTCTTGTTGATGTGCTAAGAAAAGTTGCAGACTGTGCAAATCGGGGGTTGCCAGTATCTGAGGCACTTCTGGAAGTTCTTGATGGACTACATGATAACGATTATTATCATAAAAAAATAGTGGCACTTCTTTTAGAAATCATTGAAAAGCAGGAAGAGCTCACATTGTTAGAAAATGATATTAAGAGAATTAGAAGCAAGCAAACAGGGAACGCAGAACATAAGATCAAAGCACTTGAGACTATCGAAGAGAAGGTTGCAAACTATGTTAATGGAGGTGTTTCTGAATTAGAAGCACTTTTGAAAATAGTTGAAGCATTAGATAACGACGAATATTTTAAAGAAAAAGTGACTCGGCTCCTTATAGCAACCCTCGAAAAGAAAGAGGAGCTAAAGGTTTTAGAAAAAGATCTTGCTACTATTAGTAAGCACCCTGGTCAAATAATGACCATGCTGCAAAGTAAGCCATCAGAACCAGAGAAAGATCCTTATTTAGTGAATTAATTTTTTAAACCATGACACCTAGCTCTTTTGATACTTTTGATTTTGATTCTGCAATACGCTGGCACTTAGATCAGGTGCGCAAGCTTCGTACTCCAACAGGACTCTTCACTGCATCTGCTCATGATGTGACAACCGGGTACAACAAAGCATGGCTTCGCGATGTGTACTTCATGACGCTTGGCTTTCAGTATACAGGTGAGATGGATGTTGTTGTAAGTACCGCAAAAGCACTCCTTCAGATTCTCAGCAAGCATAAAGAAAAAATTATGTGGGCAGTGAATAATCGTCCGTATGAAACATGGCAACATATCCATGCTCGTTATAATCCAGAGACATTTGATGAGTATTGGGAAGAGTGGGGGAATAAACAAAATGACGCAGTTGCTGAAGTGCTGTACCTTATTAGTGACTGTGAACGTAAAGGATATGTCGTTGCGGAAAACGACGATGAGCGCGGACTCGTGCAGCTCCTTGTAGAATATCTTCACAGGATTGAATATTGGCATGATGCTGATTCAGGTATTTGGGAAGAAAATCAAGAAGTGCGTGCGTCATCGATCGGTGCTGTAGTGTGTGCACTTAAGACTGCACAAGAATTGCCATACGTAACTATTCCAGAGGGTATGATAGCAAATGGAGAGCGAGCTTTACGAGAACTCCTCCCACGTGAGACTGCTAATCGTTTTTGTGATCTTGCACTTCTTACACTTATCTTTCCTTTTGAGGTAACAACAAAAGAAGAGACTGAAACAATTCTTTCTAATGTCGAATATTTTCTCACTCGTGATCAAGGGGTGATACGTTATCGTAATGATAGATATTACAATAAAAATAAAGATGGTTATTCAGAAGAAGCAGAATGGTCAATGGGGCTCTCTTGGCTTTGTATTATTTATGCAAAACTCGGCAATAAAGAAAAAGCTCTTCATTATTTTGAAAAAGCAAACAAAACGGTCGATAGCGAGGGTCGTATTCCTGAGCTTTGGTATTCGCACACAACACAGCCAAATGATAACAATCCTCTTGGTTGGGCAGAGAGTATGTATGTGGTTGCGCTTGTGCTTGTTAAAGATCTTTTAAAGAAATAGAAATATGAAATTAAAACACCAGAAGTTTCTTTTGAAGTATCGTTTCTTGATTGTAGCTCTCATTGTTGTTCTTGTTGTTGGTTTCTACAATGTTTGGAAGCCGATGCCAAAAGAAATCGAC
Source organism: uncultured Candidatus Saccharibacteria bacterium (assembly GCA_964546555.1). GTDB lineage: Bacteria > Patescibacteriota > Minisyncoccia > Phycocordibacterales > UBA5272 > UBA11704. The sequence goes on from CAZJJX010000002.1 coordinate 7,018, forward strand.
GCATCGTGGGGATCTCGTTATATTACAGAAAACGACGTTGTGTTATTAACTGACACAACGTATACGAACAAACAGGGTGAGAGAGTGTATGATCAGCAAATTTTTGATGCAATTATAAAAATGATCAATCGTGCAGATTCCTATATCTTTATCGATATGTTTTTGTGGAATAGTTTTGGTGCAAGCGCGTCATCAACCCATAGAGCATTATCATCTGAGCTTACTTCTGCGCTCATTGCAAAAAAGAAACAAAACAACACTATTGTCATCCAGGTAGTGAGTGATCCGATTAACAGTGTGTACGGAGGACAAGACGCACCACTTTTTGATGCAATGAAAAAAGCGGGGATAAAGGTTACTTTTACAGATCTTCCATCTCTTCGTGACAGTAATCCTATATTTTCTACGATATGGAGATTGGTGTTTTATCCTCTTGATATGCTCCATCTGGCACTTACTGGTACTACGTATACATTTCGACTATTACCAAATATTGTAAATAGTACAGGTGATCCTGTGACACTTCGATCATATGCAGGTCTTTTAAATTTTAAGGCAAACCATAGGAAGCTTATTGTTGCAGATGGGGTCTATGGTGGAGTGAAACAATTTGCGACACTTGTAACATCTGCAAACCCTCATGATGGATCAAGTGCACACAGTAATATTGGTTTCATGGTCTATGGCGATCTTGCGTACGATGTCCTTAAGAGTGAGAAACGCATTGTTACGCTTGGTGGGGGTGAGTTTATTGAACCACCTTTGTATACATCTCGCGCATCAACTACACAAAGTGCAGAACGTGTAAGACTTGTTACCGATAGAGCGATTCGTGATAATGTCATTGCGACGCTTGCAAAGACATCCAAAGGAGACACAATAGACATGCTTATGTTTTATCTCTCAGACATAAAGGTTATAGAAGAGCTCATTAAAGCATCGCATAGAGGGGTAACAATAAGAATTATTTTAGATCCTAATAAAGATGCATTTGGTCGACAGAAAAATGGCATTCCAAATAGACAGGTTGCAAAATATCTCACAAAAGAAGGTAGAGGAAATATTACAATAAGGTGGTGTGACACCCACGGTGAGCAGTGTCATGCAAAGTTATTGAGTGTGACTTATGGCACCACTCAGACAATCTTTGCTGGTTCAGCTAATTTTACAAGAAGAAATATAGGAGGGTACAATCTTGAAACCAATCTTATGTTTGTTGGCTCATATAACGCTCAACACTCACTTCTTACTAATGGTTATTTTAATGATGTATGGAATAATACTCGCGGAGTATTTTCTGCGCCTTATGAAAAGTACAGAGATGAGAGTTTTGTTAAAGCAATTATTGCTTACATTATGGAAGTTACAGGCTTAAGTACATTTTAGATATTTCTGCTACGGCATAGGTATGATTCAAGAAATTTTGAAAAGACGGTTCCAGTTATTGTGGCGCACTAATTTGTTACTTTTTGTATGTTCAATAATTCTTGGTATGCTTATCTTTAGATTTCTAGAAACTAAAGAGCATACTGTGCACACATCACAGATAGAGCATAATTCTACTATGGAAAATAACCAAAAAACAAATACTTCGTGGAAACAATTTACAAGACCTTCTGATGAAGTGTTGCGTGCTACGCTTACTCCAATACAGTATAATGTAACCCAAGAAGAAGGTACTGAAAAACCTTTTAGCAATGAATATGCAGATAATCATGCAAAAGGATTGTATGTCGATGTCGTAAGCGGTGAGCCACTTTTTTTATCTACCGATAAGTATGATTCCGGGACGGGGTGGCCTTCATTTGTAAAACCAATAGCAACATCATCTGTAACACTTCACGAAGATAGAAAATTATTTTCAACACGTACTGAAGTTAGGAGTGCTATCGCTGATTCGCATCTTGGGCATGTGTTTCCAGATGGCCCGAAAGATAGAGGTGGAATGAGATATTGTATGAATAGTGCAGCGCTTACATTTATTCCTTATGAAAAGTTAGATGAGCTTGGGTACGGAGAATATACAATATTTTTTGATGAGGTAAAGTAGTTTTTTTACAAAACAAAAGCGCACGTATCGCTACGTGCGCTTGGGGTATACATCACAGCCGGACGTCTTGTTTTTTGACAACAAGCAGTGCAGCCTTGGCGTTGGCCAACCCCGGTATAGTTGACGAGCCGACTTCTTTGAAGCCGAATCGCTTGTAGAGTGTGCAGTGATCTGGATGAACCACGCAGACTCCTACGTCAACCCCCTTTGCCTTCACTGTGTCAAGCACAGCGCGAAGCATTCGCAGACTTACCCGTGTACAAACGTACTCAGGGGAGACTGCGAAACTACCGATGTAGACAAATGACATACATTCCTTACGGAGCAATGCCATTGCCTCAGGAAAGATCTTGTCGATCGGAGTGATGCGCGGTGTGAACCACAACATGACAGTTCCGATGACCGAGGTCTTGTTCGTTGCAACAACAACGGTTCCCGATGATGGGAAGATGGAGAACTTCCATGCACGCATGATGTAGTTTACAAGAAACACACCGCACGCACACAAACTCTTCCATCCCTTAGTTGCAAGGTATCCTTTCATCTGGTAGTTCCGTACAAGCAAGATGCTTGCACGAACTACTTCGACCAATCCTACATGATTCTGTATGGAAATCTCCATATTGACTACTCCTTTTAAGTTGTACCTGCACGAATGTGCGGGACAAGGAGAGAGAAACGTGCAGGTGTAAAATGGTTCAAAAACAAAGGGCCCGGGGGCTTTTGATGTTAATGAACTACTAGATATAGTATATCATATTAGTATATTTTTGTCAAGTACCTTAAAAAAGCCTACAAATAAGGATTTTTTGACACTAGTGTTTCTTGATGTCTATGAAGCCTTGCTTAATTACTCACATGTTTAGAGTGAAGGTATGACGCCTCCTTGCTATACTGTTTGTTATACATGGACGATAACCAAATCCCAAAACCTGTTTCAAAGTTACGCTACTACGCCTCACTCCTTGAAGCTATTATTTTATTTATTGTAAGTGTGTATGCGACACATAGTGCGAGCCGGTTTGCTGAGGTGAATGCGAGTAATTATGTTGAGGATATTATTTTGAGCAATACTCCTGTGTTTGATTTTGAAATTCTTTTTGTTCATGGGGCAATTATGCTTACTCTTTTTGTTGTTATTCTTTGTTTTTTCTTTAGAAAGACCGCGCCATTTCTTATTAAGTCTGTTTCTTTTTTTATTCTCATTAGAGCAATGTTTGTTTCGCTTACTCACCTTGGTCCGTATCCAACAAAACTTGAGCTTGATTCTGGGTTGCTTAATTTTATTACAACAGGGAACGATCTTTTCTTCTCTGGGCACACAGGGCTACCTTTTCTTGTGGCGCTTATCTTCTGGGATCATCCATACATCCGAGCTATCTTTTTGGCTTCATCAGTTGTTTTTGGGGTCATTGTACTGCTGTCACATCTTCACTATTCTATCGATGTGTTTGCAGCATTCTTTATTACCTATAGTATCTATCATATTTCGATTAAGCTCTTCAAAAAAGATTATGAATTTTTTACGCTTAATGAGACATACTTTCAAAAAAAATAATATACTCTGGTATACTTAGTAGTAAGCATGAACAAGCACACGTCACTCCCAAGAATTCATATCGATAACCAGCCGAACCTTGTTAAGGAAGGTGTATTTCTTTTTGATAATGAAGTGTGGAGTACACAGAAGCGTATTGCTCGTATCTACGGACGAAGTATTCCAACAATCAACGATCACCTTAAAAAAATTTACCAAGAGAAAGAGTTGCTTAAGACGCTCAGTGAGCGAGAGCTTGTCGTCACACAGCAAGAAGGGAAGAAAAAAGTGTCACGCAAAATATATGTTTATAATACAGATGTCATCATCGCTATCGGTTTTCGAGTAAAAGGGGATTGGGGTAAAGAGTTTCGTATCTGGGCGCGACAAGTTGTGCGTGCAAGTTATGACCCGCAAGAACAGGTGGCACATCTTGTTAAGAAAGAGTCTCGTTTTTAGGTGACTCTCTTGGTATCTGTGCGTGTATGGGTTACGAGGTACGATGTTTGAACGTCGAGTTTTTTACCAGGATTGAGGATGTGAAGCGGGTCCCAGATTTTTTTTATGGATCTAAAAACCTCAAGCATGTGTGTTGAGTAAATGTTTTGTATAAATGGTGCTCTTGCTAACCCTTCACCATGTATGGCACTTATGCCACCATTGTAACTAGTTACGATTGAGGTAATTTCTTTTGCGTATCCAATGAGATCGTTTGCATAATTTTTACTCTTTGGGTCAAAGTATGCAGTGACTGAAATATGACCACTTCCTGCAAACCCTGTAATCATATAGAGTCTTCCTAGTTGGTCTAGATAGGATTCGAGCTCTCTAAGAAGTGAAGGCAACTGGTGGATAGTGACGATTATTCCGTTTGCAATTTCATTTGGAACAAGAACATTTTGTGTGTAATATTCCCCAAGGAGTTTTAGAAAGTTTTGGTCACTTATTCGTGCAACAGTTTCATGGTCAACAAGAGTTTTTAGCTCATACTCATCAATGGGGAGGGCTCTACGAAATGTATGGATGGTATGGTGCAGTTTTTCTTTGTCATGTGCACGATGTGTCACAAGAAGCACATATGGGGTGTCAATAAAAAGGGGTACAACCGTCGGCTGATACCTATCAGCTAATTGCATGAAGGCTTGATCATACATAAAGATTTCATCAGCAGAATGATGTTTTGCAATATCAATACAAGGTGCAAGAAGTGAACTGTTCTTGATCGGGATACATGTGGTTACGTAGTGCTCTTTGTAAGGTGTGATACGAAATGTTACCGAGGTAATAATACCAAGTGTGCCCTCTGATCCTGTCAATTGATCAATAAGTTGGCGAGGGCCAATGGAAGTACTCCAGAGATTGTATCCAGTTGCGTCATCATGAGTAAGAGGTTTTGAAGCGCGGATTGTCGGGTGCTCTTGTGTCATGAAAGGAAAAATTTCTTGGTAGATGCCGAGCAACCTTCCGCTTGGGGTTATTCCATCTTGTAAAATATGTTCTTCACCTGTATCAACAACAACAGTGAGTCCTTCTATCCATTCACGAATTGTTCCGTGACGAAAAGAACTAGACTGTGTATTCTTTGTTGCAATGAGTGCACCAATTGTTGTGTGTGTGTCATTAGTCGAAAGAATGGGGATGTCGTAATGCCATGTGTGGAGTTTTTCTAAAAGAGACGAAACTGTAACACCTGCATCGACAGTTATTGTGTTTTCCATCATGTTAATATTCCTAATCTGGCTGAAATACCGTGTAAGATCAAGAATAATTCCTTCACCGAGTGCTCCACCTGTCGAACCTGTACCTTTTCCTCGTACAGTGACAGGCATAGTGTACTCGCGAGCAAAAGCAAGTGTGTGCTTAATGTCAGTTACATTTTTTGGATAGATGACTGCTTGAGGAAGAACAAGATAAGGGGAGTTGTCTTTACTGTAGTTTGAAAGCGTTAAAGCAGAGCAATCAATGTCGCCTGTAAGAAGTTTTGCAAGGTCTGCAAAAAGTGTCGGTATGCGGTTAAAAACATTAGATACCGTTATCATAGATGCTTTTCCCGTTTTGGTGCATTAAGAAGAGGATACAAAGTGCGAAAAAAAGAACCGCAAGCACCAAAATAACGTGACGAACAACAGGGTAGAGATTTTTTGTGTGATGAATAACTGGTGTGCCGTCTTTTGATGGGGAAATGATGATAGTGTCAGAGGTTTTTGCTGCAACTTCAAGAAGCTCCTTTGCAGCCTTTTCTTCAAGGTTTTTTTGTACTGTGTCTGAAGGTTGTGTTAAAGAGTTCTGTGGATCCATGGTTATCATACAGTATACCTTCCTTCTTGCTATATTTTAATGTTTTTCTGTCCACAGACAGAGGCACTCATAACACGATATACTAAGAACATAGTATTTGAGAAAATTATTAACATAAGAAGGTACTTATTATTATGAAATTACTAACACGATTTTTTACACAACTTTATCAATATGCGACAGTGCTTATCATTGTCGGTTCGCCACTCTTCTTCATTCCAAAAGTTGGATTTCCTGGGGAAACGACCTACCACATTGTTATGATGGTTTTGGTGTTCCTTGCACTCTTTTCGTATGTGTTTGTGGCAACAGTAACACGGTCATGGCACAGTGTGTCTCGTCTTGAGTTTATTTCTTATGTGGCATTTTCTCTTGCAGTGGTTGCTTCTTGTATTTTTGCAAAGACACCATCTATCCTTTTCTTTGGCGAAGCATTCAATCAGTATTCGGGGGCGGCACTCCTTACGCTTCCTGCGATTATGTACCTTGTGCGTACACTTCCTGACAGAACACGACAGAAGATGAAATACGTCATGCTTGGTATTCTTGGAGTTTCTTCTTTTGTGTTTGTTATGGCTGTTATGGTCGGGGGTGCTTTTGCTGAAAATGTTAGAGTTATATTCTCTGGTTTTTCAAGCACGCTTTCTTTTGGTGTGTATCTTGGTCTCTTTTCACTTCTTAGTTTTTACTATGTACGTAAGAGTCCAATTAAGAAGCGGTATAAAGTGCCTGTTATTGTAACCGCTCTCTTGTTTGTTGCATGGGCTGTTACGCTTTCATCACAAAATAGTGTTCGTCCAAATCTCACAAGTACTCTTGCTGTAGGTAAGGATGTTCTAATGGAGGACGGTCTCTTTGGTATCGGTGCAGGTAACTTTTCTCGTGCGTGGCAACTTCATAAACCTCAAGATGTTATCAACTCCGCATATTTTGGTTATGATTTCTTCCAGGGTGCTGACACAATGACTACGTTTTTGGTAACGCTTGGAATCGTCGGTCTTGTTGCGTTTATGATGCTTACACTTTCTGCGCTCTATAGTACGCTTGTAAGTTATCGTCAGAATAAAGAAGGGGATGAGCATATTATTCTTGGTGTTCTTGCGCTCACGCTTCTCTACTTTATCTCTGTTGCATGGCTTGTTCCACTTTCATACGCAATGCTCGTCATGTGGATGATTGTAGCTGGTCTTGGGATTGCAAAAGCTCGTCTAACAGAGTTTCATCCAAGTAAAAAGCTTGCCTTTCTTTTTATCCCAATTGCACTTATTCTTGGCGTTAATGCAATAACAACAATTAATAAGGCTCGAGCATTCTCTCTTTATAATCAGTCACAAAAAGCAACAAAGATTGAAGACGCAGAAGCTCTTGTGCTCAAAGCAGCGACAATCTATCCATTTGATGGTTTCTACAGACTTTTGGTTGAGTATGCAATTACAGCAAACCGTAACCTTGTATCAACACCAGGAGGAGACCAGGAAGCGCTTAAGAATGCGTATCTTACTCGCTCAGCAAAAGCAGTTGACTACGGACTCGCAGCAGTGAAGTTAAATCAAAATAGTTACCAGAACTATGTATCACTTGGGCGTGCGTATGAGCTTGCTATCCCTTTTGATAAAGAGGGTGGTTTCAATAATGCAAAGAAGTCATATCAAGAAGCAGCTAAGCTCTATCCTGAGAATCCGTATCTCTACCTTATGCTTGCACGTCTTGAGACATCGGCAGGGACACGAGATGGCGTAAAGACACATCTTACCGAAGCACTTAGCAAGAAGCAAAATTTTGCAGACGCACTTTATCTCATGAGTCAGCTTAAGGCATCAGAGAACGATGTTGAGGGAGCTATCGCATATGCTGTTGAAGCAATTAAGAGTGCTCCAAATGACCCGGCGACATATGTACAAGCAGGACTACTCTTCTACGGTAAGAAGGATTATGCAAATGCAGTGTTTGCTCTTAAGACTGCTCTTGAAAAGGATCCAAATAATGCAAACATTGCATACTTCCTTGCTCTTGCTCTTCGTGACGGTGGTGAGCCAAAGCTCGCAAAACCTCTCGCTGATGAGTTACTCCGACGTAACCCAGGCAATGCTGATCTTGAGCGATTCATTAATTCTCTTACACCAACAGCAGCTCCTGAAGTTGCTGCACCTGCAAAGACTACAACCAAAAAGGCAAGATAGTTTTTGCTTCATAAGATCCTTACCGTTTTGTATGTAAGGGTTGATATTTCCCAACAATGACTCTGTCTGAAATTGAAACTACAATAGGAGAACTGTCCGTACGTCATCCGGGACTCAATGAAGAGTTATTAAAAGTACTCCTTGCTTCTGCTGGTTGGGAAGATAAGGTAATTAAGGATGCGGTTGTTATCTTTAAACAGAAGGCGCCATCTCTTACTGGTAGTCTTGAAATAAAAGCGCCGGCACCTCCTTCTGTGCAAGTAAGTGTTACACCTCCTCAGGCTTCTATAGATTCACAAAAAGTGTCATCAACTGACGCTATGGTGTTTTTCCAGCCTGATGGTAAGGAGGAGGGGTTGTTGCCAGTCTTTAAAGATGATGTGGTTAAGGAAAAATCTAAAGAAACTATTAAAACTGGTATTGTGTTTACTGAGCCTGTACCTCAGCCACCTGTAACAGAAACAAAAAATGTTTCTGTGCTTGCTCCCGTGGAGATGCCAATTAAAGATAGGGAGCAAGAAGCGCAGCCTATTTTAAACGAGCAGGCTACACTAGCACAAGTACAAACGGCTGATTTTCAAAAAAATATACCACAGGAAAAAGCTACGGAGAGGGTGGTGCCTGAAGTCACTCCACCTATTCCTTCACTTGATCCTCAGTCTCTTATAACAGAGTCCTCTCAGGCAACTCAGCAAGAACCAAAGATCGTTGAGCCTCCAAGTAATCTGCCGCTTTTACCTTTTGAAAGTTCCCCGCATGTTTGGTCATTCTCAAAATACAAAGACGTATTTCATGGAGATTCAAAGACACAATCGAAAGCTGTACCTGAAAGACCTCAAGTGATTTCGGTTATGCAACAGGCTGTCTCTAACCCATTACCTATTCAAGACGTAGTATCACATGTTCCTGACCAAGAAGTAGTTGTCCAAGAGGTTCCACTTAAGAAAAATGACATGCCTCTAGTTGTTTTGGCGACTTTCATGCTCTTTGTTATAATTTTGATATTGGGGTATATGTATTCAAACGGTCGTCTCTAGTGTTTTTCTGTTAGACTCTATATCCTCACTAATTTACTACTAACTATTTACAACAATATGGACGATAAACATAAAAAGCGAGTATATACAACAGGAGCCATTGCGCTTCTCTGTGTCTCATTTGCTGCGATTGGTTTTGGAATGAATAATTTTGATGCGATGAAGCATCCTAATGGGCAAGTTGCATCTGTCTCAGTATCTGGGGATGGTGAAGTAACTGCAAAGCCAGATATTGCAACGGTAACATTTACTGTTCGTGAAAGTGCAAAGTCTGTACCAGAAGCGCAAAAGCTAGTTGAAACAAAAATTGCTACCGGTATCAAAGAATTAAAGTCGCTTGGTGTTGATGATAAAGATACAAAGACATTATCATACAATGTGTCTCCAAAGTATGAATATCAAAATGGTGCGTGTACTCAGTATGGATGTGGTCCTTCTAAATCAACAATTGTTGGTTATGAGGTTACACAATCTGTTACGGTAAAGGTACGTAAGGTTGAGCAAGCAGGGGATGTATTTGGAATGCTTGGAAAGGCTAACATCACTGAAATCTCAGGCCCTGATTTTACGGTAGATGATATGGATAAGTTGCAAGCAGAAGCTAAGGCTCTTGCTATCAAGAAGGCCCAAGCAAAAGCAGAAGCAACTGCAAAGTCTCTTGGGGTGTCGCTTGGATCTATCATTCAGTTCTCTGAGGATAATGGTGGGTACTATCCAGTGATGTACAGAGCGACAGCTGGTATGGCAGCTATGTCAGCAGATGTTAAGACTGAACAAGTGTCACTTCCACAGGGTGAAAATGTTATCAAATCACGAGTAACAATTACCTATACACTTAAATAAGTTCTGTACGCACAACGTGTTCTCTTCAAAAAAGCGCTTACATAAGCGCTTTTTTGTATTCTCGAGTATTCTTGCGTAGAGTTTAAAGATATGGTATTATTACTATATGAAATGCCCACGGGGGCGTTTTTTAGAATAAGAACAGTCCTTCTGTTCACACCTTACCTCTATGAATAAACTTATACAATATCTAAAAGAAACAAAAGCGGAACTTAAAGAAGTTGTTTTTCCTACGACATCTCAAACTATTACGTTTACTGTTTTAGTCATTGTTATCTCAACGATCGTCGCTGTGTCACTTGGGGGTATTGATATTGGACTTCGTGCACTTCTAGAAAAAGTTATTAACCGTTAAACTATCCTATTTCTATGGCTAAACAAGAATTTACAGGGGAGCGTCATTGGTATGCAATTCACACCTATAGTGGTTACGAAAATGCTGTTTTGCGTAACTTAAAGCAGCGTATTGAGTCACTTGGTATGCAGGATAAGATTTTTGCAGTGGTTGTTCCACTTGAAAAAAAGATTAAGGTAAAAGGAACAAAGCGTGTCGAGGTAGAGGAAAAGATCTACCCAGGATATGTTCTTGTGGACATGATTGTGGATGATAATAGTTGGTATGTTGTTCGTAATACTCCTCGTGTTACAGGGTTCGTAGGAGCAGGGACAACACCAGTACCACTTTCTCAAAAAGAAATTGATTTCCTCTTTAGTCGTATGAACACAGGAGAAGTTGAGCACGATATTTCTGTTGATGTTGGGGAACTTGTTGGAATTGTTGATGGTCCGTTTAAGGATTTTGAAGGAAAGGTTTCTGAAGTTGACAAGGCTCGTGGAAAACTCAAGGTGCTTGTGAATATGTTCGGGCGAGAGACTCCGGTAGAGCTCGACTTCCTCCAGATTAAGAAAATTTAAAAAGTCATAAATTACTTCATCTACTTTGTCGCTAGGAGATTTTTATCAGTCGCCGTACAAATAAGTACGTCTTCTTCCAAAAATCGCTAGACTCCTCGTAGCTAAAGCAATTTCTAACTTTTTAAAGAATATTTAAAGAACAAAGAAATAGTCTTGAAATCAAGACAAAAACGTGTTAGAATAACCAAACTTTAAAGAAAATACTATGGCAGCAAAGAAAATTACAAAATATGTGAAAGTTCAAATTGAAGCAGGGAAAGCTACCTCTGCTCCACCACTTGGTCCAGCGCTTGGTCAGGCGGGTGTTCAGATTGGTGATTTCGTGAACAAGTTCAACGCAGCGACACAAGGAAAGCAGGGAAGAATGTCAGTAAAGATCTATGTATACGAAGATCGTACGTATGATTTTGTTATCAAGACTCCTACAGCAACTTCACTTGTTATGAAGGCTGCAAACGTTGCAAAAGGTAACTCAAAAGGAAAGGCTGGAACAATCTCTAAGGATAAGATTCGTGAAATTGCTGAGCTTAAGCTTGCAGATCTTACTGCGCACACTGTTGAACAGGGGATGAAGATAATCGAGGGTACTGCACGTTCTGCCGGTATCAAGGTTGTTTAAGTAAAATCACTTCATCTACTGCGTTGCACGGAATTTTTGCTCCACGCGTCGTACAATAGTACGCCTTGGTTGCAAAAACTCCGTGCGCCTTGTAGCTAAAGCAATTTTCCATAAACAAGAATACAAAAGCAACCTCTAACGAGGTTGCTTTTGTATTTGCTAAAGGCTGCTAGATAAAAGCTAATGGCTGCATATTTGCGGTTTTTTGTTTTGCAATGTAGGATTGGCGCAGGCCCCGAAAGGGAATATGGTCATTATCGGTGAGGTTACAAATGAACAACGAAGAAGGGGTTCCTCTACAGTGGGTAGCAGGAACGAATCGTGTTGTACTGGGAAAGATGTTGAGTCATAAGCTTGAGCCAACCTTTGAACGCCCGTCTCGATTGGATGTTGAAGCACAACAAGTAATCATCATCTCCAAGCGATCAACGTGCATGTTTTACGAAGTTGGTGCCAGGATTTGGTATGTTCACGGGAAGAATCACTACTTCGTATCAGATGGGTACAACGGTGCCTCAGCTGGTGATGTTGATCCTCGCATGGTTGGATGCGCGCGTGTTGTTGATGGCCAGCTTCAGGAAGGGAAAGGGTTGTGCCGAGGCTCCCACGCAGAACTAAATGCAGTAGGTAATTGCCAAGTTGATACAAGACTCTATCCTGATGTACGTATGATGATCACGCTCCATCCTTGTTTTGGTTGTGCCAAGCAAATCGTGAATGCTGGGATCAAATACGTCTACTACATCTGGGAGTATGGACGTGAAGAGTTTGTGACACAGTACTTGAGGGATAGAGGTATTGGTATTGAGCGATATACTTCACCATTTCTGGAGAAGTGGATTGCTCATAACAATTATGATCCGAAGAACCTTAAGCTCGGATAGGGGTTACCTCTTGGCGGTCGCATGGACCGCCTTTTCTTTTTATGTTACTTTTATACTATGAATATACAAGTAAAAAAATTATACAAGGATGCTGTTATGCCCTCTCGTGCACATCATGATGATGCTGGCATAGACCTCTTTGCATACGGTGATTATACTCTACACCCACAGGAAATGGTTACAATAAAAACCGGATGCGCCTTTGAAATAGATAAGGGGTATGTTGGCCTTATTTGGGATAAGTCATCGATTGGTGCAAAAGGGATAAAAACACTAGGTGGGGTAGTTGATGCTGGGTATCGAGGTGAAGTACTTGTCATGCTTCACAATCTTTCAAATGAATTACACACATTTAAACATGGTCATAAAGTCGCCCAGCTCCTTATTCAAAAAGTTGAGTTTCCTGAAATTGTAGAAGTAGGTGAATTATCTGATTCTATTCGTGGGCAAGGGGGATTTGGGAGTACGGGGAAGTAATTTGCTATTTAGTCTTGGTTCATTTAGTATTGATGTGGGCACTTTTGGTTAATTTTTAGGAGCATGATTATGAGTCAGACAATTAGTGTTATCGGTGCTTTTTCAATAAACGGTGTTTATGGTGAAGGTAATGAAATGGTGTGGAAAATTCTTGAAGACTTTAAACACTTTAAGAAATTAACCATTGAGTGGACGGTAATTATGGGAAGACTTACACGGGAGTCATTGCCACGTAAGCCGCTCCCACATCGTGAAAATATTGTAGTATCATCAAACGCATCCTATAAAGCAGATGGTGCAATTGTATGCACTTCTTTTGAACAAGCACTAGCTAAAGCAAGCACCAATAAAATTTTCTGCATTGGTGGCAAAGAGGTTTGGTACAAAGGGATGGATATTGCTGACGAGGCATGGATTACTGTTGTGAAAAACGAGTATCCAATAACTCCAGGCGTGACTCGTACTGCACCAGATCTTATTAATCCACCAGCCCGCTGGCCAGGATTTTCATTTAACGAAATGGTCGTGAATAGAGATGCTGAAGGGGATACGCCAGGTTTTAGTATTGTTCATTGGGTGAGAAAAAAATAGCAAGAAAAAAGCCAAACGCGCGTGCGCGTTTGGCTTTTGTTGTACTAGGATTAACCTAGAGAAGAACAGCTGAAATTTTTTCGTGACTTCTGTAACCAATAAGCTTGATATCGTCCACTGTGAAATCATCAATATTTTTTACAAGTGGGTTCAGCCAAAGCTTTGGACCTTTTAAAGGTTTTCTTGCAAGTTGTTTATTCACTTGCCGAATATGACCTTTATTCCACTGCGGTTTTTCTTCCACATCAAGACCTGCCATATAAATATGGCAGTCCTCAAGTGTAATCACGAGTTCACCTGGCACCATATCAACACACTGGGCTACCATGTGGCACAGAAGTGCGTAACTTGCGATATTAAAAGGAACCCCCAGGAACATATCGCACGACCTCTGATCCATTGAAATATCAAGGTACATTTTTTTATCTCGACGCCTGCTTGGGCGCACGAAGAATTGCATCTTCATGTGACAAGGTGGAAGACACATATCATTAAGTTCTCCCGGATTCCAGGCAGTGACAATATGATATCTACTGAAAGGATCTTCTTTGATTTGCTTCATTACCTTGGCGATTTGGTCAACAGTCGAGCCATCTGGTGCACGCCAATTTCTCCATTGTGCACCATAGATGCGTCCGCAGTCTCCTTCAAACTTTGCCTTACCTTGTGAAGCAAAACGAGTTTGATCCATTGTCCAGATATTTTTTGCAGTTGCAGGCTTTTCAAGAAGTTCATTGAGACGTGCAATGGAAAGTCTCCAATCTGTTGCTTTACCTGCCTCCAGAAACCAAATAAGTTCCGCTACAACGACATTAAATGCAAGGTACTTTGTGGTTGTTGCAGGGAAACTGTGTTGCAAGTTAAACCTCATTTGTCGTGCAAATACTGCATCTGTAATGCCATTCCTTGTCTTGCGTCGCGATCCATTCTGTTTCGTGAATCGCAATGCGCGCAGATACGCCTCTTCGTTTGGGTTTAAGTTCATCTCTTTCTCCTTTGTTGAGATTAAAAAGATTGTTAAAGAGCTGTGTGAACTTTACAGTTTTATTGTGTTTCTTACAAGATTGACAAATTTAAGTATTTCTTTGTTTGTGAGAAGGGTTTAGTTGCTGTACTATTGCATCAGATGTGTTGTTTTTTTGTTTCGATACAATACTTTGCAAGAAGTCGAAACGTTTTTATCCGAACAACTTTTTCTTTTTCGAAAGGGGAGATGAGATGACCGCACGACTAATTGTGATTGAAGGTTCCGATGGAGCGGGTAAAGAAACCCAAACAGGTTTGCTTTTTAAACATCTAGAAAATACAGGTGTTAAAGTTGCACGGGTTTCATTTCCTCGTTATAATCAAACGCTCGGTGGATCTCTACTGTTTGAGGTTCTTAAGAGTGAGCGTGCTTTGCGTTATAACTTTTCAAAAGTCGACCCGAAGATTGCTAGTAGGCTTTATACCATGGATAGAGAAGAGTCATTGCCATACCTCCAGGATTTGCTCTACACCAATGAAGTGGTAATCTCTGACAGGTATGTCGAATCGAATCTTCTTCATCAAGGTGGCAAGTTTGCAACAGATGATGAGAAGATTGATTTTGCAAAATGGTTGTACGAAGAAGAGTACATACGTGCAAAGTTACCAAAGCCAAATGAGGTTATCTATCTATCTCTTCCGTTTTGGCTTTCAAGAAAGCGTGCAGAACAGCGTGCCCAAAAAGGTGGACCAAAACTAGATGCTGTTGAAAGTGATATAGAGTATGTTAAGCAAGGGCATGAAGCAGGGCTCTTCTACGCAAAACATTTTGAATGGCAAGTGGTTGAAGGTGTTCGAGATAGTCACGAGCGTACGCCTGAGCAGATTCACAAGGAAGTAGTTGTGGTTGCAGGGTATGCGGGAAAAGAATATTTCGATAGTATTCCGTGAATATTGCATAAATAATGACTGACCCAAGTTTTGGGTCAGTTTTTTCTTTTTTTCTTTTTATTATTTCCTAAATAAGGTAGTATAGAGAGATGAATTCGTACGAGACAATTAAACAGGCGCTCTATACCCTTGCGGGGAGCGGTGTTGCGTTTTCTCTTCTGCAGCCAGAAGATGTGGCGCATGGCGATTATGCGACCAACATTGCATTTCCACTTTCAAAAGCAAAAGGTGTTTCTCCTAAGGAGTGTGCTTTAGAAATCATTATTCTACTTACTCAGTCACTGTCTGATGTCATAGAAAAAATAGAAGTCGCAGGTCCTGGTTTTATTAACTTTTACCTTAAAGATGACGTGCGAACTGACGCTGTGGAAGAGATCGCACTACATGGGATCTTAAGACCACTCTTAGAAGAGAAAGCACTTGTTGAATACACTGATCCGAACTGTTTTAAGGTTTTTCATATTGGCCACTTGATGGCAAATGCTATAGGGGAATCACTTTCTCGAATCTACGAAATGAAAGGCTATGATGTGACTCGAGTGTGCTATCCGTCAGATATCGGTAGGAATGTCGCCATGGGTGTGTGGGGTGTAATGCAAAAAACTTCTGAGAAACCAGATGAAGAAGCTTCACTTAAGGATAAAGTTGCGTTCCTTGGGATGTGCTATGCGTACGCTCACTCACAGTTTGAAAGCAATGAAGCCGCAAAGCATGAGATAGCCGAAGTTAATCGCGCTATTTATGAAGGTACAAATCCTGAAGTTATGGAAGTGTATACTGAAGGACGAGCGCTCTCACTCGCGTACTTCGATAGTCTGTATGAAAAGTTAGGCACTACGTTTGATGCTTTTATTTATGAATCTGAAGTTGCAGATCCAGGACTTGCGATTGTGCGTGAGCATCTTGCAAAAGGTGTCTTTGAAGAGTCAGATGGTGCAATTGTATACAAAGGTGAGCAAGATGGACTCCATACACGAGTGTTTGTTAACGCCCAAGGGCTTCCAACATACGAAGCAAAGGATCTTGGTAACTATGTTAAGAAAATGGAACTTGTTCCTGATGCGTCATACTATGTTGTTGTAACAGCGAGTGAACAGAATGAATATTTTAAGGTACTAAATACAGTAACTAAGAAAATTTTCCCACAACTAGAGAACAAACTTGTACACATAAACCACGGCATGATGCGCCTCCCAGAAGGGAAAATGTCATCTCGTACAGGTAATGTGATAGGGGGTGAAGATATGTTATGTATGATTGAAGAGCGTCTTAAGGAAAAGGTAATTGATATGCGTGTACCTGAAGGTGAAATACAAAAGCTTGTGAATGATATTGCAGTTGGTGCAATAAAGTTTTCTATCCTTAAGATCGCACCAGGGAAAGACATTGCATTTGATTTTGAGAAGTCACTTTCCTTCGAAGGGGACTCTGGACCGTATCTTCAGTATACGCATGCGAGATTGTGTGCGCTTTTGGATAAAGCAGAAGTAAGTGGTATAGATTTTGAACATGGGTATGTTGTAGAAGCACCTGAGGTTGAAGTTGAACGAACTCTCGCGGCATATTCTCAAGTCTTAGAAAAAGCATTTAACGATCTTGGCCCACATCATATCGTTCAGTACTTACTTGTAGTTACTCGAGTGTTTAATAGTATGTATGCACGCCATCAGATAGTTGATGAGAATAACAAGGATGTAAGTCGCTACTATGTCATGCTCGCTCAAGCAACAAAAAATATCTTGGCTCACGGACTCAATGTTTTAGGAATTAAGGCACCTGAGAGAATGTAGACATTTTATAATAAATGTGTTATAATATAAATTGGTTCAACGGTAAATGAGGAGTTCCTTATGAACAAATTGTCTAATGATATGGTCAAGGGTATCATCTTGGGTATTCTTGATTCTGGCCCAAAGACTTTGGATGACTTGAATGCTGCTTATGGAGAGATCTTGAGAACTTTTGTGGAGAGGGGTGTCAATATTGATGAACTTAAAAATGTTGAGTTCCTTCCTCAAAAGAGACTTCTCAACACACTTCAGGTACTGAAACATGAAGGTTTGATTAAGGTAGAAGAAGTGATTGTTGATTCTTCGGTCACGTTCAAAGATGGTTGCAACGTTTCTGATTTAAATTTTGTAGTTACTTTCTATAGGCCTAGCCTGGGAGTCGATTCTTTCTGATGTATTAATTCTTTTATATTCAACTTTCTAATTGGGTATAAAAAGCAAAACACCAAGAACAGCTTGTTCTTGGTGTTTTTATAAATATATGTTTTTTCTGAAAGCTAGTATTCTCGTAAATTATAATCGAATCGATGTTGGTAGAGTGCTGCCCAAAGACGAATATACATAATGCGATACCCTTCACTACTTGGGTGTAATCCATCGTGTGAGAAAAAATTAGATGGACACGTTTCACCAGGAAGAAAAACAGGGACTGCCTGTATGCCATAAATCTCAGCGGTTCTTAGATAGATTTCGTTAATGATTCTAGTTCTTCTTGTGATAAGCCATCGAATAAAAAACGGGAACACAGGTGCGGAGATGTCATTATTATAAATAATAAGTACAATGTTTTTACCGCTTAATGTCATAGTACGAGAAATCACTTCACGAAGATTTTGTTCAACAGAAGCAAGGGGAGTCATTTTCCACGTATCATTTCCACCTGAACTTATAATTGTTAAATTGTAATGCTTGCCTTCTGCGCGCTTTAGCTGTGTAAGCATATTTGATGTTGTTGATCCATTAACGGCATAGTTATGAATTGCAACATCAGGGAAGTCGTGTGCAAATCTTCCTGCAAGGGTATCCTCTATTGTTCGGGCACCTGTACCGTATCCGGTACTATCTCCTAGGATAAGAACATTACGACTGCTACTAGAGTTTATATCTCTAGGTCTTTCTCCTTGTTGTTTAGCGATTTTTCTATTTGTGATGCCATTTATGATGATCATTCTCATTTGACTTGCAAACAAAAGCACAAGAATTGCAAGACCAAAATAAAGATACAATGTATGGGTGTGTGTAGTTTGGTAATATAAAATGCTTTCTACAAGATTATCTTTATCTAAAGAAGATGTAGAGAGAAAAAGTTGTGAGCCAAGAGAGGTTATGTTGTTTACGTTTGCAGTATCCATAGTGGTCTTGTTAGTATAGCGACAAATCTTCTTCTTCCATAGGGAGTATTTACGATTGTAAGGGGTGTATGATAGTATAGAAGTGTAAGCGTTGATTGGACTAATCACCCAGGAGCTCAAGGAAGAACGTTGTCGAGATATTCTAGATAACTAGTAGAACCTTAATAATTAAGGGAGTCATTGCACTCTAAAGCAAGGTGGTACCACGGTTTATAAAAATCGTCCTTGAGAAAACAAGCACATTGTTTTCTTAGGGGCGATTTTTGCTTTATATTACTACTAACGCGTTATCAATTACATTTATTACTATGCCTCCAAAATCAATTTCAGAAAAAGAACAAGAAGTGCTCAAATTCTGGGAAGATAATCACATCTTTGAAAAGTCAGTCAATATGCCTGCAGGCGAACAAGCGCGGGGTAACTTTTCATTTTATGACGGACCACCGTTTGCAACGGGCCTACCACACTACGGACATATCTTAGCTGGAACTATTAAGGATGCAGTTCCACGTTATCAGACGATGAAAGGAAACTCTGTTCGTCGTGTGTGGGGGTGGGATTGTCATGGGCTTCCCATTGAAAATTTGATTGAAAAGAAACTTGGGCTTGCAAGTAAAAAGGATATAGAAGATTTTGGAATTGATAAGTTTAATAATGATGCGTACCAAAGTGTGCTTCAGTATGAAGAAGAGTGGAAGGGTATTGTTCCGCGTCTTGGAAGATGGATCGATATGGAAAAACCGTATAAGACAATGGATGCATCATATACGGAAAGTATTTGGTGGGCATGGAAGTCACTCTATGAAAAAAAACTTGCATACGAAGGCAACAAGATGATGCACATTTGTCCTCGTTGTGAAACAACACTTGCCCAGAGTGAGGTAGGTATGGAGTATCACGATGTTACAGATATTTCCGTCACCGCAAAATTTGAGCTTAAAGATGAGCCGGAAACATTTGTTCTTGCGTGGACAACAACACCATGGACTCTCCCTGGCAATACCGCGCTTGCTATTAATATAGCAATTCCTTATGTAAAAGTGCGAGCTACAAAAAATGACGGAGTGATAGAATTTTATATTTTAGCAGAAGCAAAGTTTGCAGATTATAAGGTCTATGCAGAAAAAGATTTTAGTAATTTTGAAATAGTGGAGCAATTACAAGGAAGTGAGCTTGTTGGTAAAACATACAAACCGGTGTTTCCGTATTTTGAAAATGCTGATATAGAAAACAAAGAACATATTTGGAAAGTTTGGCATGCAGATTTTATTACAGCAGACACTGGAACTGGTATTGCTCACGAAGCTCCAGCATTTGGTGCTGAGGACATGGAACTTGCCAAGGCGCATAAGATTCCTATTATCAAGCATGTGAAAATGGATGGAACATTTACTTCATCTGTAACAGATTTTGCTGGGATGAAAGTAAAAGTAAAAGACGACACCCAGTCTGCAGACATTGAGATTATTAAGTGGCTTGCTCATAATGGTAAGCTCTTTGAGAAGCATAAAATTATTCACTCGTATCCACTTTGTTGGCGATGTAAAACACCGCTTCTTAACTATGCAACATCGTCGTGGTTTGTGGATGTTCCGAAAATAAAGGAGAAGCTTCTTAGTGAGAACAAGCAGATTGGATGGACGCCATCTCATACCCGTGACGGACGTTTCGGTAAATGGCTTGAAGGTGCTCGTGAGTGGGCTGTGTCACGTTCAAGATACTGGGGTGCACCACTTCCTGTATGGAAGAATAGTGATGGTAGTGAAGTAAAAGTAATTGGCTCACTCAAAGAGCTTGCAGAAGCTAATATGGTAAAGCCAAAGAATACATATTTTGCTATGCGTCATGGGGAATCTGTTTTTAATACACTTAATAAATTAGATTCACTAGGAAATAAAGATAATGTTCTTACCAAAAAAGGTGTTGGTCAAATAAAGGAAGCAATTAGTAAGCTTAAGGATCTTAAGGTTGATGTTATTATCTCTTCACCATTACCTCGTACAATAGAGAGTGCGGAGATTCTGTCAGAGGCACTTGGTATCAAGTATGAGGTTGATGAAAACTTGCGAGAATTTAATTTTGGGGAGTACGAAAATGTCTCAGCATCAGAGTTTCATGAGATGAAAGATATTCACGAGAATCCATATAAGCGAGTTCCAGGTGGAGAGTCGTTTAAGGATGGTGCGTACAGATTCATGAAAGTTGTTGGTGCATGCGAAGAGAATTATACAAATAAAAAGATCCTCCTTGTTACTCATGGATCACATGTCTATATGGGTACTCGTGAAGCAGAATTAGTAACAGATGAGATGATGATACATGGAGGAAAAGACGGACATACAATCAATGTTAAAAATGGAGACGTTGTTTCTTTTACTCCACACTGTGTTCCTCGAGATGAGACTGGTGCAGTTAATCTCCATCGTCCATACATTGACCAGATTGAGATGATTGACAGTAAAGGAAATCCTATGAAGCGTATAGGGGATGTGTTTGACTGTTGGTTTGAGTCTGGGTCTATGCCGTTTGCGTCTATTCATTATCCATTTGAGAATAAAGAAGTTTTTGATAAAAATTATCCAGCGCAGTTTATTGCGGAGGGGATGGATCAGACCAGAGGTTGGTTCTACTCGCTCATTAACCTTGGTGTTGGATTATTTGATAAGGCACCCTATGAACATGTGATAGTAAATGGGTTAGTGCTTGCGTCTTCAGGAGTAAAGCTCTCTAAGAGTGAAAAGAATTACACTGACCCGATGGAGCTTGTAGAGAAGTATGGAGCTGATGCAATGCGTTATGCGCTTCTGTCTTCTCCTGTCGTAAAAGGTGAGAACTTACAATTTGATGATGAGAATATTTCTGATGTGTATAAGAAATGCATTAGTCGACTCGAAAACGTTGTAACACTCTATGAGATGAATAAGGAAGATGAGGTGCAAGCATCAACAAGTTCAACAAACATACTCGATAGATGGATGGTTGCACGTATGCACGAGCTTGTAGAAAGCTCTACTCGTGGTTATGATCAATACTTACTCGATGACGCTACTCGAGGAATAGGAGATATCATAGATGATATATCAGTTTGGTATACACGTAGAAGTCGCGAGCGTCTTAAGGGTGATGAAGGAGAGGACGCAAAGCGCGAAGCATACCAAACACTTACTTACACGTTACTTACACTTGCAAAAATCATGGCACCAGTGATGCCATTTATCGCCGAGCGAGTCTATAAAGCAGTTGGCGGAGAAAAGGAGTCGGTACATCTTGATAGTTGGCCTACAGAAAGTGCTATCGACACTGATCTCATTACTGATATGAAATTAGTTCGTGAGCTTGTATCACTTGGTCTTATGAAGCGCACAGAGTCAAAGATAAACGTGAAGCAACCATTACTTTCAGTAACTTTTAATAGAGCTCTTGATGAAAAGTATTTCGGTCTGATAATCGATGAGCTCAATGTTAAAGAAGTAAAGATTGACGAAACCTCAATAGTCGACGTGATACTTAATACAACCATTACAGAAGAATTACAAAAAGAAGGAGATATGCGTAAGCTCATGCGTGCTATTCAGGATGCCCGAAAAGAAAAAGGACTATCTCCAAGTGATAGTGTTACTCTTATCGTTTCCTCTCTTACGCTTCTTTCAGACGATACCCAACTTCGTGCAACCTGTAAAATATCTTCAATCAAAGAAGATGTGTCTATTGTGTCTAATCCAACAGATTTTTCTCAACACACTTTGTATTTTGGTATTGAATAATAACTAAAAACTGACAACTACTAACTGTCCTGATGGCCATCGAAAAGTATACAACCAAAGCAATAGTTCTTGAATGGTACGATCAAGGGGAGCACGATCGTGTCTTTAAAGTTTTTACACGAGAGTTCGGTCTTCTTATGTGTCACGCAAAGAGTGTTCGTAAACTAGAGAGTAAATTACGTGCGCATCTTCTACCTCGCTCGGTTAGTCTTATTACCCTTGTTCAAGGGAAGGAAGTTTGGCGACTTGTTGGTGCAGAACATGAGCATGTTGCTTCACCTTATATTCATGATGTGGTGCAACTCCTTAAACGGTTTGTAAGAGGTGAAGGTGAACATACTTTTCTTTATGACAGGCTGACAGAGTTTCTTACGTGTAATCATGTATATGATGAGCAAACAACGAGATTGCTGCTTTATTTTATGATGCTTACTGAGCTCGGGTATGCGGATGCAAAAGTTCTCGGAGTTACTTCTCATAAGGACTACTCTGAACTTCAAATTGAAGATCTGTATACTCATCTTCTTCTTACAAAACAGCAAGTCAGAAAGCATATTCAAGAAGTTCTGCTAGAAATGCACCTTTAGGTACACGAAGAGATTTTTCTTCTGATATACTTGGTGGTATGGATCAACTGCCAAAACCTAGCACCACAGATGACAATCTTCATGCAATAGATTCGATAGAGCACGAGCTCTACAATCCAAATGTGCACGCACATCAAGCAGAGACACATCGTGTAAAAACTCACAGATCACTTAACCTCCCTCAGTCGTGGGGAGAAGAGGCTCCTCTTGTTGTTAAAATAAAAGAAGAAGGCGGGTCAACCTTTGGAACAAAATTGCTTCTTATTGCGACGTTGTTTTTTTTGGTAATGCTTGGATTCTCTGCGTGGAGAGTAATGTCTGCACGTAATGTTGTATCTGCAAACAATATAGACATGACCGCAGATATGGAAGCCTTTGTTGAAGGAGGGGAACGTGCACCTCTTACACTTCGTCTTAGAAATCGTAATCGTGCACCCCTTGAGTCTACAAACATTACACTTTCCTATAAGCAAGGAAGCGGATCGCAGGATGAACAAGAGAAAAAAATAGAAAAGAAGGACCTCGGGACTCTTGCACCAGATGCAGCACTAGCGCTTGACTACGGGGTTGTGCTTTATGGAAGTGAAGGTGAGACGCGTGACATTACACTTAAGCTTGAATATAAGGTTGCGGGGTCTAATTCGTATTTTACAAAAACAGTACAGAAGCAAGTTATTTTGCGCTCCCCACCAATCTCTGTTGGAATTGACGGTCCAGAAAAACTATCTCTTGGACAAAGCGGGGTATATGTTTTTACTGTTCGTAATAACTCCGCAACCTCCTCTGTTGCAAGTGTTTTACGTCTTCAGTTTCCAGAAAATTTTAAGCTAGAAAAGACTGATAGTAAACCAATAGGTCGCAGCACATCATGGAATGTCCCTAGGCTTTCAAAAGGGGATTCGTTCTCGGTGACTGTTACGGGGTCATTCAGTACAAAAGAAGGTGAGAAGAGTGCGCTCTTGGCACAGGTTGGTTTGGCTGGAGATTCACCTTCTGAAATTGGCCTTGTGTTTTCTTCTGCAAGTTATGATGTAGCAATGAGAACATCACCACTCCTTGTTGTGCAAGATTTGTCATCAGAAAGTTCTCTTAATGAATTTATAAAGTACGGTGATCGTGCGCGTGTAAAAATTACCTACACAAATAGTAGCAATGAGCCACTAGAAGATGTTTCTATAGTTCTGAAACTCTCAGGGGATGCACCTATATATGCTTCTGTTGAACCGGGGGATGGGTATTATAATTCTGTAGATAAAACCATAACATGGAATAAAGCAAATAGTCCTGATCTTGCAATCCTTGCACCAAATGCAAATGGAACATTAAATCTTTCAATTCCAATTGTTGCAAAAGGTATAAATTCTCCCGTGCTTACACTTACAACAACGGGAGTTGCTACTGCAAAATTAACTGACGATGTAGTTACAAATGTTACAAAAACATACGGAGTCTCGGGTAGTGCGACACTTCAAGCAGGCACACAGTATAAGACTTCTTCGTTTACAAATACTGGCCCTATTCCTCCTCGTCCGAATCAAGAAACAACCTATACAGCAAATTTAAAAGTTGTTGCACAAAATGCCATTGTTAATACTAAGGTCTCATTTACATTACCTATCTATGTTACATGGCGTGGCGTAACTTCAGACCCTGCTGTTACCTATGATGCAAAACGAAGAACAGTCACCTGGAATATTGGTAGTCTAGATCAAGGAAAAACTGCAAGCGTAGACGTTGGACTTCTTGTGAAACCTTCACAAAGTCACGTCGGTCAATCTCCTCCGATTACTTCTGGTATTGTACTTGATGCTGACGAGGCGGTATCGAGAACTCATATAAAGAGCACGCTCTCTGCACTCACGACAGCTCTTCGTAATGAGTTGTGGCCAACTAATCCATCTATTGTTGTTGATAAGTAGAGGGTGAAGGGGAGGTGGGTTAAGGGGTTAGTGGTAGGTACATACAAATACAATGAGGTACCAATACCCGCTAGTTTCTAACTTGTGCTAGAATACGCTCATGAAGGAAAATCTTACTATTTCAATCTCATCGGGCACCATTATTAAGGTTCTAGCTTGGATTACTGTGTTTGCTGCACTTTTATACATAAATGATTTTGTTATTGCACTTTTAGTTGCTGTCGTCCTTGCATCTTCTGTTGAAATGCCTGTACGAAAACTTGTGAAATGGGGAGCCCCACGAGCCCTTGCGGTGACTGGACTGTTTCTTTTCTTACTCATTCTTGTCGCAGCTATTATGCTTTTGTTTCTTCCGCCGATTGCGGATGACATTGCAAGGTTTATTAAGACGCTTCCTACGCTCCTTGAATCACTTAGAATTTTCGGTAAAGATCTCGGTCTTAAGGACCTCTCGCTTATGGTTGCGCAGCTGTCTCAAGATATTTCTAAAGGGCAGATACTCACGATTCTCAAGAATATTTTTATAGGATCCGGTAGTTTCTTTGCAACAACATCAGTTGTTATTGGAAGTCTTCTTAATCTTTTGCTTACTTTTGTTCTTGCGTTCTATCTTGCGCTTGAAGAAGATGGAGTTCATAAATTTTTACGATTGATTGTTCCAAAGCACCAAGAAGAATACATTGATAACCTATGGAGTCGAGCCCAAAGAAAAATTGGTCTATGGATGCAAGGACAATTACTTCTTTCTCTTCTTGTTGCACTGCTTGTATATATACCGATGCTTATCCTTGATATGCCGTATGCGTCGCTTCTTGCAATCATTGCATTCTTTGGAGAACTTATTCCAATGGTTGGTTTGACAATTGCAACAGTTCCAGCGCTTTTTATTGCGTGGGCACACGGTGGACTTTCACTCCTTGGAATTGTTGGACTTATTTATTTTGTAATCGGGCAACTTGAAGGTAATGTTCTTTATCCAAAAGTAATGAATAAGATGGTAGGTGTACCGTCTATCATTGTGCTCATTGCTCTTGTTGTTGGTGCTAAGTTTGCGGGAATCTGGGGGATGATACTTGCAGTACCACTTGCAGCAATTGTGATGGAACTTATTAATGATATAGATAAACGAAAATCAAATGCCTAAAGAATCAAAACGAACACTGCTCTCAACTGCAATCGCCTATGCAAATGGTGTCCCACATATTGGACATGCTTTTGAATGTGTTATGGCAGATTCGCTTGCGCGTTATTATAAGACAAAGTACGACACATATTTTATTACAGGTATGGATGAGCATGGGCAGAAGATAGAAGAGAAAGCGAATGAGAAAAATATCCCTGCGCAAAAGTTTGTTGATAGTTATGCTGAGGCATTTAAGTCGCTTGATAATGAGTTAAGTGTTGCGTATGATTTTTTTGTTCGTACAAGCGATAAAGAAAAACATTACATAGGTGCGCAGTATCTATGGAATAAACTTCTGGAAAGAGGTGACCTAGAAAAGCGTACGTATAAGGCTCTCTATTGTGTTGGTTGTGAAGAATTCAAAACAGAGAAGGACTTAAATGAAGAAGGTCTATGTCCGGCACATCTTAAGAAGCCAGAAATTGTAGAAGAAGAAAATTATTTCTTTACTCTCCACAAATACACTGCCGCCATAAAGGACGCAATAGAAAAAGGTGAAATGGAAATTGTTCCACAAACTCGTAAGAATGAAATCCTTGCTTTTCTTGACCGTGGACTTGAAGATGTTTCATTCTCTCGACCTAAGAGTAAAGTGTCGTGGGGGATACCAGTGCCAGGCGATGATACTCAGGTGATGTATGTGTGGTGTGATGCGCTCTCAAATTACATTACAGCAATCGGATATGGAACTGATGGTTTTGATGAAGAAAGATGGAATGATGCAACTCATATTATTGGTAAAGATATTTTGCGTTTTCATGCTGCCATTTGGCCGGGTATGCTTTTGTCTGCAGGACTCCCACTACCAAAGAGGATCCTTGTTCATGGTCATATTACAAGTGGTGGACAGAAAATGAGTAAATCACTAGGTAACGTTATTGATCCACGTGAAATAATCGACCTCTTTCAACCCGTATGTCATGATCTCGCAGGGGAAGCTCTTAGATTTATCGTGCTTCATGAAGTGCCTTCATTTGAAGATGGAGATATCACTCTTGATTCAATTAAGTCACTCTATACTGCGCATCTTGCAAATGGAATTGGTAATCTTACGAATCGTATAATGAAAATGGCAATTACTCACAGTGTATTATCAAGTGGTGCAATAGATATTCCTCCTGTGTATCAATCACTTGACGAATTTAATGTAAAAGGTGCGCTTAATAATTTGGTCACGGCCATAACATCACTTGATCGTAAGATACAAGAAGAAGAAGCATTTAAGGTGATAAAAGTTGATCAAGAAAAAGGAAAGGAATATATTGCTAAGTATGTATGTGAATTAAGAGGTATAGCAAATGTGCTTGCATTCTTTATGCCACGAACATCTTCTAAAATTCTTGAATGTATTATCGAAAATAAGATGCCTGAAAAGCCACTATTTGGTCGTCTCTCATAATGAAAAAGATATACAACAAGTTAGTGAGAGATAAGATGGTTGATATCTATCAGCATGATGTTGAGAACAAAATTAGTGCGAGTGGCTATAGTGTGCGATACATGGAAAAGACCGAGACACTTGAGAGATTGAAAGATAAACTTCTCGAGGAAGCACAAGAAGTGTTTGAGGCATATAACAATGAGGACAAATCGCATCTCAAAGAAGAGATTGCGGACGTGATAGAAGTTATCGATGCAATTTTGTATCACAATACTATTACACTTGAAGAAGTGCTTGCAATTCGTGATGCAAAAAAAGAAAAGAAGGGTGGTTTTGAAAAAGGTATTTATTTAGAAAGTATAGATTATTTTGAAAAGTAAACGTATATGACCCCACACGCACAAGGCCTTGTTGATATCGGTAGATTGGTTTTACAATTTGCAAAAGTAAATCGCGTGACACTTCATGAGGATGGCAAACGTCTTGAATCTGACACAGATCACACAGTAATGTTGTCTGTAGCTTCGCTTGCTCTTGGTGAACGGTTATATCATGGAGAACTTGATCTTGGGATGGTTGCACAATTTGCAATTGTTCATGATTTGGTAGAGGTGTATGCTATGGACACGGATAGTTTTGGTATTAGCGATGCAAAGCGTAAAGAAAAAGAAGAGCGAGAACATAAAGCCTATCTTCGCATCGAGGGTGAATTTAAAGATGTCTACCCATGGATACCTAACACAATCAAAAAATATGAAGCACTCGACACCAAGGAGGCTCGTTTTGTAAAGACGCTTGATAAAGCAATGTCGAAGATAACACATATTTTAAATAACGGGCAGTATTTTAAGAATAGAGGATTATCTGAAGAAGTAATGTGGCGCGATTATACTGAAGTGGTGAAGACGGCAGAGAGTAAATATGGCGCTGAATTTCCAGAAATAATAAGCATTATGGAAGAAATGATGGAGGAAGCAAGAAAGAAGACGTATAGCTAACAGCACGGTATGTTTCGCATTTTAGCTCCTCGTATGTAATACTAATTACAATATATTCTATGAATTACGCACTATTTGATGCACATGCACACGTTCACGATGTTGCCTACAAAGATGATATGAAGGAAATCTTAGACGAGATGAAGGCATATGGGGTTGGGGCGATTACTGTTGGGACAGATCTTACACGTAGTAAGGAGGCTGTTACTGTTGCAGATGCTTACGATCACATTTATGCGACAATCGGACTCCACCCAGCAGATAACGTGACCGAAGAATTTGATGAAGATGCTTTTGAGAAATTATTACAGAGTTCACAAAAAATTGTAGCAATTGGGGAATGTGGACTAGACTACCACTATATAGAAAATTTTTTTGAAAGAGACAAAAAAGAGAAGGGGGTATCGCACAATAAAGATGCTGAAGCAGATAGACAGCAAGCAATTTTTGAAAAACAAGTGCACTTTGCAGCAAAGCATAATCTCCCACTTATGCTTCATGGTAGACCAAGTAAAGGCAGTATGGATGCATATGAAGATATGCTTTACATTCTTGAGAATGCAAAAAAGAAGTACGGCACGCTTCTTCGTGGGAACGCTCACTTCTTTGTTGGCACTATTGATATTGCAGAGAGATTTGTGCAACTTGGTTTTACGATGAGTTTTTCTGGTGTTATCACTTTTGCGAAAGAGTACGATGACGTTGTGCGATATCTTCCGTCTACTATGATTCTTGCAGAGACAGATAGTCCTTATGCAACACCTCATCCGTTCCGCGGTAAGCGTAATAGCCCAATGTATGTACAAGAAGTTGCTGCACGTATTGCAGTACTCCGTAACGAACCATTTGAAGAGACTCGGGTACAGTTGCTTGAAAATGTGCGAAGAATTTTTGGAATCTAATTTGCAATCTTTCTTAAAGTAAAGTAGAGTCTGATAGTTGTTCTTTATTAATGTCCTTAAAAAAGGTGGTTTTATGATATTTGGGGTCTCTTTATTGTGTGCATTAGTGGGATGGGTTATTAACATGGTTGCATCGTCATGTGTATTTGTATTTCTAGATAAGAACATTGCAGGCGGTGCAGTGCTTAACAACATCAAGGTGATTACAAGTAATGATCTGTCTGCAATTAGTATGGGTTATTTTCTTAAAGGTGTTGCCAACATCTCTCAACGAACCGTACTCTTTTGTCTTCTTTTTAATCTCACTGTAAATACAGACAACTTGTTTGTGCTTCTTTTTGTGCCAGTTTTTGTGAGTTTGGTAAGTATCGTGAGTCTACTTATTCTTGCAAAATTTTCAAAAACATTTTTTGGAAATCTTCTAGAACGTGGTAAAAAACAGCCACAATGACAGTATTGACTTTTCTTCCTAAAAAGCGCAGGATGTCAGGAGGTGCCCTCAGTTAACCCATACCAAAGAAGGAGGAACGTATGGAATCAAGCCAAGAGTATTCCTCCTACTGGGGGAAACTAAAAGATAGGAAACGGATTAGCGATGACATAGTCATGATCGTTATCGCTAGCCATTCATTGTATCTTTTTGCAGATGATCCGCTGCTTCCTGTGCTACGACCACGAAACATAAAAAGAAAAGTATTTGTGGCCATTTGTAACAACAGTGTAGTACATGTAGAGTTATCCAAAGGTAGCGGTAAGGATGTTCAGGTGTCGCTCTTGCTTGATGTCCAAGTGACTGATAGCTACTCCCATGTTTCTCGTTTGCGAGACTTTTGGGATTCTGAGTCCAAAAATATGCTTCCTATTGGTGCCTAGAGTGTCAAGGCCTTGCAGTTTGCAAGGCCTTTTCTTTTGCATAAAATTATGGTATAATGCGCTCCTATGACTAATGAAAATGAAACCACAGTAGATAGTCGCGTGTATGAAATTTCTTTCATCTTTGATAACAAACTAGATGAAAGCGCGGCGCTTGAAAAGAGTAACGCACTCAAGCAATCTATTGCTACCTTAGGTGGTAGCTTCATTTCAGAAGAAGCTCCGTATATGCGTGAGCTCGCTTATGAAATGATTCGCGTTGTTAATAATGTGAACGTTCGTTTTAATGAAGGATACTTCGGATGGATCAAGTTCAATCTTACTCCTCTAAAAGTTGTTGAGTTTGAAAAGGCTCTCAAGCTTGATGAGCAAATTGTCCGTTACCTTGTGGTGTCTACTGTTGCTGAGAACACTGTATACACAAAGCGTGCACCAGTTATCAAGGCTGAAACACTCGTTGACAATGAGACAGATGAGGTAGAAGTGATTGCTGATACTGTAAATATCGACACAACAAAAGATGCTGATATAGTCGAGCCAACAATCGAAACAGTTGCTGTTTCTGAGGAGACAAAGTAAAAGAGGAGATTTTGCTACTAGTGTTATACTATTAACTATCCACTAATAACTAATCACTATTTACTATGTATCTTAACAAAGTATTTCTATTCGGTAACTTAACTCGTGACCCAGAGCAAAAGTCACTTCCAAACGGAACTGCAGTCACGAACTTCTCGCTTGCAACTAATCGTACCTATAAAGATGCAAATGGCGCACGTCAAGAGCAGGTAGAGTATCACAACATTGTTGTCTTTGGTCGCCAAGCAGAAACAAGTGCCCAGTATCTAAAGAAGGGTCAGGGTGTTATGATCGAAGGAAGAATATCAACTCGTTCATGGGATGACAAAACAACTGGAGAAAAAAAGTACCGAACAGAGATTATTGCTGATGCTGTACAGTTCGGGCCAAAGTCAGGAGGGGCTCCTTCTGCTGAAGGGTTCACAGGTAATCCTGGGCCAACAAGTCAAAAGGCAACACCAGCAACTGATCTCGATACGATTGATT
Source organism: uncultured Candidatus Saccharibacteria bacterium (assembly GCA_964546555.1). GTDB lineage: Bacteria > Patescibacteriota > Minisyncoccia > Phycocordibacterales > UBA5272 > UBA11704. Next base: position 38,180 of record CAZJJX010000002.1, read on the forward strand.
ATGGAGATGCTAATGTTAACCTCGACGACATCCCATTTTAAACAGACAAAATTATTTCATTTACTGCGTTACTTGAAATTTTTCTTCCACGCGTCGTACTAGGTGTACGACTTGGTCAGAAAAATTTCAAGTGCCTTGTATCTAAAACAATTTTCTCAGTTTAAAACCGTTTCACTTGCTTAAGAAATAAAATTATTAAATTATTAATATGAAGATAAAGAAAAAAGAATTCTAACTACATTCTATTCTCTACCTTCCACACTCCACATATGAAAAAACAAGATCACTTTAATGCTAACAACATAAAGTTCATTGACTACAAGGACACAGAAATCCTCGTTAAGTTTTTGAACCCACACGCTCGTATTCTTAATCGCCGTAAGACCGGTCTTACAGCAAAGAATCAGCGAGCACTTGCTAACGCTGTAAAGCGTGCACGTTTTATGGGGCTTCTTCCCTATGTTGCACATTAGTGCAACCGGGCGAACTTTGTAAACTAAGTTTTAGCCATACGTAGCGCACTAAGATACTTCTGATTATTCAGAAAAGACTAAAAACAATCTACACCTAGATTGTTTTTTGCTTTTGAAGGGGATACACTTAATTTATTATTTAACTAGCTAAATTATATGAAAACGTTATTTTCATTTGAGGGGAGGATTACTGCACATGATTATAGGAAAAGTTGTTCTATTGCTACTAGAGTAGGCATAGCTGCCATCCTTGTTCCTCTAGTGGTTTTGGCTCTTGCGTTTCCAGGTGTATCTATTTTTAGAGATATTGGAAATTTATTCCCTAAAGGTCAGTCAGTATTGATTTTTTTATAATTATCTTTTTTGTACTATTGTCCATATCTTTTTTGATTTTTTTAACAGGAACAGCGAGAAGGTTCCATGATCTAGATAAGAGTGGGTGGTGGACTTTGGTGACATTCATTCCAGTTGTTGGTTGGTATTGGGTTAATGCAGAACTTTCTTTTACGAGAGGAACTACCGGTCAAAATCGTTTTGGGGATGATCCGCTTTCTGGTTCTACGGTATAGTTGCAGGTAACTAATAGTAACTAACGATCTTCTTTTTTGACATCTTTGTGAAGATGGTGCACTCTATGCTCGTAGTTTAAAAGGTCTTTTATTTGTGTAATCTTTATGAGATACTTCTAGTATGGAAAATTTCAATAATCAAAATAGTATTATTTCTCCACAACAGCGATTAAAAAATGCTGAAGACGAGATGCTGTTAGCAAAGAAAGAAATGACAAACACTGTTGCAGGTGGAGGTCATGCGATAACAGAAGATGGAAATACTTACACAAAATTAGCAGGCATTAATTTACCTGAAGTGTATGTTGTGCTTCGAGAAGATCTAGCAAACACAATAGATCTTGCTATGCAAGACCGCGATGTTGCGGCATTAAATATACAAGATTCTGAAAAGTCGCTCCTTATTGATGCGTGTGTGAAGTCTTTACATGAGGGAGAAAATAGTGACTACCAGCTAGCATATAAGCCACTTCTAGAGAGTGGGTACTTCGACGACGATAAAATGTCAAAACGTTACGTACGGTATTATCAAGAAAATTATCATGGTACGTTTAGAGATTACTTTAAAGCAATGGTGCAAGGTGAGTTGGAAAAGATTCGGATGAAAAAATAAAAAACAGAGGAGTGTGCTGTGTGACTGTTTTGTTTTAAATAGTGTAAAAAATTATTGTACAGGTGGAGTACGTTGACCTTTGGCAAAATCAAATTTTTTGGTGGTATGGATATATTATACGTGAAAGTAATTACTCGTTAAGCGCACTAGTTTTTATAAACAAAAAAAGACCTCTTAAGGGGTTTTTGTTGATATAAATTAGGTACAAATTGCTTTTTTTAAAATTTTGTATGATACACTGTTGCTATGAGTATCCAATTTTCTTGGAGCGGTAATCTTACAAAGACTGAATATATTGAGTCCATTCTCAAACTCAGAAAGTATCTTAAGTATTTATTTTTAGTGTTCGTTATAAGTATATTTTGCATACCTTCGTTCTATCACCCGACTCTAGGTTCTGTAGTAACCCCCGACGAGCAGAGTGATATGATGACGAGAAACATGGTTCTTATCATGTTAGTTCCGGCAAGTTTATATACATTATTGCGTATTTCTTTGCTTGTTAGGCGTTTAAATAATCTTGGGAAAAATGGAACAATGTATGGTGTTGTTCAAATAATTACAATCTCAGTACTCCTTTTCCTTTCCTTAAAGTATTTTTATGTAATCTTAGACGATAATACATTAATTGTTTTTACGCTTATTGTTATAGGTATAGTTAGTTATTTTCAGTCTCATCTTGAAAAATTATGCGAACAGGGTGCCACTGTTGATACTATTACTATGCAAAATTCTGAAGGTATCCAGATGACTGATCAAGAAAAAGAGGCAGAGAATACAGCTATTGAAAAGTTAGATCAATACAACAGAAGAAATAGATTAATAGGCGCGATCTTATTATTTATTATGGTTGAGGGTTTTATTGGCTTACTTGGTTTAATTGCCGGAGCCACTAGTGGTAAGTGGCACCTTTCCATTACAGTTTTATTACTTACCCCGATCATTTTATTTGCACTCTATTTAAAAAGATTTATTGGAAATAAAAGTATCAAGAATTCTTAATAGATTTGAAAGAAGTTTGCCTTTGGCAAAATCAAAGTTTTTTGGTAGTATGGATATATTATACGTAAACAGTAATTACTCGTTAGTTGTCAACAAAACCATGTCAAAACCACATCATCCAAAAAAAGAAAGAACATTTGTAATCCTTAAGCCAGACGCTGTACAGCGTGGTCTAGTCGGGGAAATCATTAAGCGTTTCGAGCGTATAGGTCTTAAGATTGTTGGTATGAAGATGCACATGGTTAACGAAGAAACGCTCTGGGCGCACTACAACAAGGATGATGCTTGGTATATCAAGAAAGGGACAAATATTGTTGCTAACAAGAAGTCCCTAGGTATGACCATCGACAAAGAGCCAATTGAATATGGAAAAGACATTATTAGGGCAATGGTTCACTATATGTGTGCTGGTCCTGTGGTGTCACTTGTGATTGAAGGTAATAACGCACAAGCAGTTGTTAAACGTCTTGTTGGAGGTACTGAGCCTGCAACTGCAGATACGGGTACAATCCGAGGTGATTATGCAATCGACTCCTATCTTCTTTGTGATACTGATGGTTCACGCGGTATGCGTAATCTTATTCATTGTACAGATCCTGCAGACGGTGAAGGCGCATATGATCGTGAAGTTAATCTGTGGTTTACACAAGAGGAGCTTATGAAGTACAAGCTCGTTACTGAAGTCATGCTCTATGATATTAATCTAGACGGAATTACAGAGTAATTCTAGAGGCGCAACATAAAAACACAGCACCGTAGTGCTGTGTTTTTATGTTGAAGGGGATAGTGCTGTAGACTAATGAGGTATTAGCGCATATACTTGACGTACATATACGTTTATATTTTTATTTACCTTTGTATAACTTTTTTGTATGGACCCACAATCAGATATCGCACAACCTAATGGCAAGCAGACACCAAGTACAGGTGTGCCACAAGTCCCGCAAACTTCTCCATTACCACAAGAGGGGCAAGTCTATACACAATCTCCAATGGGTGCAGCTTCTGAGGTTACACCTATACAACAACAAGCTAATATGCCTGTGTACCCTCAGTCGGCGACTCATCAATATCCTCCGATGAACCCAGGTGTACCAGCACAAGTGTTCGCAAATGTTCCACCGATGCAAGGAAGTGGGTACCCTAATCAAATGCCACCATATCAGCCGATGAGTATGCCTGGCCAAGGAATTCCGCAAGCACAACCTATGACGCAAGGAATGCCTCCATACGGAGGTGTGCAGCAAGGTGTGCCAATAAATGGACAACCGTTTCCTGTGCAAGGTCAAATGATGCCACCACAAGTACAGGTGCCACCTAGATCTTCTAAGAAAGTACTCGTTACAATTCTTGTGCTTTTGCTTACTTCTGGTGCCGCATACGGTATGTATGTTTATAAAGATACAATCAAGGCGCGTCTTCCATATTTTGGAAGTGCAGTGGTCTTTACAGAAGACAATTTTACAACATCAATGATTGATAAGTTTAAAACGGTAAATTCAGCAGAGTATACCGTAAGTGGAAATATCTATGTTCGTGACCGTGAAAGTGGTGTCGTGAGCATGGATTCAAAAGCAGCGCCAACGCCGGAAAGAGTTGCTGCATATGCTCTTGATTATCAGAAGCTTCAAGTTATGAATGGTCTTATGTCTATTTTGCGCTACTCTTCTAAATCGACATACGTTAATGGTAAATACGTAACCACAAAAACATATCCTAAAAATCTTCTCGAGTTAAAGCAAGCTCAAACAAGTAGATATTCAGGCTCAGGATACTATGGTTCAAAAAGCAGTAGTGTCACAATGACTGACGACCAGATCATAGATGCATATATTACGTACCTACCAAGTATAGATGGACAAGGATATACACTTTCTGTTCTTCTTGAAAACCAAGATGCAATTGCTGTTGCAAAAGAAGCTGCAGAAAAAAACATCTCTTACTATGTTCGTACAGATGAACAGAAATATAAAAATTCTGTTTCAGTTGATGGGGGACGTATTACCGTAAATCAGGATTATCCGAGTTCTATCTTTATCACAAGTGAGATACCAAAACCACTCTTAGCACAACTTGGTTTCTATCTCAAGGAGCTTCCTCAAGACTTTAAGCTTGCTGCTACCACAACAATACTTTCCAAACTAGAAGAAGGTAAAAAGCCAGAACTTTCATCAAGTGTGACTGCAGAAGGGGATTTTTCTGATCTCTCATATAAGCTTGGACTTGATGTGATCCTCAAAGAAGATATGCTTTATTATCATATTGCGAATTTCCCAGCACTCGGACTCTTTAGTGGACTTACTTCGCTTAAAGGTAAGTGGATAAAAGTTGATATGTCTCCACAAGCATCGTCAACAAAAGATATGTTTGGGTCTATGTCATTTGAAGTCCAAAAAGATCTTGAAAAAAATAAAGAGCTATCCAAAAAAACTTTAGGTATCCTTGCTCGTAGTGCTGATGCGTCCAAGCTTATATCGTTTGTGACTCCTCCTATTCATGAAAAGTTAGAAGGAAAAAATGTTACCAAGTATCAGCTTACGGTTAAAAAAGAATCACTCCGGTCGTTCCTTGATGCTCTGGAAAAAGAAGCAAGTGCTGACCCAGAGCTTGCAAAAAGTAGTAAAGGTATAGCTGAGTACAAAAAGGAGATCGAGAAGATGCTCGACTCGCCAGATTTTAATGAAGTTTACGATTATACAAAATCAAATATCTTCTTAACGGTATGGACACGTGAAGACGGAGTACCTGTACGTATGGAGGTGCGGTTCCGTGTTGTTCCATCGTTAGAGTCAAAGAACCTTGCTGACAAGCAGATTGAAATAGTTCTTACTATGATGCTCAATAAAATTAATGAGACCATTATGATAGAAGAACCAAAAGACGCAAAGACATATAGAGAGGTTGTGGGCACAAGTACACGTGGATTCCTTTGGTAAAACGTTTCTTGTATGTTTGGAAATAAATTATTGATGCTACACTAACTGAGTATGAAATCCAATAAAATCCTTCTAGTTCTACCATTATTCTTTGCGATATATGGTGCAGCTTTTGCAACAATTCCTCCATTTAATCTTGTTTCATCACAAACCTCCACCTCAACCTTAGGTACATCTTCATCAACCTCTTTGTCAAAAGTAGGGGCAGTTTGTACAGATATTACTCGAACGCTTGTACTTTTTTCTGCGGATACAAAAAAGAACCGTGATGTTAGCGCTCTGCAAACGTACCTTCGCTCTATTGGTTTGTATACAGGTAAAATAAGTGGAAGCTATAACCTTGAAACCGAAAAAGCGGTCAAAGTTTTTCAAAAGCAAAATAATATCACATCATCTGGGATGGTGATGAAGCAAACACGAGGGGCCATAAAAAATAAAACATGTACTACAAAGACAGCGGAAAATCTTCTGCCTCCTGTTTTTGATTTAGAAAAAGGCAGACCATTACCGGGTGCTACAACTTCTTTAACATATCATCAAGACATTCAACTAGATGAGCCGCTTCCTCCTGCTGGTTTCCTTGTGCCTACTAAAGAATCTATTCCTAAAGGGTATAGTAGAAACAAAAAAACCGGAGGTACATTTTTGGTTGCCACAGGTACGGTAGGTTATGATTGGGAATACGAAAGATTAGATTACGTAAATGGAGAATATAATAAAAATACAATTACGTTTAGTCAGTTCCACTATGCTGAGAATAATGCTGCCAACCAAGAAGCGATACGTAAAACAATAGAACTAAATGTTGAAAAAGGAAACTGGAAAGGTAGATATTTTATGTATAACAATTCCAAAGGCTATCTCAAGAATAGTATTGGAAATAACTTCGAAACTTTTGAACTCTACTGGGACGATAGGGGTACTTTCCTACAAATAAAACTTAACGTGCCAGTGAACAAGTTTACCGATCAACAAGTTGTTAATATTTTAAGAACAATGAGATATACCGACGGGAAAGGTCTTATTGATACAGAGGTTGGTGATTCTCAGCCAACTTTTTATGGCACCTCAACGATAGAGGTTGAAAGAAAGCTTAAGATGGCTTCTTCCTTAAAGAACGAGTACACCATGAAGCAGGTACATGTACCGGACGGGTTACTTGGGCCTACGAGTAAATCGTTACCAGCTATGTCTCCTTACGTCGGAGAGTCAATAAGTGGAAGTGAAGATTATTTCTACAATATTTCGCCAAAAGAAAAAGGTTACCGGATAACCTTCATGGGAATTTTGATACCAGAAGATCCACAAGGGTCGACGTCGTATTTTTCTTATGTGCGGTTCTCAGAAACTTTAGCTACAAGCACAGAGAGCTCGTATGAGGCACGAAGTCAAAACGATCTCAAAGAAATTAAACGTCTTGCGTCAATAGATGGGGCAACAGTTAAAGATATACAAGTAAAAAAGTTTACGTATCAAGGTCGTGAAGGTGTTCTTTATTCATACAAGGATATGTATCAAGTTTACAATCTTCATTATAATGATAACGGAAACGACCTCCAGATTATTATTAATAATCCACCAAAAAATGTATACACCGAAGAAAAAGTTATTGATATTTTAAGTACGCTTGTTCGTGCTCCATCTGATCTTATATATGACTCTCCAGAGATATCAGTTGTTGTACCTCCAAAAGGACTTCTTGGTATCAGTCAAAAATCTTTACTAAAGGGTTTTAGTCTGACACCGGAGAGTAAAGCGATGTCTGATAAAAACTCTACTCTTACTAAGTGGTATTCAGTAAGTTATGGTTTTGAAGATGTAGATAGACGGGATAATCGTTCATTTCCAGCAAGACAAGGACCAAGAATTGCACAGATTGTATTTAGTGAGCATGAGGTCGCTCCTTACCTAGATGGGAATGATACACAAGGTTTGACAATGTCATATCAATATATTGTGAGCGCCTTTCTCGACAACATTGCACAGGGGTATGGTTCAGCTAGGTTCTTCACCTATAACGGTCGTCAGGGATTCCTTTGGTACTCAACAACGAGTCCTGACGTAGAAAATGTGCAGTATAGTATGGTATGGGATGATTCGGGTAAAGTATTCCAGATTAACGTATCCGCGCCGTTTTCTATGTACACACAACAAGATGTAATAAATATTCTTACTACATTAAGACGGTCAGACGGAAAAAAACTTGATGAAGTTGGGTTATCTTCTGCAAAACCAGTTTTCTTTGGAAAAGAAATTAAGATCGATCAAGACTTATCTAGATTACGCGCTATTGAGCTTAAGTGGCCAATCTTACCTTCTGTTATTCCTGATGTTGGAAGAAAAGGATTGCTTATTCCTACTAATAGCACCGTACGGTTTGCCACCTCGTCATACCTTTACGTATATCTAAATAATAAAGAAAATAGTAGTAATTTTCACCAGTACTACTTCTATATGAATGAAGATGCTCCTTACTGGCTCTATGTTAGAGAAAGTGATCAAAAATCTTATCAGAGTATTACATCAGCTAAAAATAATCTAGCATTAGCTGGTAATTCTGGATCATGGTTTAATCTTAAGAAGTTTACATATCAAGGCAATGAGGGCGTGCTATATACTCACAAAAGGCAAGGTAGGGTTACGTATGATCTGCACTACAATGATGAAGGGAGAGATTTAACTATTAATCTTTCTGAGATTCCAGAAGACGATGCTCCGTCAAAAGATACTGTGATCGGTCTTTTAAAAACACTTAAACGATCTGATGGACACTTCGCTGAGATGATAGCTAACGCATCCTCGTCAGACAGAGGTGAGATTGTTCTTCGGTTAGGACATGTTCAAAATATGGACGATGTTGCAAAAAAGGTACAAAAAGGGTTACTTATTCCAACACAAAGTTCTATTTGTAAACATTGTGTGAGTACATCGTTTGGATCATCTCAAGACCCAGATGGTGGAGGGAGTTATGAGGGGGTATTTGTGCCACTTACCCCAAATTGGAGCAAAGATGCATTCAGTGTTACTTTTAAAGAGGATAAAAGTAACTATAAAAAAGGTACATATGCTTCATTGAGTAAAGAAGATTATCAAAATATTCTTAAAACTACAAAAGAAGTATCACAAAAAACTTTTACTCATAACGGAAGCGAGGGTGTTATTTATAGTTACGGAGATGGTGATACTAGGAATTTTAGTTTGCACTATAATGATGGGGGAGATGATCTGCAGATTGTGATTAAGAACGCACCAAAGGATATGTATTCAGAAGATTCGGTAATAGCATTACTAAAAACTTTCAAGCGTAAAACCTAAGAACTATAAGCTTGATTTTATAAAATTTGCTTTTTAAAAACAGGAGCTTATACTACAGGAAGGTGCTTAGGTATTTTTCTGGATAAAACATCTTTGGGTTATAGAATATTGCGAAAAGGCCGAGGCCTCTCCGTTTTCTTACCCACCTGAATTAAAACATCAGGAAGATGTCCTAGGCACCTTATACTACAATCCCCGTAAGGGGATTTTAGTATTTCAATAGCTCAGGTCATTTTTTTGGTGTCTGTGATACACTAAAATTAGATAATATATAAAACATGGACCAAAATACAGTTACAGAGTTAGAACAAGCATCGGAGATACAAAAAGCGTACAATAAAAAAATACAGTACGGTTACGGTGTTGGAATACGTTGGTTTTTTATGTCTGTTGTACCTTGTGTTTTCATCGCGTCATTTCTATACGGTGTAACATTATGGTTTTTTGTTATAGTTCTTCTTCCTGTTATACCAATTATTTTTGCTGTAATTGATGGTTCTCGATTGAGAAAGAAAGCAAAACAAGATCAGGATCTTGTGATAACTGATCACGCTAATTCAGGAATTATTATACATGACGCAAAAAGTTCAGGTTTTTCAAAGTATAATTTAGCTGTGCTATGGGTTATTGCAGTTGTGGTTTCTGCAGCAGGTATTATTGGGATGTTCTTTGGTATTAATCTTTATATTTCTTTTAAGACTGCGCTTGGGTTTAAGGATACGCATGACATTTTTGATACTCTTTTTTTGATTTTTATTGGACTGTGGCCAATTTTCTTAGTAATTCAAGTTACAATTGAAAAGATACAAAGAAAAAAATTGTTAGACTCCCAAAATTCCTCCACAGGACCTGAATAGATTAGTTGCTTACTTTAGAGCTTAGTATCTTATACTACAATACCCTAAAAAAGGTTGGATGTAGTAATCTTTTCTAGATACCTAGAAGTGTTTACTTCATACTGCTATACTAGAACAATGAAACGAATTATAGTAACAGGACTTCTCTTGCTGGGTGTCTACTTAGTGTCAACATTTATTTTTGACCCAGCAAATTTATATTATGAATTACCATGGCTTGATATACCGATGCATTTTATTGGAGGCTTTTGTGTAACACTATTTGTTCTTGCTGTAGCATCTCACGGGCATCAAAAACTTTCTTTGACACAGGTCTTTATGGTATACCTCATGGTTGCAATCACGTGGGAGCTTTATGAAGTGTTCAGAGATCTACTTGTTCGACATACAGAGTGGAATGGTTGGCAAGATACACTTGCGGATGTTTTTAATGGTGCTGTAGGAACATGGGTAGCATTTTCTCTACGAAAGTGACAGTGCTTAGTGTTATGTGCGCTCTTTCGTGTATACTGTTTTCTAAAGTCTAAAGTCTAAAGTCTAAAGTCTGTCTCATTACTATGTCTACATTTAAAGTTACGTTTGCAGGAGGGGCTCAGATGCCAACAGGATCTAACTTCTTGGTGGAGTTTGGTGGTAAAAAAATCTTAATTGATTGCGGTCTTGTTCAGGGTGAAAAATACTCACTTCCAATTAACAGTGAGCCATTTTCATATGACCCTACAGCAATTGAGTATCTATTTGTGACTCATGCTCACCTCGACCATGTCGGGCGCATCCCACAACTAGTTCGTGCAGGTTTTAGGGGGTCTATTATAAGTACAGCTCCTACCCGAGAGATGGGGGAGCTAATTATGCTCGACTCACTTGGTATTCTAGGAAAGGAAGCAGCACAAGCGGGGGTGCCAGTACTCTATGAAGAAAAAGATGTTTTTGAAAGTATGCATCTATGGAAGGATACGCTCTCTTATGAAGAGGTTTTTACTATTAAAACTGATGACGGGGATGCTACGGTTACTCTTCATGACGCGGGACATATATTAGGTAGTTCAATTGTAGAGATTACGTATAAGGGTAAGAAAATTGCTTTTACCGGGGATCTAGGTAACACGCCGTCACCGCTTATGAAAGATACAACGCTTCTTAAAGATATTGATTATCTCGTTATAGAAAGTGTGTACGGCGATAGAAATCATAAAGATAAAGATCAGCGTATTGAAATATTTAAAGAAGCCGTTACCTCAACAATTATAAAAGGGGGGACTGTACTTATTCCTGCATTTTCTATTGAGCGTACGCAGGAGCTCTTAATGGCTTTTAATGAACTTGTAGAATCACATCAAATTCCAGAAATTCCTGTATACCTTAATTCACCGCTTGGTATCAATATTACAAAGGTGTACAAAAAATATGAAAGTTGGTTCAATGAAAATGCTGAATCAATCATAAAAAGTGGAGACGACATTTTTGCTTTTAAAGGTCTTATTCAGACACCGACACCAGAAGAGAGTAAAGCAATCAACGGAGACCACAGACCAAAAGTTATTATTGCAGGAAGTGGCATGAGTAACGGTGGAAGAATTCTTCATCATGAAGCGCAATACTTACCTGACCCAAACAGCACAATTATTATTGTCGGATATCAATCAGTGGGCACTGTCGGACGTCACATTGTCGATGAAGAAAAAGAAATTTTTATTCATGGTAATCGTGTGCCACTGCGTGCACGTGTGGTTAATATTCATGGATTTTCTGCACATAAAGATTCTGAGCATCTTGTGGAGTTTGTTGCATCAACTGCAGAGACACTTAAAAAAGTTATTGTAGTACTTGGAGAACCAAAGAGTACCTATTTCTTAGGACAACGCATCCACGAAACATATGATGTGCCTGTTGTGGTACCAGAGAAAGGGGATGTATTGGAGCTTGAGTAAACGTTGATAGCTAATAGCAGATAGCTTATGGCAGATTACAAAACACTCAGAGTTTGGCAAAGATCAACAAGTTTTTGTATTTCAATTTATAAAATCACTAAAAAATTTCCTTCTGAGGAACAGTTTGGAATAATTTCTCAATTACGTCGAGCTTCTTTGTCAATTCCTTCAAACATTGCAGAGGGAAGTAAAAGGTCAACTGATAAAAGTTACGCATCTTTTTTAAGAATTTCCTTAGGATCTGGAGCAGAGATCGAAACACAATTATACATTGCAAAAGAATTGGAATATATTTCGAACGAAGAATATAAAGAATTAATTTTTGAGCTTAGTGAAATAATGAAAATGCTAATGATGTTTATTAAAAAAGTTGTGTAAGTGCAGTATTGAATTGAGTTACTATAAGCTACTGTCTATTAGCCATAAGCAACTTACACTATACACTACCAACTATTAACCATTAACTATATACTGTTTACATGAAATCAGAACGAATTACAATCAGTGTGTCAGGTGCAGCAGAGATAGCACATTGCGGCCCATCAGTTATTCCAATTGCTAAAGAATTAGGGCGAGAGATTGCACGACAAGGTGCACAGATTGCAACAGGGGCAACAAGTGGTTTCCCTCTTTATGCTGCAGAGGGCGCAAAAGAAGTTGGGGGATTTTCTTTCGGGCTTTCGCCAGCCGCTAGTAAAAAAGAGCATCTAGAAGTCTATCGTTTACCTACAAAGGCAATGGACGCAATTATTTATACTGGGTTTGGTTTCCCGGGCCGAGATTTGATGCTTATCCGGTCATCAGATGCGGTTGTTATAGGTTGTGGGCGTATTGGTACCATTCATGAGTTTACCGTTGCCTGGGAGGCAAATATGCCTCTTGGGGTGCTTGAGGGTGAGTGGGCAACAGACGAGGTTATTAAAAATATTATTGCCAACAGCAATCGCTCAAACCCAAACGTAGTCTTTGAAAAAGATCCAAAAATCATGATTGAAAAATTGATCAAGATGGTGCGTGACAAGGAGGGGAACGGTGAGCGAGAGATGAGATTGTAGCAGAGATAACAGATAACAGACTTTAAGACCATTACGCATTCAGAAAATACAGAGTTGTAACCGAAGGTCACAACTCTGTATTTTTGTAGTCTGATGTCTGAAAGCGTAGCGGTCTGATTGTCTACAGGTCGCACCAAGTTCTCCTGCTATACTATTTCCATGTCCAAAAAACTTCAATTCTCACTTCTTGGCCTAGGTATTATTTTCTTTTTCTATAACGGATTTTTTGATTTCTCGGAGTATGGTCTTGATAAAGTATATTTAACCGTAAGTACATTTCTTTTTTCTGTTTTTAACGGGTTCTTTATATCGCGTCAATCGACCCGCTATAGCGATATTCGAAATGGTCTAAGCCGCTTTGATGCTGATATGACGATTGTCTTTCGTGAGAGTACTCATTTACGTAAAGAAGAGCATGAACATATTGCACATCTCATACGAGAGCACTATGCGATCTTACTTAAGAAAAAAGACTGGGCTTATTATTTTACGCACAAGTCTCATCTCATTAGTGATATTCATGCGTCACTCCAAAAGTATGGTGATATTGATATGGATAAAGTTCGAGGCGAGTGTATTCGTAAGATGATGGGGACTCTTGATGATGCACAGATTGTTCGTAAGATGCTTGTATCCCTTAAGGAAGAAACAATTCCAAAGCTTCAGCAGGTTTTTATTTATGTTCTTGCGGTTATTTTATTCTTGGCTGTGCTTACACTTCCTTCTAAAGATCTTGTTTTTGCGTCACTTCTTAAGAGTGTGTATATGATGACAATTGTGATCGTCGTTATCTTGCTTAAGCGTTTCGATAATCTCACACTTTTTGAAAGTACTATCGGTGAACATAGTGCAAAGGATGTGATTAGTATTATTGATGGAGAAAAATAGGGGTAGATGTCATACTTTATGACAACAGACCGCTACGCTAACAGATAGTAGACTAATTTAAAGCGCGACCTTCGGTCGCGCTTTAAATGTGTAGTAAGTTGTATTGTCCGACTATCTGTTAGCGTAGCGGTCTGATAGTCAGGTGTCTGTATCTACCCTTTAACGTGTGTCACGATACGTGAAAATGTCTCAGGGTTATCTTGTGCAATTTCTGCGAGCATCTTACGGTTAATGATAATGTTATTTTTCGTAAGTTTGTCGATGAATACTGAGTAGGTGATACCTAGAGCACGAAGTCCTGCGTTAAGACGTACAGTAAAGAGACGGCGCATGTCAGTCTTCTTGTCCTTACGGTGTGCAAATGCATGTGCACCTGCATGGCGAAGTGCAACTTTTGCTTCAACTTCTTTCTTACTGCGACCGAAGCGATAACCTTTTGCTCGTTTAAGAACATTGCGGCGGTGCTTCATTGCGATGATACTGCGTTTTACTCGTGACATAGTAGTTAAATTAGATAATTAAAAGACGGGTAGGTAATTATAGAAGACCTGGAAGAAAACGAGACTTTTCTTTACTTGTCATCGCGAAATCCTGTCCACGCTTACCAGCAAGCTGCTTTCGGCGAGATGTTTTTGCATTGAAGTGGTTAAGACCTGGCTTACGAGCAATGATCTTACCATTTTTGGTGACCTTAAGTCGCTTAAGAAATGATTTGTTTGTTTTCATAAAGGTTTCCCAGTAGGGCTTATAACTATATACTGTCTTTTTGGATAGTTGGGGTATTATATCACGTTTATTCAATAATATCAAGTATTTTTTTCGGAAGACTACTTGCTGTTTTTCCCATTATTTTTGCTATTTTGAGCAAGTTTCTGCTTTTTACACAACAGAAGCATTTTACCAATTACGATATAGGTACGTCACTTTGTTTTTTTAAAATTTTCTTTAATTGTGCTTGCTGTGTCTATTAGCATGGATATAAACAAAATTATACAACCAACAGGAAATGCAATAGACCCAAAAACAATAGTTACAAGGACATACTCACCACGTACATTAAACAGTAAAATACATATTCCGATTATAACTGGCGCCAACATAAGGATGGAGCCGATAATAGCTAAATAACCAGCAAGAGTTGTCTTTTTAACAGGGGCTGGATTATTTTGAAAAGTATCATTATTGTCACTATTCATACAAGGCTTATGTTATTATTTCGCCTTCTCAATAACAATCATCATAGACTTCGGTATTTTCTTGAAAGGTTCTGCAACTTTGTAGTCAGCAGGGATGATAGCAAGAATTCTGTCCATGCGATCTTTGAGGAACTTCTCGTCCATGTACTTTGTACGGCCTTTAAGTTGGAGTTCGATCTTGACTCGGTGACCTTCATTGATCCATTCTGCGGCCTTCTTGGCTTTGATCATGATGTCGTTTTCACTAATTGCCACACTTATCTGAACAGTTTTTGTTTCTGTGATGTGAGCTTTTGCCTTAACTTCTTTGAGTTTCTTGGATGTTTCGTAGGTGTATTTTCCATAATCAGCGATACGGGCAACAGGTGGGTCTGCTTGAGGGGAAACTTCGATAAGGTCTAAGCCTACAGCTTTTGCTTTTTGGAGCGCTTCTTCTTTTGTGAGGACACCTAAATTCTCTCCTGTGCTGCCGATAACGCGAAGTTTGAGTGAGCGAATATTATTATTGATGTTTACTTTTTCTGCCAAGGGATTAATTGTAAGGGTAATAATACCATATTTTTTTCGATTGCGCCACCAAGAGGATGTGTGGCACACTGAATGTGGTTCTTTACACTAAGGAGAGATTTATGGGATTTAGTTGTGCGCTGGCAATTGTGCTCCCGACACCTACAACAGAGTTGAAAGATTTTCATCCTACAGAAAGTGAAGCTTCGGTATCTGATGATATTTTTTTTAGTAATCACACTGTAAAAAATATTCCAGGTCGTGCATGGGAGGTTATGCGGTTCATTGATTTTGGACGAGTAAGGACTCTCATTAAACCAAGCAGTAGCCTCTCTGTTTCGCAAAGAGCGGGGGATGATTTCATTTCTCGTGCGGCAATTTGTGCGGCATCATTTCTTTTGGACCATCTCTATGAGCTTGAGAGGAAGGTCCAGTTGGGTTCCGTTGAGTACTCTGTTCCATTTATTGCTGACCATCTTCTTTTTTGTAGTTACTCACACAGTCATGATGATTTTTTGACTAAGAATCATTATGAGGATGTGTTTGCATATCTTGGCACATCAGATGTCGTGACAGGGTTGTGGAGTTATCAAGAGAATCTCTACTCTCGTTATCCAGATGGAGAACAACTAGCAGTTGTAAATAGTGTTTTCTGGAACTATAACCAAGCACTACTAAATACTGGATCGATGGCAGCATTTTTCCAAGAGCATTACTCGTTACTGTGGGACTCTGCTTATTCGCTAAGTGGTGTCCTTACAGAGCTGCTTGAAGATGGTGCGATTTCTGGGGAAGAACTTAGAAAGGATGCTCGATCAGTTGCAATCGTGACAACGTGGAGAGACACCTTACAGGTTCTTTCAAAAGAAGGTGCACGATGTATCTTTTTGACTGATGCGTATCATTCAGAAGCAACTACAAGCATAAGGTCAATGCGGAGATATCTGTAAGTATTGATATGTGGTCTAAAAGACGATTATCGTATATGGTGATCGTCTTTATTTTTATATACCAAGCTGTACTCGTATGTAGAGTAGTGAATTAATTATTTATAAGGGGTAGAATGAATTTACTAAAGGCGCTGATCGCTAATACGATCAGGACAATGATGAGGCTGATTCCATTTTTGCTAAATATAAACGCAAACACCTTGGCATCATCATTAAAAAAACTATACCCGTCTTTTTTAAGGAGGGTGGATACGTCACCAATATGAGCAAAACTAAATGTAGACATTTTTTGTGTAAGTGATGGAGAAAGTGCGTCGTAGATCTCAAATAGTTTCTTTGTTTCACCAACCTCATCGTACCCGCCGTATTCATTTTGTTTTCGTTCTCCGTAGATGAACATCGTCGTATTAAAAAATTCTACATCGTATGTGTTTACGGTTTTTGATAGTAGATCGACAAAGGTGCTATCAAGGATTTGGAGTGCTTCAATCTCATACTCCTTGGGCGCATAGGTGACGTGGTTCTTTTCGTAGTCGCTGTTTACGTTAAGAGCAAGGCGTTGCTCTTCAGTAAAGGGTTCGCGTATGTAGTCATTTTTTATATTATGAATATAGATATTCGGTATTTCTTTGCGTAATTCAAAAGCTGCAATAATAAAAGGGTGCCACGTGATTTTAGTTTTATTATCTCCAGTTTTGTAAGTTTCACCATATTCAAATCTAAAAAAAGAAAATGGTACAGTGTAATTTTGCGCCTCGATACAGTATGAAAATTTTCTCTTGTCTCCGTAGTGCAAAAAGTGAGCGTGACGTAGGGTGTCTCTTGGCTTTTCATAAAAAGTGAATCCGTTATCAAGAGCAAATTGTTGGTATTCTTTTTTCTTAATAGTTTCTCCAAGAAAGTGATACACAATTGCAAAAGGTAGAGAAAAAAGGAAAATCCATAAAAGGAAGTACCCAAATAGTTGATCTACAATATCAGTGGAACCGTGCGTGGTCGTAAAAAGCGCAACACTCAAAAGCACGATAGATATAACAATACTGATAATAAGACTCCGTTTCAAGATCTTGTTGGCGTTTTTGTCTATCTCCTCAAGTGCTGTAAAATTAATCATAGATAGAACAATTTACTTTTTTGGGAACCAGGGAATAAATGCACTTGTTTTTGCTTTGTAGACTTCCCATTCAGGAATTCCTTCCCATTTTTTCTCAAGCATCGGTATGCCTGATACTTTAAGAAGAAGGAACGTGATGAGAATAGGAGATGCAAAGACTATGCTAAATGATGTTACAGAATACGAGATACATGCTATTCCAAACCACATCATCGACTCACCAAAATAGTTTGGGTGGCGTGTATATTTCCAGAGACCTGTCTTCATGATCTGGCCTTTATGTATAGACTTACTTTTAATAAATCGATCAAGCTGTCTATCTCCAAGTACTTCAAAGAAGAATCCGAGCCCCCAAAGGCTAAGCCCAAAAAGAAGTGGCAAACTAGGGGTCGATACACGGACAAGGGAGAGTGTAAAAGGAAGAAGGACGATACTTATGACAACTCCTTGAAGTACAAAAATCTGAAGGTACGCACGTGCAAGATAGTATCGCGCTCCATGACGTAGCCACGTCTTACGCCACGAGAGGTATCTGAAATCTTCTCCCTTGCCACGGTTTTTCATATATATTCTGTATGATAGTCGCAGTCCCCATAGTGTAATGAGTGTGAGTATAATGATACTTGCAGGGTTAAGAGCTTCTGATTGCATGGACATAAGTTCGTACGCAACAGCAATAAATGTAAGACCATATGCGATATCAATGATGCTGTTATCTTTTTTAAACTGAGCGACAAAAAAGAGAACGCTTGTAATGCCTAATGTGATAATGAGTGAGGTGATGTAGAGCGCAATTGCTTGTTCCATAATGTGATTAAGTATAGCAAGTAATATTGAATAGGGTGGGGATGTTGTCAGGTGGTATATAAGGAAGAAAGAATTCAAGAAATGAAAAGGGCCACGCAAAGCGTAGCCCTTAGAAAGACAACCAGATTACTTTGTAGTAATTGTTATTGTACTTGTAACAAGATTACCTCTTGAGTTCAATGTCTGAACGGTGATAACTTTTTCACCTGTAGTCCAGCCTTCTGTCAGTGCGTCAAGATGTTTTATCAGTGATTTTGCATGTTCGTCTGTCGTGGCAACTTCAGGCAAAGTTGCTTGATGAGGCGTTTCTGCTTCAACTGCATGTTGATTGTCCGCTGCAGTACTGACACTAACACTTTCGATGTTAGGGATAAGTTCCTTAGCAAGAATGAGTGCATCATCATAAACAGGTCCGATGCCACGAGTAAGTTCATTGATGCGACTGAAGGTTGCTTTTGTGTTGTTCCTGTCCTTCCTCTTTTTGTACAATTCAAGAAGTTTAAGAAGGTACTTCCCTTGACGAATAGGGTCAGTTTCTTCTGCAAGACCTTCATTGAGTATCGCTTCTGCTTGGACATCTCTTCCGTAGGCCAGATAGACGTCGGCTTCTGCAATAGGGTCAACTTCGTGATACGTACCATGTTGCATCGTCTTGTCTGTGGTGTCAGGTGTTCCAAAGAAACTATCCGGTGACAAACGTGACTCCAGAAAAACAGATTCTGTGTTCATGTTCCGCCGGGTAGGCCGCCTGTAAATAGAGAGACCCATTACCATCGCTGCCAGAACAAGAAATGCAACTACTATTGCTTCCACATTTGCACTACCATCCGCTTCTACTTGAGCATAGACAGGGGAACAAGCAATTAAAGTCGCTAGCAAAAAGAAGAGTGAACGAACCATTTCGATATCCTTTCAGGATTAGGTTTCTAGGAATATCCGTAAACATCATACAATATAATTTACAAAAAGCAAGAAATCGTACCTGAATTCGCATTCTAATCGCACAAAGGTTTCAGACTAATTGCACAGGTGTTTTCGGTATATAGCTCATGTATATATCTCATACACAAATTGGAAAAGAAAAAAGCCCCGAAACGATTAAACGTTTGACGGGGCTACTTCATCGGCATTGCGCCGATGGTTACTTCTTGGTGCCTTGCATGCTCATGTCGAGCGAAAGGTCCTTTGCCGTCCTCACGGAGAGCATGTCGAGGAGGCCTTGCACACTACTGTGCTGACCGGTGCCCGACTGGCCCATGACGACGCCCGGAACGAGCGGCTGCTTGGAGTTGGCGAGTGCGTCGGCGTAGAACTTCTGCGCTGCCGTCCATGCTTCCAGCTTCTTTTCGAGCGCGCCGTCGGCTTGCATGACCAGACGCTTGCGTTCGGCTTCGCCTTCACCTAGGAGCACTTGCTCGCGCTTGCGCTGCTCGGCGGTCTTGGCTGCCAGCGAAGCGACTTCGAACTCTTGTTGAGCCTTGGTCACTTCCTTGGCCTTGACCGTCTCTTGCTCCCACTTCGCTTTCGCTGCGGTCGCTTGACCTTCCTTCTCGGCGGTGATCGCCGCTTGGATGGCCTTCTGAGCATTGGCTTGCGAAACCTGGACTTGCGTCATGGCTGCTTGCCGTTGCTTGATCTGCTCTTGCACGATCGTCGAGTAGTCGAGCTTCTCGATCGACATGGGTTGCAGCGTGATGCCGAACTGGTCGAGGATCGACCCGTGTTGACGTGAGGCCTTGCCGGTCTTCGGGTCGCGCACGATCTCGGCGGCCAACACCTTCTCGGGTTGGTTCGTGATCGGGTTCGTGCGTTCGACCTGGTGTGTCACCATCTGGAAGGCGCCATTCTGCGCTTGGTCGTTGATGATGTCGATCAGCTCGGCCTTGCGTTCGGCAAACGATTCGATTGACGTCATGGTGTTGCCCGACAACTGAATGGCGGTGTTCACCATGCGTGCGACGCCTCGTTCTTCGATTCCGGACGGCGAACCGAACTGCTTGTGGATCATGACGATCTGCTTGCAGTCGGTTGGCATTTGCCAGTTGACGCTGCCGTACAGCCTTGCTGTGCCGCCATCGTTGAACTGGAGCGCCTTGCCGGTGTCCATCTTCTCGGTGTGCACGTCGAACAGGTACGAGCCTTGCCGCGGGTACGTCGTCACGGTACCGAGCCATTGCATCTTGGGGCCAGGTTCGGTGTAGCAGTCGAGGGTGCCGTCGAGCTTCTGGATCACCATCAACTGCTTGGCATCCAGGTTTTCGACAAGCTGTGGCGTGAGGATCAGGGTGACGAGTGCTGTGATGGCAGCGCAAGCCATCATGACGAGGTTGCGCATCGTGAGTTTTTCCATTGCGGGATCTCCTTAGTTGTTGCCGTCGTTGCGGCGAGGTTGGTGCTTCTTCACTTGCTTTTCCAGGCCGGCTTCAAGGCTGGCTTGGTTGGCATCGGCGAGTTCCTTCTCCAGCTTCCGTTGTTTGCGGAAGAAGGGGAAAGTGGGACGCCCCTTGTAGAGCGGCCAGGCGACCTGGGTGATGAACACCAGCAGGACGATGGCCACAAACAGGTACTCCATGAGACGATAGAACAGCATGTCTGGCTCCTCTTAAAAAGGTTGAGTTTGGAAAGGGCTTCTGCTCTTATTGGTTACCCAATTTTGAGACAATTATTATTATATAATATAATATATTTGTTTGTCAATAGTGACAAAATAGAAATTTATTGCCTAAAATTAGTAACATTCTTATAAACAACAAGATGTAGTTCTAAAGGATTTCTCTAAAATATTATTTGTAAGTCTTTAGCTAGTAACATGGTTTTTGACTTATCAATTTATAAACGATAGGATGATTTTAGGTAGTTTTTTAAAATCGTAAGGAAAGGTAATTATGAACACAAAAAGGTTTTTTCCAGTAATTCACTGTATTGACCCATTTGAAGAGCAGGGTATTGGTCATGCAATTCATAATACTAAGATTGCAATGACACATGGTGCTGACGGAGTGTTCCTTATTGGTCATGCGATGAAGTATGGGCCACTATGTGAAATCTATGAACATGTAAGAAAACAGTTTCCTGAAATATGGATTGGTATCAACTTTCTCGATATTACAGGTTATGATACATGGCACCTGCTAGGCAGTGTTGTTAGACATCAGCGAGGGATCAACGGTCTCTGGGTAGACATGTTGCCTGATGAGCGAATTGATGTCCCGTCATCAGTTGAGGTGTTTGGCGGTGTTGCCTTCAAATACAT
The DNA here is from genome assembly GCA_964546555.1 of uncultured Candidatus Saccharibacteria bacterium. Classification (GTDB taxonomy): domain Bacteria; phylum Patescibacteriota; class Minisyncoccia; order Phycocordibacterales; family UBA5272; genus UBA11704. Next base: position 59,646 of record CAZJJX010000002.1, read on the forward strand.
AGATCCAAATATTCGAGGACAAGAACTCAAGGAAGCATGCAACAAGGCTCTAAAGGTGGTTGATGTCGTTACAACAAGTGGAATAAAAACTGGCTCAGCTCCTGATACAGAGAAACTAGAAGAGATACGAAGAAACATTGGTAACGAAACACAGCTAGCACTTGCAAGTGGGGTTACCGAAGAAAATGTCTCCTTGTTCTTGCCGACTGTGGATACATTTTTGGTTGCTTCAAGTATCATTGAACGAAAAAAGAGCCTAGGTAATCATGAGTATCTTATTCCAGAAAAAGTAGCATCACTCGCGCAAAAAATTCATGCATGAGTAAGACTTAACTTCACGTAACTATAGAGCATATGGTTACGTGATTTTATTTTTGTGACGCCACGGGGTACCGCGGCATCCTACAAAAACATAGTCGTGAGTACACTTTTTTTATGTAAGGAGTGATACGTCACAAAATGATTACATTTAGAGTATTTTTACTTCATAGTAAGTGTTTATATGAAAAAGGATATCCAGAACTTGACTTAAGATATTTTTCAAATTCGTATGCACGATCTTTGTTAGTAAAAGAGCAGTACCAGACTATTTTATAAACACCATTATTTCTTGTTGTTTTTGTTTCGCCGTTATTATGTTCTTGTAATCTCTTTTTAAGATCAAATGTGCACCCTATATACTTTTCTTGCCTTTCATTTTTTAAAATGTAGACATAGTGCATATGATTTAAGTATATTCCACGACGCAAGATTACTTGCTATGAGGGGCACGACCCCACTTCGCGATTACGTTACACGGGGTCCTACCACTTCTTTTCAATTTTTTATTCATATCTTAAGATATCTAATGAGATTTTCTATACTATGGTGCGCGCACCGCGAAGCTCCAAAAAACCACCAAGCATTTCTTGGTGGTTTTTTTGGAGCGAAGTGGTGGAGATGGCGAGAATCGAACTCGCGTGTACTAAGGTATGAGGTATGGGTCTACTGTACGTAGTTTGCTTCATGTGTTCGCATTCATTATTAAAAGCAAACTAAAGCAATGAATGTATAGCATGAATTATTTCAAGTATAGTGTTATGCAACACTGTGCTCTACATCTACTGTTATATTGCCAGCAGTCATCCCGTAGATGCGAACGAAAGTGACACCAGATCGGCCAGTAATTTAGGCGAATGCTGGAACTAGTCCGTTTGCCATGTATGGTGAACGGATAGCCTTACCAGTTGAGTTTGCAACATGGTCTCTCCGGTCTTTTACGAGTTGCGGAGAATTCTCGGTACAGCACATACAACATATTCTTAGTATCGATGCCAAAGATCATCCCCCTAAAACATCGGTAAACTGATGTTTGGGCGTCCGTTTGCCATGGGCCCTGCAAACGGATTAGCCATAAAACACCAGTAACCAAATGTTCGGGCGAATTAACCGCCCAAATAATTTTTCAATTTATAAAAAATTATTTGGATTGTTTATTCTTTAGATATTCTTTTTTAATTTTATTTTTGAAATTAGCAGACCAAAGAGTTTTTAGAAATCTTTCCCTATTAAACACATCTTCTTTTGAAGTAAATTCCTCAGTGTGTATACAAACAAGCGGCTGTCTATTTTTTGTTGCTGGAACGTGTCCAGAGTTATGCCTCCTTAATCGCTCTACTACATTAGATGTGCATCCTACATATAGCTTTGTATCTTTTTCACTATATAAAATATAAATGAAATACATACCTTTAATTACTTTCTCGCAGTTCTCTGCGAGTGATATTTTTTTTGATATCTTCTCGCTTGTCGCGTGCATCTTTCTTTTTACACACCGCGACCTCAACTTTAATGAGGTTATTTTTACTATACAACGAGTTAGGATGAAGTGTCAATACTTTTGTTTGTTCGAGTCCGTAGAGCTCAGCAATCTCTTTTTTTTGTAACAATAGTTTGCGGGTGCGGTAGGGGTCATAGTCTTTTGGGGTATTTGCAGCTTGATATGGTGCAATATAGACACCAACAAGAAACGCTTCACCTCCACGGATGAGAATTTTCCCACCTTCAAGGTTTGCAAGCTTAGCTCGCACAGCTTTTACTTCAAAACCAAAAAGCTCGATTCCTGCATCATAGGTGTCGTTTATCACGTAGGTGAGATGGAGTTTTTTGTGTTCAGCTTGTCTCATAGATATCTAGATGGTTATAGATAAACGTATTCTATCTATTCTAACATACCCATTTCCTATGGTCGGTCATTTTTGGTATACTACATATCTTGCGGTTCTTTATGGAGGTTTACCATGTCTTCTGATAATGCTTCCCCAAAAAACAGGGAACATGTCGTTCCTTTGACTTCAGAAGAAAAATTGTGGTATTCAGCTTTGTTTGTTGGGAAGTACACGTGTCCAACATGTCGTGTGCTTATTCCGGTTATGAATAATCATGGGATAGAAGGTGACACAAAAAGTGATTATTTTACTCGCCACAAAAAGATAGGTACATCACTTCTGTGTGATTACTCCTTACAGCCTATTGCGTAACCTCATCTGTGCTAGGAGACTCCACCAAAAAGGTTTTTGTGTACGGACCAATCACGCTTATCTGTGATTGGTTTTTTTTTATGCTTTGCTGTAATCTGCTATAATGTCTTCACTATAATCTAATTATGCAAAAGATGAAATTCCCAAAACTTACTAAGCAGTCCAAACAACAAAAGGAAGATCAGTCTTCCCAGGCAAAACCAACAAGCTTTGCTCAACAACTTTTTGGAGTTTTTATTATCTTCATGTTTTTGTCATGGGGGTACTCAATTATTAGCGAAAAGAAGGCGACACCAGTTGTGCCTATTTCAGAGTTCGCACAAAAGGTTGCAACACGAGAAATCGTGGCTATTGATGTAGAAGGGAGCTCTCTTACTGGGAAAAAAGCAGACGATACAAAAATAGTGACTAAGAAAGAAGATGGAGCGTCTGTATTTTCAACACTCTCTGCATATGGGGTTAGTACAAGCACCCTTGCAACAACGACAATAACTATTTCTTCTGATAGGGGTGCATCTTTTTGGGTTTCACTTATTCCAATTATCCTCCCGATCCTTTTCCTTGCGTTTATGATTTGGTGGTTAGCTCGTGGCATCAAAGGTGCGAATGTACAAGCGCTTTCATTTGGTCAGTCTCGTGCAAAAGTTATTTATCCAGATGACACAAAAGAAAAAATTCTTTTCAAGGACGTGGCTGGTGCAAAAGAAGCAAAAGAAGAACTGGAAGAAATCGTAGAGTTTTTGCGTGCGCCAAAGAAGTTTACTGATATTGGTGCAGAGATTCCAAAAGGTGTCCTTCTTATGGGTGCACCAGGAACAGGTAAGACTATGCTTGCTCGTGCTGTGGCTGGGGAGGCAGGAGTGCCGTTCTTCCATTTATCTGGATCGGAGTTCGAAGAGATGTTTGTTGGTGTCGGGGCATCACGCGTGCGTGATCTTTTCGATATGGCAAAGAAAGCCGCACCTGCAATCATCTTCATTGATGAAATAGATGCGGTTGGACGAAGTAGATCTACAACAATAGGTGGGCAAGGAGAAGCTCGCGAACAGACACTCAATCAGATACTTGTAGAGATGGATGGATTCGAGCCAACAATGAATCTCATTGTTATGGCGGCAACGAACCGTCCTGACGTGCTCGATAAAGCACTACTTCGTCCTGGACGTTTTGATCGTCGAGTGACACTTGATCTTCCTGATCGTAATGATCGTGAAGAGATTCTTTCTGTTCATATAAAGTCTAAGCCACTTGCAGAAGACGTGAATCTTAAGGTAATCGCAGAAAGAACACCAGGGTTTTCTGGTGCAGATCTGTATTCTCTTATGAACGAAAGTGCGATCTTAGCTGCGCGAGAAGGTCGCAAGTCTGTTGCGCAGTATGATCTTATTCGCTCTATCGAAAAGGTGATGCTTGGTCCAGAGCGAAAGAGTCATGTTCTTTCTGATAAAGAAAAGAAGTTAACGGCATATCACGAAGCAGGACATGCTCTTGTCGCATCAGTATTGCCTGATGCTGATCCTGTGCATAAGATATCTATTATTGCTCGCGGTAATGCCGGAGGATACACACTTAAGCTCCCACTTGATGACAGGCGACTCATGAGTCGTGCGACGTTTTTGGATGATATTGCAATGTCACTTGGTGGATATGTAGCAGAAAAAGAAATCTTTGGAGACATTACTACGGGACCATCAAATGATCTAGAGGTTGCGTCCAAGATGGCTCGTCAGATGGTGATGCGATACGGTATGAGTACACTTGGGCCGATTGCTTTTGATGCGCGCAATGAGACACTTTTAGGAACTAAGGAATACAGCGAAGAATATGCACAGAAGATTGACGATGAAGTAAAGCGCATCATGGATGAGGCGTGGAATAGAGCACGGCTTATCATTACCGACAAACGGCATGTGCTCACAGCGATAGCAGAGGAGCTTATGCGTGTTGAGAATATCGAGCGTGAAGAGTTTGAGAAGCTTCTTGTTTTACACGGTATCGCACCAAAGAAGAAAGAGATGTAAGAAAGGGGGGTGATGGGGAAGAAATAAGGGTGGAGGCGAAGCCTCCACCCTTATTTCTTCCCCATAGAAACATTTGCTATTTTTTGCTATAGTACAGTAACAAAATAGTAAGTAACGTCGTATCAGCAAAGTGCATCCATAGCTCAGTTGGTAGAGCCGTCGTCTTATACACGACTGGTCCCTGGTTCGAGTCCAGGTGGATGCACTTTGGGGATAAGGTGCGAATGAAATCAAAATACGATGTAGTATACACGACTGATTCTTTGTTCTCGTTTTTATGGCCAAGCCATGAATCTGCTGATTCAGGTGGATGCACTTTGGGGATAAGGTACGAATGAAATCAATTTACGATGAAGTATAAATGACCAACTTGAGTCATCTGTTGATTTTGTAATACGTAATGGTATTTGTGTTGTAATTTTTTATATCCGCTTTACAAGCATGCTTTCAAGGAGTAGCATAGAGAGAGTGCTTCTTAAAAAGAGAAGTGCTGATCTCTAATCTACAACTAAGGAGATTCAGGATGGCAGATACAACACAAGGCAACTCTCACATCATTGAGAGCTGCTGGCAAACTGGCAAAGGAGAACAAGATCTTGGCTCACAACAAGACAAAACTTCTACAACACAGAATCCATGCAGGCGAGTGCTTCCTGGAAGTACTGACTGCCGTGGACAAATTGAAAAGAGTAAATGTGTTTTTCAACAAGTAGGTGAACATGCTTCGTGTGCAGGTCTGATTCATTCAGCGGGGGCCAACACTGAACAAGCAAAACATTTTTTTCGTGTGAAGCGTCTCGAAGACTATCGTTCTACAGAGCAAGGTCTTGGACATCTTTCAAACAAAAGAGCATTACATTCTTCGCCGGTCCCGCTTAGGGAGTAGGTGCATATCTGGTGCCACAAAGTCGCGCAAAGCGCGACTTTTTGTATGCATCTACATGTACAGTTTAATGAACTATGGATCTACTCCATATGTACTTTTTCCTTTGCATCGATTGTGTTCTTTAGAAGTTCGTGATGTTCCAAAGTAGGATCTTGCTCGACGAGTTTTTTTGCTTCTTGTTGAGCAATATCTACGAGCTTCGGATTTTTGATTGCTTCCATTGCCAGATCACTTACGCCCCATTGTTTACCATCAAAGAGAGTCCCTATACCGCGTGTGAGCATATCTTGTTCAGCAAGCTCAAAGCCATTCTTTGCATGTACAAGCGCTTTGAGTCGTGTGTACGTGGTCTCTCCGGTGCTTTCGGTAAAGAGATAACAATATGACTGGTGCTCTGCTCTTCCTACTCGTCCACGAAGCTGATGGAGTTGCGCAAGTCCGAACCTGTCAGCATGTTCAATAATAATAACTGTTGCGTTTGGGACATTAACACCAACCTCAACAACAGATGTCGCAACCAAGATGTCAGATTTTTTGTCCAAGAAATCTTGCATCACTTCTTCTTTTTCTTCTTTCTTCATTTTGCTATGTAAAATATCGACAACGAATTCAGGAAAGATCTGGTGTGCGAGTCTGTCTGCTTCTTCTTTGACGCTCTTGAGAATTCTCTTTTGACGCTCTTCCTCATCTTGCTCATCGATGCGTGGGCAAATAACGTACACTTGTCTCCCAGATTGAAGTTCTTTGCGTACATGCTCATACATCTCACTTCGCTTACTGCTTTTGATTATCTCTGTAATAATTTTTTTACGATTCTTCGGCATCGCATCAATAACAGTAAGGTCAAGATCTCCAAACATGGTAAGTGCAAGTGTACGAGGGATAGGGGTTGCTGTCATTGATAGGAGGTGAGGGATCGTGGAAGCATCGTTTCCGCTTGCAAGTGCTTTTCTTTGCTTTACCCCAAATCTATGTTGTTCATCAATAATGACAAGGGCTAATTGTTCGAACTTAACACTCTTTTGAATAAGAGCATGAGTTCCAATGACAATTGATATCTTCCCATCTTTTATCCATGTAAGAAGCTGAGCGCGTGAGATTGAGGTTGAGTCATCATTTGTTTTGCTCGGGAACTTCTTACACCCATTTCCAGTAAGTAACCCGATCTCAATCCCTGTTCCTTTGAAATAACTAACAAAGCTTTCAAAATGTTGTTTGGCAAGAATTTCAGTTGGAGCCATGTATGCAACTTGTAAGCGTTTACCATGTGTGGTTGCTCTATGACGTAGCACAGCATGAGCAACAACCGCTGCAACAAACGTCTTACCACTACCAACATCACCCTCAAGTAGGCGTCCCATAGGCGTGCCGCTTCCCATATCTTCAAGAATTGTCTTAATTGCCTGATTTTGAGCATCTGTTGGGGTGAAAGGGAATGTTCCAATAAACTTTTTCATTTCTTTAGTGTCTGTGGTGATAGTATAAGCATGTTCATTTTTAGCGGCTGCCTTTTCTTTGTGTTGTTTAACCTGAAGATGAAAAATTTCTTCGAATGCAAATCGTTTTCGTGCTGCAATTGTAAGATCTTCAGATTTTGGAAAATGAATATAGAGTAGCGCCTCACGAAGTGTGGGCAAGTGTAGACGCTTACAGAGTTCTTGAGGAAGTGTGTCTTCTACAAAATCAAGAATATTTGTAGCGAGGGCTTTCTTAAGAAGGCTCTGGATGTAGAGCGATGTAACACCTTTTGTTTCTGGATAAATAGGGGTTAGCAGGGACATGTCTTTTTTATTCAGTGATTTCCCTGCATCTGTTTCTCTTTGTTCTGCCATTGTTGTAAAGAGGGATTCTCCGCTTTCGGGAATGATAGATACTTTTTCAATGCTTGGGTTTGAAAGAAATATTCCTTTACTGTCTTCTTGGACGATTCCTGACACGCGAACCTTTGTGCCATCAGGGTACATCTTGCCAATATATGCTTGGTTAAACCAGATGCATCTGATGTGACCTGTGTTATCTACAACACGTGCTTCAGTCATTGGAATATGCCCTCGGAAACTTCTTCGGACTGCAACTTTTTCCATGATACCGTAGAGTACGATTGACTGACCTTTTGTAAGGTTTGTAGCACCTGTCATACCTTCCATGTTTACATAGCGTAATGGAAAATGTCTAAGAAGTTCCTCGATTGTTGTAATGTGCAGTCGAAGTAATCCAGCTTTATGATCAGAGGATAGACGGGTGAGAGACTCAAGAGATGATCTAAGGTTATAGGTATTAGGTTGTAGGTTTAAAGGGTTCATTTTATTATGTTAATTTATGAATCATTGAATTTAGCATTTTCATTATTTCGATGAGTTTATTATTTAGTTCATCGTACTTATCTTTCCCCAGGTATCCCTAGATCTTTAGAAAAAAGTAATTGGGTTTCAATCTCTGCGCTTGAACCATATGCCATAATAATAAAAGACCGGTAATCTTTTCTCGTTCCCCGTTTACTTCCTTCCGCAATATTTGAAGGTATTGAAAGTGATGCCCTTCGTAGTTGTGATACTAGTCCATATTTTTCATCAGCTGGAAAATTTTTTGTTACTGAATATACCTCAAGACCAAATTTGTATGATTGTTGCCAGACAGTAAGTTCTTTGTACGATGTCATTTTGTATTTTATAACCTACAACTTAATACCTATAACCTTGCTTTTTTGTTACCTAAACTGTGCTGCACGTCGTGTATAGATGATAAGCGCAAGGGTGACCAAGATAAGCACAAAGAGAAGCATGTTTGCGCTTGTATAGCTATGCATTGAAAAGTTAATATAGAGTTCCGTTGAGAGGATAAGGAGGACAATGATAAGTGGGAATATCGGTCGAGGCCAAATAAGAATAAGAAGACCAAGCGCGATGAAGAATGAGTGCCAAAGGGTAAAGGTGATACTTTCTGATATTTGTATAGACTGATTAATGCACTCAAAAAGAGCCATTTTAGCTTTTTTTACACCAGCGGTAAGTGCTTGTGCATGAGGGTAAATGAAGTAGAGCGCTACTGCAAGTCTAAGAAGATATGGCCAGATAAACATAGGGTTATTATATCATGGGTAATAAGGAAGACTACAGATCAGGGGGTATACAGATATTAAATCGCTACCTGTTAGTTGTCAGTTAAATACAATACACGCTACGCGAAGGCTTTGCCTTCGCGTAATATCCTCTAGTATTTGTCTGTTATCTGTTAGCGTAGCGGTCTGTTTGTCTGAAATCTTTCCTACTGTTCCTCGCTCTTGACTACCTGTACCCGTTTTGTTTCCTTATTGCCATTACCGCAGTCATAGACGAAGTCTGTCGTGTAATTAATCTTCAGTGTCTTTTTACCAAGCGCTCTCCAGTCTGTGCCTAGATGTCCAGGTGCTACTGTTTTTATTGCGGTTGTGAGTACACGTGATGTAGCAGGGTCATTCACGTCAGTTGTTGTTGCATTTAAGATAGCATTAAGTGAGCTTGATGCTGCAAGTTGGAGCGCACTACATGCATTGTTTGCACACACAACACGTGCGTAGAGCATACAACTAGAAGTTGGGTAGACGGTGTCCCATGTAAGAGTCGCAGGTTCACCGATAACGATAGAAGGCGGAGTAACATTGAGTGTCACATCAGGTGTTCCTGGCGTTGCGTCGTAATATCGAGTGACTTGGTCGTAGATGTTGCCGTGCGCACATCGTATAACATAGTTCCCTTCACTTGTTATACCGCCTATCACAACTGGTCCACTATATGATGTTGTAGCAACAAAAATTGAATCATTATAGTACACAGCGTAGCTGTCCGTATCTGTGTTGTCACATGTAAGTGTGATCGTTCCAGGAGGGTAGAGCTCACCGTCAACTACAGCACTGATTACCTGAGGATCTGCACATGCTGAGTTCATACTATCCCATCTATCTGACCCGGTACACGCAACAGTAACATCAGTCCATGGTGTTCCACAATTATTTGTTTCGTCAGATTCAGTGATTACGCCACCACCTGCTGATGAAGTTTTATCAGTACATAGCCTCACAGAGTACGTACCTGGTCCACCAGGGAACGTGTATGTTTTATTAATTACTCTACTTCCTCCCGCAGCTAATGTTGATGTGCTGGATGAAGGTAAGTCAGTAATAGTTCCTCCTCCATTTGATTGATCGGCTACCTGGAAGAAGTTGCTAAATGATCCACCAGTTGAAAATGTTCCACCATTTGTAATGGTTCCAGAGAGTATTGTATCTGTTCCAGGTACAGCAGAAGAAGGTGATGCAACTGAAGCGGTAAGGTCTATATATCCTGTACCACATGTTACACCATCCCAAGGTGTAGAAGGGTCACAAACAACAAGTGAACGTGTTGGTGGAGGGGTTGGGCCGTAGCGTAGACCTAGTGCTGCGTTATCGTATGCGGCAGCTTGGATTGTGTAAGTGCCTGTACCGGCAGGTGTAAACACAAAGTCTAGGGTTTTACTTGTTGTTGCAGTAAATGGGGCACGGTTCGCAACCCATCCCCCGTTACTTTGAGTTCCTCCTGTACTTGTTGCAGTGTATCCAGGTATTGCGTATGTGTTCCATGTCCAGTTACTTATAGGGGCAGGTGCTAGCCAGTCCATGACGAGATTTGTCATGTCACCGTTTGCATCGTACGCTTCCATATGAACATCAACATTACCTCCAAGAGTTATACCTGTTTGCGAAACTGTAAAGACTGGAATGGTTGGTAAAGGGTTAACAAGGATAGAAACTGTTGAATATCCATGTCCTAATGTGTTGTAACATGAAAACATGTAGTCTGTTGATGATGAAAAAGGACTGCTCGGGTTCCAGTCAACACCGTGGGTTGCAAGATAAGTGTCTGTAGCATTAAGGAGAGTCCATGCAGATGTAAGGTCAGGGTAACGGTAGTACATCCCACACGTATCTGCCCCAACTTCAGTAAACGTTATATGCGATGTCCCTCCAGGTAAAACAACGGTCGGCGTTGCAGTAGCTGTAACAACTGGTGGGCCAGCAACACATGTAGTGCCGTTCCAAGAAGAAGACCCAGCAAGATCCCACTTTCCGCAGCATCGTGACTGATCAGGGTTTACATTAATTGTATCGCTTGCAGACATACCGTCACAGACAAGTGTTACGGTGCATGTTGCGGCAGGGTAAATAGTAGATGAACTTGAAGTATTAGGGGTGATGGTAAAGTTACAAGAAGAGATGGATCCACCGCCTGGAGTTGTGTCATCTGGCGTACATGCACCCGAGGTATTACTTGATGACCAGTAAAGTGTTTGAGGTTCTCCTGGGCAAACATCAGAAATAGCAAAAACAGGGACATATGCTAGAAGGGTGAGTGATACTAATGCGAAAGCAAGTAACGTTTGACGAAGTGGGTTTCTGTGAGATCTGTGAGAATAGTGCAACATATATTTGTAGAGCTGTTACCATTGACTACATTATTTTAGTGTAGCACTAGTTTTGTATTTGTAAGGTTTTTTTATATAAAAAATGGGGAAAACTCAAAGATTGTTAAATGTAAATGCACTCACCACCTATTGTTTTTCTTTGTGTGAGTACTTGCAGGAGATAAATAAACCAATATGTGCTTAATGCTTTAAACATAGACAAAACAGTTATATTAAAAGGGTTTTAACAAGTATTGACAAAATAATAATAAAATGTAATAATATATAGTGGATTCTTTGTACGTTTCAATCCTCATTTCAAATTTCAGGAGATTTCACCATGAAGAAAATTCTTTCGGTATTCGTTGCTGCAGTTGTTGTTGCGTTCTCGGTTTCCGTTTTCGCGCAGCAGGCAGTGGCACAAGCCCCGCAAGTTGCAGTGTCAGCAGCAGCTACATCCGACGATGGTAAGATTGTCGGTAATGAGAAGATCGCAGCCTTCCTCAAGGAGGAGTTCAAGATTGACTACACTCCGGTGGATGATGGGATGGATTGTGATTCCAAAGCAAAAACCCCGACCGTTGGTGCTAAAGTCCCGGAGAATATTTTCTATGTGGTTAATTGTCAGACAGGAGTAAAATCCTCAAATGGTCAGTTGCAGGTCTCGATCGGATGGGTTCCGAAAAGTAAAAACAAACTTCATTCACAAATCTTTTTTTCCGTTAACAACGCGATAAGTAATAATGTTTCTTATCGAGTGGATGACAAAGTGGTTTGCAAGAAAGAAGAGAAAGGTATCACTGGATGTCTCTCAGAGTTTGCAACAAACAAAAATGTTCTTCATACGTACTTTTTTTATATCGGAGATAATGTATTTCTGGCTGTTAGTGACCTTTTTTCGAATCAAAAAGAAGAGGCCTACAAAGTCGCTGTAGAGTACTCATCTCGGATTAAATCATTCAAGTGAATTGTTTTTGTTTCAAACCCCCTAGATACAGTCTAGGGGGTTTTGTGTATAACTGGTAACTATATTTGTGCATAAATGGTATACACTATAAAGTATATGCAATCTTTTAATAATTTTTTAAATAACCTTAGACAAGAGCCTACTACTTTTAAGAGAGCGCTTTATCTTGGAGTTTTTATAGCTTTATGTATTGTCGTAGGTAGTATCATCATTTTCCGTGTTTACACTATCAAGCAAAAGCCAATCACTACAATCCCACGTTCAGATATTGTGACATTTATTAAAGAAAAGTATGGAACCACTATTTCTCTTGCGTCATTTGGAAATTTTGATTTTGTTATTTGTCCTGAAGTGGAAGAGTTAACAAAGTATACAAAAATAGGTCAAAACATAGATTGTGTTGCCAGAAAAGATGGCTATGTGATGGTTGTGGGCTCAACAATGGTGTCTTCAATGACACAAGATGCAAAAGATTTTTTGAGTAACTATTTAGTTAAAAATTATCATTTAAGTGTAGGACGAGATTATACTATTACGTGTACACTTGAGAAAGCTTTTAAGCGTCCAAATCAAAGTCTTGAACAATGTGAAATATATGCTGTGTTAAATAATGATATTGCAAAGCAAAAATCTCTTCTTGTTATGAATTTTTCGGCATATTTCTTTAACACCGATAGAGAGACTAAGAATTTTATTATTATAAGTCCATGGCTTGACCCATTTGTTTTTGAGTCAATTATTATTAATCAAGATATAAAGAAAGTATCGAGCACTAAGTATAAAATGCAAAGCGGCATACTTTTTGAAAAGGTGTACGCTACCGAAGGTCCTACCGGAGGAGAAACTTCCTCTGGCGGAGGAAAAGGAAGTGGAGAGACTACTGGTACGGGTAACTTAGGTGTAACTTTAGGTGTGCATGCTGCTTCACTCGGAGTAGCAAATCTTAGTGGCGTTAATATTGTTGGGTCTCCTGGTACTGTTGCAAATGCTGTCGCTGCAGGAATGTCAATCACAGGTCCAGGTGTTGCATGTTGCAATTCAGCAGGTGATAGTGTTTCTGACTCAGATTCGCCAGGAGTAGATGCTGGGAATGGTTCAATAACATATGCTCAAGATGGAACACCGATTTACGTTACAACAACACCAACATCTACAAGTACAATCACATGCCCATCTGGGTACGAGGTGGATAGTTATATGCAGTACGCATGTTATACAGCACCGAGAGCTGCAGGGTGTGTGAGCCAAGGGGATTCAGATCAATGTTGGAATGCTACAGCAGGTTCTGTAACTCCTTACCAGACATCCATACCTAATTGTGCATATTATGGGGCTATTCAGGTGTCTCGACAAGTGATTTATTGTGCAGCAGATACGCCATCTTCTGATGTTGGTCTCTCTGTTGGATCAGCGATTCCTCCTGCACCTGCCGTCACCTTTAAAGTTAATAATACAAAAGAAACTGCTGCTACAACAACATACGGGGGATCCGCTTCACTCACGTGGTCATCACTTGGTGCGCGTGACTGTGTTGCTTCTGGTGATTGGAGTGGCACAAAGGGAACTTCATCAGGGTCGCTCTCGGTTACTAATACAAATATTGCATCTGGGGTAACAGCAAAAACCTATAAGCTCTCTTGTACAACAGGTAAACGTACCATTACAAAAACAATTAGAATTAATGAGGATGCGCAGCCTGCACCTACAGTGTCATTCTATGCTACATACGATCAAGGGTCTGCTCTCGTAGGCTCAACCCTCCATCAAGGACAGTCACTTCATTTGACATGGAGTACTACTAACGCAAGTACATGTACTGCGTCAAATGCATGGTCTGGACCAAAGGCTACGTCCGGAACTCTTGAAGTATTAAGTAGTAATGCAACAGTTTCAAATTATGATGTAACTTATACACTTACCTGTGCTAATCTAAGCGGAAGAACAACTGCCCAGTCTGTTACAGTTACTATTAGTACTGCAGTACCAGTTTGTCCTGATAATGGAACATGGCCAAATTGTTGGGCTTCAGGAGGAAACTAACTGAGAAAGAGTATTCATGCTAAATAAAGACATGATACACTTTGCGTATCATGTCTTTATTTGTTTATTTATACGCTTTGTGTGTAAGTGCCGCACTACTTTTTTCATTCTATGTTGTTTTAAATAACGTAGCAAAAGGTTTTTCTAAAAAAACATGCTTACACATTATTGGTGTAGGTGTTATTTTCTATTCGATAGTATTTTCTTGGATATTGACAACATACCCTCTTGAGTATTCTGGTTTTACGGGGCTTACAAGTTTTCTATTACTCCTTGTTTATTATAGTGCTACAGTAGTGGTCGCAGCAGTTTCTTTCGTATGGTTCTTTTTACTTGTTCTTGTAAAAAGGTTGCTTCAAAAATGTAAAGACATAGCATATGGTGCATATGGTCGCGTTATATACACCCTTTTTTGTGGGGTTCTTATGATGACATATGGTTACGTATCTTCTTTTCTACTCTATTTGCTCTACTATTCTCCTCATATTGATTTTGGTTGGTATTGGATTTTTGCAGATCCGTCAGTACTCCTTGTTTTTACTCCCGTTGGACTTTTAATTCCTTTCATCGGTGCCTTAGGAGTGAACTTTTTATTTGGCGTCAGTGTGGAATTTCTTTCTAGGTTCTCATTTAGAAAGACTATCGTCGTGTATTTGTTTTTTGGTGTACTTTCTTGTATGTATATAGGGTATTCTTCTAAAATTATGTCTGCTACAACAAGCATAAGTGTTCCACTTGCTGGAACCAATATTTTAGACATGGATGGAAATAGAATTATTTCTACATCCATGTATGATACCAAGAAACCACAAGAAACAGTTATGCGTGTTATTGAGAAAACACAACCAAGTACAACTTTTTTTGCTCCTGAGGCAGTTGGCACAAGATATGAGCTTCTTGAGAGTGTAAGAAGGGCTAAGTCACATATTATTTACGGAGGTCCGTATTATAAGAATGGGTTGTCCTATAATGGTCTTATGGAATATTCATTTGATGGTTCGTCATATCCGCAAAGTATTACAGAAAAGAAGTTCCTCATTCCTTTTGGTGAATATATCCCACTTGTTTTTACGTATTCTGGTGCGCTTTTTTTATCCGATGAAAACTTTACTAAGGTGATTACAAGGAAGCAAAGAGATTCTGGTCGAGGCTTGCAGGAAAAATGGATTAATGGGGAGTTGTATGTGGTTGGGCTTTGTTCTGATTTTTGGTCACGAGAAGGTATTGCAGTTGCAAAAAAATCACAAGCAAGAAAAGCATTAGCATTTGAGTCAAATTCTTTTTTTAGAAATAATAGATGGTTCTTGGTTAATCTTTATGCATGGCATACATATTTTGCAAAATCAACAGGGAAGACGCTCGTCTCTGTTCCAAACGATAGTCCGATATGGGTAATTAATGGAAGCTGGTGAGGTATACTTATCAAATACTTAACACTTAATGAGTTATTCAAATGTGGCAACAATTTATTATGATTCAGATTGTGGATTTTGCTATAATGCTGCAAAGTTAGTTCTTGGTGTACTAAGATTAACTAATGTTAATCTTGTTCCAGCGCGTAATAACAATGAGATTCATAGAATGCTGCTGAAGGAAAATTCTTGGGTTGTTGTGGACCTTGTGACTAATAAAAAATATTTACGTTTTGAAGCTCTTCTTTTTCTAATCAGAAAATCAAGGTTTGATTTTCTTTATTATTTCAAATATTTACCAGGGATAGTGTTTGTCGGAAATACAGTCTATAACATTATTGGGTTTTTTAGATCTAATACATGCACGGATGAGGTTGAATCAAAAAAATTAAACATTATCTTGCGGAACGTTGCATCAATTTTTTTAGGGTTATTGGCTTGTTTAGTAGTTTTTGGATATGTTACCAAATCGTCAACTTTATTTAGTTTTGGTAGGTCAATTGGTTTTGCACCTCTCCCGCTCCCTTTTAGGGATATGGGTGGGGCAGAAACGATGCAGAGGCCGAAGCTTACTCTTATCGTTGATGGTAATACTCGTGCTTCAGCAATGGATGATTTTAGAATACTACTGCACGAAGGTGAGAGGTCGCATCATGCAATTGTTCCGTATTATGCTCTGATTAATTACGGGCCAGCTGTCCCTTCTCGGTTAAGAGAAAGCATATTGACTTACTTTTGTCGATCTTTTTTAGATGCTCATCATATTTATTATAGTGCAAGATATTCAGCATCTTTGGCTATTACTCATGACATTGTATGCAAGTAAATAAAATTTTAAAAAATATAAAAATTACTGAAACCACTCCCTATCCGCTATATATTTTTGTTATTTTTAGGTTTTTACTAGGTATATTTTTATTATATTATTATATTACAGAGATTCCTTATATAGATGAAATATATAGCAACCAAGGACTTATTCCATCTGCAGACCTTAATTCAACGTTTGGATATTTCCCAAGCATTTTGTATGTATTTGATTCCCCGTTTTTTGTGAAAATTATTTTTATTATAGGGGCGGTTATCTCATGTTTGTTTGCATTCGGAATCTGTCCTAGGATCGGATCATTTCTTTTGTGGTACATTCAAACATCTCTATATAATCGAAATAATTTAGTCGGCGAACCAGCAATGGCGTTTGTGGGTTTGCTTCTAGTTATGTTTGTGTTGGTGCCAAAAACTAAGCAATTAATACAAGTAATACTTGGTAATAAAAGGGATAGCATGAGAGATACTGTTTTTGTTCCCGTGTATTTATTTTATATGCCGATATTTATTTTCTGCTTAACATTTACACTAAGTGCAATAGATAAATTATATGCAGAGTCATGGGTAAACGGACAAGCATTAAATTTAATTCTTTCGCTTAATATCGGTAGGGATACATTTTTGGTCTCGTTCTTAAAAAACTCAGAGTACTTCGTGGTTATTTTGTCTTACCTGGCTCTTTTTGCTCAACTGATCTGTCTCCCTCTGTTTATTGTTGGGTGGTACCGGTACGCACTAATAATTAATTTTTTTGCTTTTGCATTTGTACTTATCACTCTAGATATTAACCAGGTTTCCCTCGGAATGTTGCTCTTCTTCCTATTCTTTTTAGGTAAAGATATTCCTGAATTTTTTACAAAACTTTCTAAAGTCTTTATTTTCTTGAGGTTAAAATATTTTAGCTAAAAGTTTTTCTCTGATTCGTGGATGGTGAAATGTAGTAATAGGTGGAAGAGAAACACAATTGAAAAATTAAGATGAATGCTGTACCACAAAAAGAAGCCCCTCCTACGGAGGCGCTTCTTTTGCACCTAAAAATATGGTAGAATCGGGCTACTTATATATATGAAAGCAAAGATTAAAGCATTTTGGTTGGTTATGGCTGTTACTGTACTTTCCTTGTGGTTATGGAAAGGAGGGGCAGTATTAAACGGTAATTTTAGAAAGGATTTCGTACTTGGGCTTGATCTTGCTGGTGGGTCAGCGCTTACCTATACGATCGACACAAATGCACTTCCAAAAGATGTGAATGTAAACGATAGTGTCGATGCGCTTCGTGATGTTATCGAGCGACGTGTCAACCTCTTTGGTGTCCGTGAACCAACAGTGACCACATCATTTTCTCGTCTTGCTAATGAATGGAGACTCGTTGTAGAGCTTCCTGGTGTTGCAGATGTTGATCAGGCAGCGAAGCTTATCGGGGAGACACCTGTGCTTGAGTTTAAGACACAGAAAAAAGATGCAAAGGAGCTCAATGCATCATCTACGGTATATGACATGATCGGTAATTATGAAAGTACCGGTCTTACAGGAACATACCTTAAGAAGTCATCGCTTGTCTTTGACCAGACAACGAACCGTCCAATGGTAGAGCTTACTTTTGATGAAACAGGGGCAAAGCTCTTTGCGGACATCACAAAAGCAAACATTGGTAAGCAAGTCGCGATCTTTCTAGATGGTGTACCAATTTCTTCACCTACCGTTAACGAAGAAATCACACTCGGTAAGGCGGTTATCTCAGGTAATTTCACAACACAAGAAGCAAAAACTATGGTTGGACGCTTGAACTCAGGAGCGCTTCCCGTGCCTATCTCACTTGCAGGAAAAAGTGTTGTTGAGCCTTCTCTTGGAGTAAAAGCAATCGATGCTGGTAAGAAGTCAGCGATTGCAGGGTTCTTGTTTATTGTCATCTTCATGATCCTTTGGTATCGTCTCCCTGGTGTTATGGCATCTCTTGCGCTTGTATCATATCTTGCTTTTATGCTTGCGCTCTTTAAGCTTATTCCTGTTACGCTTACATCTGCAGGTATCGCAGGTCTCATTATCTCGCTTGGTCTTGCAGTGGATGCAAACGTGCTTACCTTTGAACGCATGAAAGAAGAAATTGCAAAAGGAAAGGGAATCAAAGAAGCGATGGAAACTGGATTTTTGCGTGCATGGACTTCTATCCGTGACTCACACATCGCAGCGATTATTGTATCTATTATTCTCTTTTGGCTTGGTACATCGGTTGTAAAAGGCTTTGCGTTTACGTTTTTCTTAGGAGCTGTCGTGTCACTCTTCTCAGCGCAGATTGTTACACGATCACTCCTTCGTGCAATCGTGCTTGATAAAAATAGTAAATTCGCAAAGTTCTTATTCGGTAGTGGTTTTATTGGGTAGTATGTATTGTATTAACTAATAACTAATTACTAACAACTAATAACTAACCATATGTTTATCATCAAATACAAAACCATATTCATTGCAATTGCTATATTCATGGTGGCAGCAAGTTTCATGCTCGTGTCAAAGTTCGGCATCAAAAAAGGAATTGACTTTACTGGAGGAACTGTTATTGAGGTGAGTTATGCGACATCTTCTGTTCCTGCTATTGATGTGGCCCTTTTTGAAGAGAAGGGGGTGAAGGCTTTCAAAACAAGTGCGACATCATACAAGTTCATTTCTTCTGCATCATTTGAAGAAACTGACAAAGCTCTTCGTGGGACATTAGATACTGTGAAGAATCCTTTTACTGTTACACAGGTCAACACTGTAGGTCCTACAATGGGTAAAGAAATGACTAAGAAGGCGATTATCGCAATTATTGTCGTGGTTATAGCGATACTTTCATTTATTGCGTTTGCATTCCGTGAGGTGTCACGTCCGGTTGCTTCGTGGAAGTATGGAATCGTTGCGATGGTAACAATCGTACACGATATTATTATCCCAACTGGAGTGTATGCGTATCTCTCACATTTCTATGGTGCAGAAGTAGATACACTCTTTGTGGTAGCGCTTCTTACGGTTATGGCTGTTACTATTTCTGATAAGATTGTGGTATTTGATAGAATTCGTGAGAACTTGAAAAATGAGGGCACCAAAAAGAAGTCATTTGATGAGATTGTCGGTAATTCTCTTGCGCAGACGTTTACTCGATCTGTTAACACATCTCTTACAACAATACTCTCACTTATTGCGCTCTATTTCTTCGGGCCTGAGACGACAAAGTTCTTCGCGCTCACGCTTATGGTTGGTATCGCGGTAGGAACATATTCATCTATCTTTGTTGCGTCACCTATTCTTACGGTGTGGAACAAGGAGAAGTAGGTAAGACAGAGCACAGACTTGAAAGCCTCTCAACAGGACTGCGACTTTAACAAACTAGTTACAGTTTAAAAAGTCTGGAGCACTTCGCTAACACACTGTTAGATGAAAAGATTGCGTGAGCACAGATGGTGGATATTAGACAATAAGACTGATACATGTTAGTAAAACAAGCAAAGGCGAAGCCTCTGCTTGTTTTTCTTTCTTGCTCCTATCTTGCTGCTCCCGTTCTATTGTTTTTGATAGTGTAGTTTGTCATACTGACATTATCACTATAATGAAAAAAGTAATTAAAAAAGCAACAAGAAAAGAAAGTTCTGTGAAAAATGATAAGCCAATTATCTATCAGACTCCGGATGGTGCTGTGGAATTACGTGCTGATTTTAGAAATGAAACAGTATGGGCGACGCAAGCACAGATGGCTACAGTGTTTGGTGTAAACACGCAAGCGATTACAAAACACATTAAGAATATTTATAAAGAGAAAGAGCTTGTGCAAAAAGCAACTTGTTCCAAATTGGAACAAGTTCGAATTGAAGGAAACAGAAAAGTAACAAGAACTCTCGAAACATATAACCTTGACGTGCTTATTGCAGTCGGGTACCGCACAAACTCAGTTACAGGAACAAAATTTAGACAGTGGGCAACAAAAACACTTAAAGCTCACATTACACAAGGTTATACCATTAATAAAAAAGTTATTGGTAACAACTGGGAAGAGTTCAGTAAGGCAATAGAATCTGCCAAAAAATTGTTACCAAAACAATACCAAGCATTATCCAGTACACAGGCACTTGACCTTGCTAGTCTCTTTGCACGTACATGGTTGTCTCTTGATTCGTACGATAAGCAAGCGCTTAAACTTATAAAACCAACCAAGAAAAATGTGAAGCTCACTGCAGATGAACTTTCACTTGCTCTTTTGGATCTTAAACAAATGTTGCTCATGAAAAGTGAAGCTACAGAGCTCTTTGCAACTGATAGACAAAGAGGAAGTCTTGAAGGAATCGTAGGGAATGTTATGCAGATTTTTGGAGATATTCATGCTTATGAAAGCGTTGAGGCAAAAGCGGCACATCTTATGTATTTCATTATCAAGAACCATCCTTTCGTTGACGGTAATAAGCGAAGCGGTGCTTTTGCTTTTCTGTGGTTCCTTGAAAAGTGTAAGAGGCTTGATGTAGATCGTATGACCCCAGAAGCGCTTACTGCGCTCACGCTTCTTGTTGCCGAAAGTAAACCAAGTGATAAGGAAAATATTGTGAATCTCATAATGAAGCTTATTGAGAGATGATAAGGTGCAAATAAAAGATATCTGATAACAGGCTACGTTCAAGAAGTGAATTTGTTAGTTTAGCTTAGCCGATAGACATTTAGAACATAGACAACAAGCCGTAAAGCTTACAGATAACATGCTCACAGACGGCAAGATGATCAGATGGGGGGGTACAGAGAATAAGCGTGAAGGCGAAGCCTTCGCGCTTATTCTCCGGCACGTTCACTGTGCTATACTTAGACCATATGGAACGACCAGTATACGCAGAAGTACTTACTCATTTTTTGGCTTTAGCAACAATCGCAGGTGCCGTAATTGTAGCACTTGGCGCACTCTATGTCGGATATCTTGTCCTTAAGCAACGGCACACACTTGTGCAATATGGAGATATTCTTCGCAAAATAGTACTCCCATTTGGTTTTGTGGTAAGTTTTGGTGGTGTATTTCTTACGTTATTTTATTCTCAAGTATTACATTATGCACCGTGTGACCTGTGTTGGTACCAGCGTGTCTTTCTGTATCCACAGGCGTTCCTGTTTGCGTATGCATGGTGGAGAAAAGATCGCGCAGTACTACCGTATACGTTGCTCCTCTCTGTTGTTGGCTTTGTTATAGCGCTTTATCATCACATGCTTCAGATTGGGTATGATCTCATGAAACCATGTTCTACTGCACCATTTGCTGTTGATTGTTCCAAGCCTTCTTTTATCGAGTTTGGTTTTGTAACATTTCCGTTTATGGCAGTAGTACTGTTTGGGTTCCTTGCGCTCGTCCCGGTTATTGCACTACAGGGAACAAAAAAGTAACAGTAGGAATGTGGGTAGATAAGGAAAACGGGCGCAAGCGAAGCTTGCGCCCGTTTTCCTCGCTATATGCATCTCCACAAAACTGTTATACTTAATAGTATGCCACCAGGTGAACAGATGTTACATAAACAAGAGCAACCTCGTCCTTTTGAAAAAGAGGTTGGTAATCCTGCTTCAAAACAAGAGGTAAACAAAGATGTGGATAATGTTCGCTATCTTGTTACAAAACAAAAACCAAAAGAATCTGAAGAGGTGACTCATCTTGATCTCCGAGCTGTTGATGTAGCTAACGACGACGTTTTTGTGATTAATAAACCATATAAAATCTATGTGCAATTAACAAATGAAGATATTGCAAAATCAGCCACGCTGCTAGCAGATTATTTTACACATAATGTTGAGGCTAGAAACATGATTTCAGAAAAGGGGATTAAAGCATTCGGAAAGGATTTTGATCTTACGAGTACTCTTGAGGAGCGTGCATTTCTTCAAAACAGAAGCTTCTTAACTAAAGTGGTAGACGCTTTTCGAAAAAATAAAAATACAGGAGAAAAGGGGGTACAAAAAGATGTTCAGCCAGAAATGATTAAGGCTTATGCTTCTTTTTTTTCACATTATCTTGAACATCATCCAGAAATAATTGGAGAAATAGAGAGTAAAACAGGAAAGATAATTGGTTCAGTTATTGGAAACGCTAAAGGAAACAGGGCAAGAGAAGGTGATCATGTTGGAATTGCTGTTTAATACATTGCAAGAAAAACAAGAAGAGTTAGAACATACGAGCGCAGCCTACTGCCGCGCTCGTATGTTCTTTTCTAACTTTTTGAATCTCTCTTAGGGTCATATTCCCCGTCAGCTTGCTGCGGAATGGTATCATGTATGTATGAGTCTGTATCTACACAAAAGCCATAATGTAAGTTGTCTAATATATCACATAGTGTGTCCAACAAAGTATCGTCGCATTGTAATTTCTGAAGATGTAGATAAAATAATAAAAGAAACATGTCTTGAGATTGCAAAAAGATACGATATACATTTTCTCGAAATTGGTACCGATAAAGACCATGTACACTTTCTCGTACAGTCGGTACCAATGATGTTACCAAAGAATATTGTTCAAATAATAAAAAGTATTACTGCTCGTGTTGTATTTCAAAAGAACCCAGAAGTTAAAAAGAAACTCTGGGGTGGAGCATTTTGGACAACTGGATATTTCATAAACACAGTATCAAGACTTGGTTCAGAATCTAGTGTAAGAACGTATGTACAGAATCAAGGTATTGAAAAAAACTACACAAAACTCCATGAGGATAAACCAATTTTCTTTGACTTCATAACCTAACGAAGAGAAGATACCTCGTCAGCTTGCTGTGAGGTAGTTCATTTAGCTACAATCCTTTCTGTTTACACCACGTAAGACAATCTGCAAGCACCTCCTCGATTGTCATATCACTTGTGTCGATGAAGTACGCATCTTCTGCAAGCTTAAGTGCCCCGACAGATCGTGTTTTGTCTGCTTCATCCCGCTTTCGAAGTTCTTCACAAAGCATTTCGTAGGTTTTTCCGGAAGATCTACGCTCCTCGTCTTTTAGTCTACGCTTCGCGCGCGCTTCAACAGAAGCATCTAGGTATATTTTTGCTCGCGCATCTGTGAACACTTCTGTCCCCATATCTCGTCCTTCGGCAACGAGTCCCGGAAGTGCTATCTTTTTTCGTTGGAATTCTTTTGTGGCATCTCGAAGAGGTGGGTAGGGTGCAATAACAGATGCAGCGTTACCCATTTCTTGTGATGCAAGGAGTGGCCATATATCTTCATCTTTGTAGATAACTTGCTTATCTACAAACATCACATGTTCACTTGCCTCAATAAGAAGAGAGACAACCTGGTTAAGGTTGTCTTCTGTGTGGTCATAGATATCAATATTATTAACAATTGCGAGATGTGCTGCGAGTCTGTAGAGTGCGCCTGAGTTGAGATAGTTAAACGAGAGCTTTTTGGCGAGTAGGCTGGCAATAGTTCCTTTTCCTGAAGATGATGTTCCGTCTATGGCAATAATCGGGATAGGGTTAATCTTTTGCATACTTATACTTTAGTGTACCATATAATTTATTTTTTTATTTTTGTGGATAGTGTTCACTTTTCAAAGTGAGGTCAATTATAAGTCAAGGGGTGGCGCCGTAGGCGCCACCCCTTGACTTATCACATAAATAATGTAGTATTTTAATCGACGGTGGCATATTTTTATGTTGCTAGATTGATCTTTGTTAACTACTTGGAGTGGTGTATGCAAAATAAAATTGTAACCCCGTACTTTTCGTTACCATTTGGGCAGAAATCACCAAAGCTTGATCTGAGGCAACTCTCTAGTCTTGGGTTTGACGGTATCGAGGCTTTCCTTATCGGGAACCTGCTTACGATTGGTGCTATAGAGCGTTTGCGTGAAGAGGCTCATTGTGCCAATCTCTCCATTAGGTTTCATCAAGGGTGGTCTTGGAAAAACGGACAACGGATCCCGATTAACTACATCCTTCGTGCATTGGGTGCACTTACGCCGAGTAATCAAACGCTTACTGAACAGTTTCAGAATATTGGAGATGATCCGGTTGTTGTCTACGCTAACCATTTGTTGGAGCAAGAGTTCCTTCCAAAAAACTATATCTTTCAGACCGTGTCAGTGTTTGATGATAATGATAAGTACCAGTTCATATTTCCTGGTCATCGAGAGTTTCTTGGCCACATCAAAAGGCATAATGCGCGTCTTGTTTTCGATACTCAGCATTATCTAGAGTGGATATTCAATAAGCCATTTGTTAGCCAGCTTCCAAATAAGAGCAAGTTTGTTACCGACACTGTCATCGCAGGCTGGAAGCTTTACGCTCCTTATGTTGATGAGATCCACCTTTGTGATTTTGATCCGTCTTTGGGGGCGCAAAATGGTCGTAATGTGTTTCCTGGGAATGGGATTCTCGACATGAAAGCCTTCGCAGAAGCAGTCAAGGATTCTGGGTGGACTGGCGTGGTCTCACCTGAGGTGAAGCCAGAACATATTAAAACGTACAAGGATCTCGAGTTGTTGGTAAAGCAAGTTCGTTCTTTATTTTGACATAGAATGAGTGTCAAAAGCGCGTCGTAAGACGTGCTTTTTCTTATATTTACAGGTATTCTGTTATCGATTAGAAGCCAGAGGTTATGAACTTGGGGTTTTCCTTGACTTTCATATTCTTTTCGTATAGAATAGGCACTACTTCTTACTGATACACAGTAAGTGGTTATGGTAGTCACTTTGTCAACAATATAGAAGCTATCGCAAGGAAAACAAACTTCATTCAAAACAGTTTTGATTACAGTTTCAATTTCTTGCGAGTGACGCTTCACATACATTACACATTGTGCTTGTTCGTTTATTTTCTTCGGAAAATAAATTAGAACATTTTTTGTTTTTCTTTTGTCACACTCTATTAAATAGAGTTTGATCCTAGCTCA
>CAZJJX010000003.1:0-10827 GCA_964546555.1 uncultured Candidatus Saccharibacteria bacterium
GGTATTATTAAAAGTATTAGCAATTAAATAATTGCATTTCACTATAGAATTTAGGGAAAGAGTCCGCTTTATAGTATACATCATTATACATATAATGTCAATAGTACTAGCCCCGAATTCAACCACGTAGTGCGACATCTATATATGGAGAATTTGCAAAGTTTATGTGGTCACGAATATTTTTCTCGTCGCCACTCGAAAAATTTCTCGACCCCGGCTCGCTCGTTTTGGTTGCTACCAAAACATAGCTCCGCCCGTCACATCGGCACGTGAGTGAAGCAGTTCACTCACTAAGAAAAATACCTAAAGCTTGACGCTTTAGGTATTTTTCTTGCCGATGTGACCCTACGGAGAATCGGTCACAAGACTTTTCGTCGCAAGCTCCTCAATTAAAGTCTCGCGACCCCATATTCGATTCTCCCGTAAGTGACGCAGGTCACTTACTTCTTTTGATCACAGTCAACAAAAATACACAGGAAGAACGCGTGTATTTTTGTTGATGTGACCCAATTGTCTGGCTTTCAGAACTGCCATTATATTCAAAATCAATCAAATCCTCAATTGGTGTGATGGAGATTTTTTCTATTTCCAAAATATAGAAGACTATAATTTATGATAGTCTATCGTAGATTATAATACCGTTTTAGAACGGAGGTTCTTCAACTGGTTGCTGTTTACTGTCTGATAGTGAGAGTAAAAAAGTAACAATTGAACCAGTCATATTTATGACCACATCTATATAATTTTGTTTCAAGTCAAATATTACTTGAGTGCTTTTTCCGTGAGCGTCACCGTACTTATTACGGATTGCAGAAATACTATCAATAACCGAAATATAGCCTGAGCATAATTGAGTAAACTCTGATGATTTTTGTTTTTCAGGCTCTAAACCATAAGATTTAGATACCTTTTTGTACAGTGCCTTTATATCGTCTTTACTTGAATATTCAATTTTTCTCTCATCTAAAAGATGTTTTAGAGCCGTTTCAACCAAAGTCTTGCAGGCTGTAATACATCCATCTTTATCAAATGATTTTCTTGAGTATATTTTCTTCCATAACAAGTCCACATACTCATTTTTTATAGCAGTATTTATCTCATCAATGGATAATGAGACTGGTTGATTTGCACCTTTTTCAATAAAGTCATACAAATCACTGAATGATTTATTTATAAAATCTCTTCTTGGTTGGTATTGAGGGGAAACACTTTTTATAAAAGTCCAAAAATTACTTCCATATCTATTGTCATATATCCAACTCGGAATTGCGGTGAGAATGCTTTGGTCAAGTTGCAATAACTCTCTACGCACCTCCTCATACTTTTCGTAGAATGGCTCAGTTTTCTTACCTGTTGCTAAATCAATAAGAGTTTGATGGTATTCTCTGATTTTTGTAATAAGTTTTTCTTTGTCCATATTATAAATCTCTAAAATAAAAGTCAGGTAAACAAACACTGTCGCCCTTTGTATCAAAGGTGTGTGCAACATAAGGTGTAGAAGGATAACTTTTTACATTATCAGGTCTATCTCTTGTGACAAGTTTTATATCTACTGTGTGCCCCATAGTTTTTTCGTGAGTTAGCAGTCTTTCATTTTGATATAACCCTATATTTTTAGCAGTTATAAATATAAGCCTGTTTATTTCGTTGCCAAGGCCTATTGTTCTATTTTTTAGATAATGCTCAAAACAAGATATTTTGTTTTGCTCATCCATAATTATATATTTAGACATCTGTACCGCTATACAAATAAGTTTATTCGGCTCATATCCAAGACGAGTTAGTTCAATATAATTTATATTTGCTTGCCTAAGTACGAGTTTTATTTTTCTAATTGTCATATGCTGGTATCTTTGATAAACATACGACAGAAAATCAGATAACTTCTCAGCATCATAAGTATCATCACCAATAAACATCTGAGAGACGAACTTTTCTAAACTTTTATTACTCTTATGGTAAAACTCAACAAAGTCTAAACATTTTAGATATGTATCTAAATTAGCAAAGTAACTTTCATTTGATATTGGAGTAATGACTACAATACTCTTATCAAGTTTATTATTTGAAAGAAACTGTCTAAAAGTTTCTAAAAAGAAAAGGCCGTCTTGACCTGACCTGTCTACATCTTCAAGTACAAATACAATTTTCTCTGCATCAATCTTTTTGAGAAGTTCTACAAAAACTTCTTGCATTTCAAAAACTCTTTTGGCTGGTGTGCTCTCTAAAAAATACTTCAATGTATCTCCTACTAAACCAACAGCAGATTGAAAAAGGGATGAGATACCTGCGGTAGCAATATTAGCAATTACACTGACTGATTTTGTCGCAGTATCTACTGCGAGTTTTTTATCTTTATGTTTTTCTCCGTCAAGACTTCTTTTTACAATCTCTAACTTACCAACCTGTTTTGCAGTTTCTAAAATAAGACCGTCCCAAAGTTCTTTTCTTTCAGGAAATTGCCAAGCATCAAAATGTATCCAAGTTTCTTTGGTTATACTTTTTCTCTTTGTCTTTACATTTTCAATCAGCGTACTTTTGCCGATACCAAAAGCACCAACAACACCTAACATTGCATTATCATCAATTGATGAAAGTTTTTCTGACAGTTCATCCACCGATTGGTTTATATCAAGAAAATCGGTATCAGTTACTTGCTCTTTTAGAATATTTATATCTTTTACGAAACCTTTGTTCATAAACATATTTTAGCACGAAAACACTATATTTTATAACCAAAAAATGCTATAATGTCTATTATGAACAAGGCAATAATTTTACACGGAATGCCAAGTAAAGAGGAATACTTTTCAAGTGTAACTTCTCCGTCTAATTCGCATTGGATTGCTTGGTTGCAGAACAAGTTGCTACAAAATAACATACTGGTTCAAACACCTGAGATGATTACTCCTTATGAACCTGAGTATAATAAATGGGAAGAAACTATCTCTCATTTCAAAATTGATGAAAATACTATTTTGGTTGGGCACTCTTGTGGCGCTGGGTTCTTTTTGAAGTATCTCTCTCAACAGAGAAAACAGTTCAAACATCTGTTTTTGATTGCACCTTGGATTGACCCAAGTGATGAACTGAAAAATGACTTCTTTCAAGGGATTTTTGAAAGTAAAATTGATGGGGCTAAGATAACTATTTTCTATTCAACAGACGATGAAAGTACGATATTGAGGTCGGTTGAGGAAATAAAGAAAAACTATACAGACAGTAAATATATTTCTTACGACAACAAAGGGCATTTTTGTTTCAGTGATTTGAACTCAAATGAGTTCCCTGAACTTTTAGATGAGGTTCTAAAAAAATAGTATGCAAGACAAAGATTACCTACAACTTGCAATAGACCAAGCAAATAAATCAGTTTTTGAGGGTGGATTTCCTGCTGGTGCAGTAATTGTGAAAGATGGGAAAGTTATTGCTGAGGGTATAAGTATTGGTAATATTTTGCACGACCCAACATCACACGGAGAAACTCAGTGTGTACGAAATGCTTGTCAAAATATACAGAGTTCAGACTTATCAGGTGCAACACTATACGCAAGTATGGAAACTTGTGCGATGTGTTTGAATTCTTGTATGTGGGCAGGAATAAATAGAATTGTGTTTGCACTTTCCAAAGACAAACTTTCAAACCTTTACTATGGAGGCAATTATACGACCGCCGATATAAATAAACTGTTTCTCAAACCAATGGATATTGTGCAGATGAAAGAGTTAGAGGAAAGTTCAATGAAAGTGGTTACGGTTTGGGAAGAACTACAAAAACTACCACAAGTCATCAAAGATGTTGGTTTTGATTTTTCGTGGTCAGAGGAAAAAGTTTGGAAACTCAATTATCCAACTGAGATTATGGATATAAATGAACTCACTTGGCATTTTACTGTTCCTTTTCACTGGAATGACGGCGGTGTCTACAACCTAACTTCGCAGGAGATTATTGATAATCCTGAAAAATACAAAGATGAATACAATAGGACAATGAATGCAGATTTGTCGCACCCTATTGATATTATGGAAAACAAAGGTAAGTGGCTTATCTTAGATGGGTTACATCGCCTTATGAAATCAAAGATACTCGGAAAGAGTGTCGTTCAAGTTAGAAAAATCCCAAGAAGTGAAATTATAAACATAATCAAATAAAATATGAAAGAGACTACTTACAAATTAGTTGTATTCACTCCACTTACACACGCAGACATTGTGCGTGAAGCACTTGGTAAGGCTGGTGCAGGTGTAATCGGTAACTACGAGTATTGTTCGTTCTCGTCTATCGGTTACGGTCGCTATCGTGGTAACGAAAAATCAAATCCTACCATAGGTACTGCTGGGAATTATGAAAAAGTTGAGGAGGAAAGAATTGAAGTTGTGGTGAATGAAAGTGTTTTGAAAAATGTCATTGCAGAAGTGAAAAAAGTTCACCCATACGAGGAGGTTGCTTTTGATGTTTACAGATTAGAAACATTTTAGGTTGCGACGGATTAGACAGGTCAAATACAAAAAATTGCGTAAACTTAGACCAGACAAATGATAAAATCTCCACAGGATTAGACAGGAGATATATAAAAATAAACTGAGACTGATTGGGACAGACAAATAAAATCTCCGTAAGATTAGACCAGACAGTATAGATTTCAAAATACTCTCTAAAATCACTCAGAATGTATAAAAAACTACAAGATGAGTAAGGTAACATTGTTTACATAAAACATACTTAGTGGGTCAATTTTGAGCGATTTAGGAGGGTTTGCTTGTTTGAGAATAACCAATAAAACAAAAGAGATTTTACCACTTTTTAGTGATTTTTATAAGAAAGACTTGTTTTCAAATAACAATACTCTGCTAAATAATTATGCAGAGATTTTAGTTACAAGACCAGCCGTGATACGCATCGTATTCACAGTCAGTAGGTCTGTCATCTTGGTGTTCAACTCTATGTTCTGTTTTTGGCTTCGGGTTGAGTTTTTCTTTCTCAGTATCCTTGTATAAGTTATATGCGAGAAATGAAAAACAAAATATTATAAAAATAAAAGCAGGTGTAAATTGATACGCCCAAACTTCTTTTGCTTTCTTTTTTAGCCACATAATTATTTCGCTTTCAATGCCTTATACGCTTTCCACGACCTACGAGCAAGATAAAAATAGAAAGCAAAAGCAAATAAGAAAAAGGCTGTAACGCTACCTGTCGCATCACTACTAAGATTTCCATCAACACCTCTCATACTTTCTGTAAATGAACCAAAGGCAGTTATAAAAATAATTGATAAATAAATCTGTGTGAGGATTAGTGCTGTTTTCTTTTGTTTATAAATAAAGTAAGAAAGTGGTATTGCAAAAATCAAGAAAAACCAACTCGTAAAAAGTGTGACGACAATTATCATAATTGCCAAAGTTTTTGTATCAAAAGTATTGTTATTGTTGTGCATATTTTTTCAGATGCACAACTTTGTAGGTCTAAATACAAAATAGGCACCCCATAGAGGTGCAGACAAGTAACAGCGTTGCCGTTGTTCCTGTTTCCTCATAGGATGCCTATGCTGGACACGAACAACGACAAAACTGCTCAGTTTTATGGTTACGCTTATTTACTTGTCTGCAAATACATAATAGCATTTTTTCGCTCAAAATTGAAGTTGCCGTGAGTAAAAATATGTGTGAAAGTAAATCACTTGTGGAAATCTTTTGAAGTAATAATGAGTAAAAGAATGATTGTAAAACAAACAAAACTCTGTGCATAGTGATTATGTAAAACGGTGAAAATACATTGATATATAAGGCTATTATGTTGATTTCTTTTTCAGAAAATGATATGATTTACATATCACAGCAATGTGGGCCAGTGTTATATCTGGGTTGGAGAGATAACGGTCTCATTACAAATTGCACATTCACAAAAATCTCCAATAGAAATAACTGAGGCACGACTAATTTAGTACGACCCCAACGCAAGACAATTTCATACTCTCGTATGTTTTCGTAAGTGCGTGCAAGAAATAGAACTCGCATCTGATAATCGGATGTAGAGAGTGGCTAATAACCACGAAATACCAATTTGGTGTTTTATCTATTTCTTGTTGATTTACGAAAATATAAGAACTACTAAACGACCAAATTGAGGTCGTTTTTTGTTTCTGTACTGTTCATTTTCCCAACCAAAATGGGCAGTACAGAGTTAGGAAACTAACTCTGTCATCCTGAGAGATTGGTGGGGCGAACCCTGCAAGCCACTCTTGGAAGCCCACTTGAATTGCAGGGTGGTAGAAACCTCACCGACGGGAATGGATTGAGTTTATACCCTCCAAAAGCATATTACTTTGTTGTGTGTAAATGGTCTTGGCGAAGTAATGGAGTAACGAGACCCTTTGTGGGTTGTAGAGTGAGACCAAAGGAAACTCTGAGAGAAAACAGAACCAAGTTTCCGCACAACCCCCTCAATTGCGACAAGCATCTATGGGGGTAAGGGGGCTTGGTATTTCCTACCTCTGGGAATGGATTTTATGAAAAATAATTTACAAGAAAGCGAAATAATAAAACCTGAATATGGCACGCAAGTGGTCAAAGATTTTGCTGTATCTAAAAACTTATTTTCAGAGGAAACCATAAAATCACTTTCATCGCTTGGCGAGACATTGAAAAAAATTAGAGTAAGACTTTTAGCCGATGGATATGTTGTTGAGCGAGGAAAGATTTATAAAAAATGTTAGAATATATTTATGTCAGCAAGAGTGTTATCATTTGAAAAGAAAGATTTGGACTTGATTATGTCAGGTGCTTTCAAAGATGACTATCTTATTTACAACAGAAAAAGTACAGATGACACTGATAGTCAGAAAAACTCAATTCAATATCAAAAAGCAGTGAATACGAGATATGCTTTTGACAAAAGACTGCCTGTTGCCAAGTTGTCTGTTCAAGGTTTTTGTACTGATGGAGTTATCTCGGAGAGACATTCAGGTTTCAAAGAGGATGATTTTATTGAAATTATAGAGGGAAAGGTTACTTACAAAATTGAACGCCCCAAGTTCCAAATGCTTGTTGAGTTTTTACTAAAAGGATATTTCAAAGGTGTAATTTTTTTATGCTGGGATAGGTCAAGTAGAAATGACGGTGACAGTTTAGTACTGAAAAGGCTAAGCAAAATGAACTGTGATATTCACTATTCACTTACTGAATACGCTAAATCAAGTTCAGGTATTTTACATAAGGATGTTGACGGTATGTTTGCAAAAAACCTATCAGAGGTCACAAGTGAAAAGGTAAAGTTATCTACACAAAATAGTCGTGATAGAGGTATCTGTACTTATAAGGCTCCTGTGGGTTATTTGAATGAGGGCAGTATGGAGCATAAACCAAAAGACCCTATTCGTGCACCCATAATTCAACAAATGTTTGAAATGTATGCTACTGGTGAATGGTCTCTGCACTCTCTTGCAAAATGGGCTAATGAACAAGGTTTTACAATGCCACCAACAAGGAGGAGAAGAACTTATGAAGAAATCTTTGCCGAAGAAGATGATGACATCAGATTGGAAATAGAAGCAGTTAGTAGACCTGTTGAATATAAGCAAATCGGCCGTATTCTCAGAAATCGTTTTTATACAGGAAGAATACTCGGTAACCACCCTAATGAATGGATTATAAGTATAAGTCACGAAAAAATCGTTGAAGATAGTTTGTTTGAGGAGGTGCAAGTGCTTTTGAATAAGAAAAATGTAAGCCTACATTATAGTGAGAACCTAAATACTCCTCATAGAGGTTTATTTAGATGTGGTGTTTGTAGTAGGGTTTATACGCCATACATAAAGAAAGGTTCAGTTTATCTTGGAAGTCGTTGTAAAAATGGATGCGAGAATACAATCAAAAGTATTCCTGCGAGCGACTTAGAGAAGCAAGTTGGAGAACTATTGAAAAAGTTGTCGTTTACCGATGAGGAATTGGTAGAAATTGATGCAAGAACAAAAACAGATGTCGCTGTCTTGGAAATGAAAAGAAATAAAGAAATGGAAAGTATTGAGAGAAGAAAGAAAAAACTCCGTGAGGATTTGTATTACCTAAGAACAAATAAACTCACATTGCTAAAAACATCTGCTTATTCACCAGAGGATTATCTTTTAGAAGAAAGCAAAATAAATACAGAGTTGAACTCTCTTATGCAGAGAGAGCAAATATCAGAAGAAGCGATGTCTGAAACCATCAGAGAGGTAGTATACCTTTCCGAACTACTACAAGATGCTTATTTATTCTACGAAAATGGAAACAGTGCTGAAAAATACGAAATAACTCAGAAAATCTTTTCCGAACTTTCTTATTCTCAAAAAGGATTATTTTATAAGTGCAAAGATGGATTTATTGCACTTTCGTCTCGTTTTGAGACTATCTGTGACCCTACGGAGAATCGAACTCCGCTTTCAAGAATGAGAATCTTGTGTCCTAGCCGATAGACGATAGGGCCGATTTGTAACTAGTGTGTAGTTAGTAGTGTGTAGTGAGTAGAAAATACATACATATTTAGTTTATTCCTAAATCCAGAGCAAGGGGAGGGTGAAAACTTAGGTATTGACACTAATTTATCGTTATTTCTACGTACTTGAAATACTAGCATGGTTTTTGTCCTTTTGCAAATATACCTTATAAAATAAGGATTTTTGTATGCGCTACTATTGACATATGTGCGTAATTTGTTGTGTAATACTTGACTTTTGTGCTCAGAGATGCTATAATGTTATCACACAATAAACAAGTGAAGTGTCAAGATAATTTACCGATAGGTATTTTATTTTTCACTCAAAATCAAAATTCCAGACACGATCCGTTGGTGAAGCGTAATCACCACTACCATGACAAACAAAATCTATAAGGTTACCCAGTTACTTGCGTTTGTGCCATTTATGGCAATCCCAAGTGTCTCAGTATCCTCACATATCGGTTCACTCGAAACAAAGCCAATAACCTCGGAAGTTGTTTCGGTTGAAAATATTCGTAAAGAACGTGCAGAAGCAATTAATACGTTTTTTAAAGAAAGAAGTATGCCACTTCAAGGAACAGGTATGACGTTTGTGCTTGTTGCAGAAAAATACGGTCTTGACTGGAGACTTCTTCCTGCAATCGGTATTCGTGAATCATCTGGTGGGAAGCAGGCCTGTGGCTATAACGCTTTCGGATGGGGTTCATGTAAGCTTGGTCATAATTACAATAGTTATGAAGAAGCTATCGAAGCAATCGGTAAGAACTTAGGTGGTGCTAACAAAAACACTGCACGTTACTATGCTGGAAAATCTACAGAGGAGAAGTTGTATTATTATAACGGATCAGTAGAGCCTCCGTATATTGGTGAAGTGCTCGCAATCATGGATATGATTGGAGAAGAGGAATAATACATACAAAAACAGGAGCAACCCGCAAGGGTTGCTCCTGTTTTTTATTCACTCTGCTATGCAAACGTAACAAAACGCTGCGGCGTCTGCCTGAGGTAGTTTATTGTTCTTGTTGTTAGATGTGATAGTATTAGGTTCAGGTTTTTAAAGAAAATACGGAGGACATGTTATGTCTATTATTTTTGGTTCTTTGATTGCCTATCTTCTTGATCTCTGTGATGCTGAATATGGTATATGCTTAATCGTTGCAATTTCTGTAGTGGCTAACTGGTTACTTCATTTGCCTGGCCGCACGACTGTGCGTGCAAAGACACATATGCATACTTGTCGTGTTACGGGTGCTGAATTTAACGCTGCTTGGAAACATGCAAGAGAAAAGTCTTCGCGCACATTAAAGTAATCTTAACGTGTACGTTTTGTTGCCTAAATATAAAGGAGTGAAGTATGCACACAGCCGTAGACTTTGATAGATTAGGTAAAAGTCTTGTTGCTCTTATTTCGCAGCACATTACACAGCACATGTTGCAGGTGTTTTCTTTTAGAACGGAACCAAGAATCATATCACATGAGCACATTGAGCATATATATTCGGGTTCTTCCATCGACAAGATGCCTAGTTTTGAAGAATTAGTTACGATTCTGACTACAAGGAATTTTGATGAAGGGAGGGGGCTCTTCTTGATACCTGCTCCAATGTTCCCAACAGCGTTTCCTCGAGTGAAAGTAAAGGTGCGAGTAAAGGCAAAAGTTGTAGATCCATATCTTAAACAACAGAAGCTTCTTGCGTACAAGCGTGCACAGCGTGGCAATCTCGCAATGGTACGTCAGATGGTTCGCCAGTCGACGATAAAACGTGGTCGTGGTCGCAGGAATGGAAGCAGGTCGTGAGTGAATAAGGTGTAATACCAAAAGCGCGTTTGCAGGATGCAAACGCGCTTTTTAATTTTTAGCCGACTGTCAGTCTTTCTTCTTGTCTAATTTATCAAGCCCAAGTTTCTTGACCCCAAAGTATACAACTGCTGCAATAACACAGAAGTTAATAAGGGTACTGATGAGTGCACCGTACTTGATGGTTGCACCGAGAATTTCAAATGTTGCCGCCTCGAGACCCTTAACGTTATTAAGGACGATTCCAAGTAATGGATTAACAATATTATCAATAATTGACTTTACAAGATCACTCACCGCACCTCCTAAGATAAAACCAACAGCAAGACCAACTGCACCCTGTTCACGAATAAAATCAAGAAATCCTTTCATGTACGTATCTGTTATTTTTAAGTAATATACGTCTAGTATATCATGACTTATGATGATGTTCTTCTGGTGGCCGCATGACTTCATATTTCTTTTTTATCCAGATGCCTGCGGTGATGAGGCCGACAGCTGTTAGAATTGCCCATGGTAATAGATCTTGATTAAATAGTGAATACACCACAAATAC
>CAZJJX010000003.1:10837-78593 GCA_964546555.1 uncultured Candidatus Saccharibacteria bacterium
AAGTCCAGGTGCAACACCAAGCATTGTTGCGTATAAGTATTTTTTGAAACTAATCCTGAAAACACCTGATGCGTAGTTTACAAAATCAAAAGGAAATAACGGAACAATACGAAGTACAAAAACAGAGATAAAAGCATTGTTTCGGAAGTATGGTGTAATTGTTTTTATTAATGGTTTCCTTGTGATATAGAGTGATTCACTAAAAAACTTGCCTACATGATATGTTACTACAGAAGAAAATACTTCACCAAAATAGCTAATCAAAAAGCCGATATATGGGCCAAAAACATAGAGTGATGTTACGGTCATAACTGTAGCAGGGAAAAATATAAGTGGTCGTAATGCAAAAAGTAAAACAAAGAGAATCCAGGCATATGTTCCGTAATGTAAGATAGTTTCTTGAGTAATGAAACTGATTTCTTTGAGTGCTTCATAAAGTTCAAGGTTATTAGCTTTGGCAAATTGAAAAACCTCTAGAAAACAAACTAGTACAACACATATCCAAAAAAAGAGGATGGTTAGTGTGGCTTTTTTATTCATTTATGTAAGTGTATCATGGTTACCTATTTTAGAATGGCTTTACTTTATGGTAGAATTCCAAAACTGGAGACGTGGCTCGAGAAGCTAGGCTTCGAAGATATCATTTTCTAGCAAGAAATGATTAGGCTGTTCGAATGTAAACAAGTAAAACTGTAGATGATTGGTGAAATAAATAAGAAAATGGAGACGTGGCTGAGCTGGTCGAAGGCACCTCACTGCTAACGAGGCAGGGTAGTAATACCCTCATGAGTTCGAATCTCATCGTCTCCGCATATATAAAAATAACTAGGTACTTCCTAGTTATTTTTATATACTGCAGGAGTTAGAGAAGCACATGACCTGCGTCATGTGCGTGAGATTCGAATACGGGGTCGCAAGACATCTTCGAGGAGCTAGCGACAAGGAGTCTTGCGACCGAATCTCATCGTCTCCGCCAAGAAAACTTAGTATCGGAGTGACCCGATTACTTGAATTGTTGCATTTATAGTAAAATATTCAACATGGAACGACCTTATACAACCCTTTTTATGCTTACGTCAGTGGACGGAAAAATATCTACTGGTGATAGTGATAATCTTGATGTTGATAAAGATTATAAAAATATTTTAGGACTTAAAGAAGGGTTGCAACAGTACTACAACTTAGAACAAGAAACTGATTTATTTTCTTTTAATACTGGGCGAGTATTTGCAAAAATTGGAATAAATGGGAAAACAGATGAGCCACAAAAGTTACCTGTAAGTTTTGTGATTATTGATAACAAACCTCATTTAACGACCCAAGGAGTTATATATCTTGCAAAGAAGTCCGAAAAGCTCTTTATAGTTACTACAAATCAAGAACATCCAGCATTTACTCTCAAACAAGAATATCGAAACATTGAAATTATTTTTTGTGAAGATAAGATTGATTTCACTAACCTCTTCGCAAAACTTCATTCAGCGTATGGGGTTGACAAATTAACCATTCAATCAGGTGGCACACTAAATACAACTCTTGTAAGAGAAGGTTTTATTGATAGAGTTTTATTAGTTGTTGCTCCTGCACTTATTGGCGGAACAAATACAGCAACGCTTATGGATGGGGAATCCTTACATACAGAAATTGACCTTAAAAAAATCAAAACACTCGAACTTGTTCAGGTTAAACCATTGCAAAACTCTTATCTACTTTTGGAGTATAAAGTTAAAAATTAAAGTGACCTATATATATTAGAGTCTGGAAAAGATGCTAAAATATCCTTATGAGGTCAAGACTTGTAGGTGCTTAACTCATATTCATCACATGCACACAAAACACGAGCTACTCGTGTTTTTTTATCAATGTATGTATAAGTTTACTTTTGCTTACTATAATCAAAATCAATCATCCATTCGATACCATACTTGTCACGGAACATACCAAAGTATGAATTCCAAGGACTGTCCCCAATAGGCATCTCGATGGTTCCACCTGCAGATAGTCCATTGTAGATTCTTTCTGCTTCTTCTTTGCTATCGCAATTTACAGATATTTTACTTCTGTTTTCATTCTCATTTGTTGTACCCATAAAACTCGGGACATCATTCCCCATGAGTACATTCCCACCAATAGGAAGTGCGATGTGCATGATCTTTTCTGCATCAATTTCTGTAACTTCAAATCCAGGATTTTGCATGTCTTTCATGCGAGTTATATTTGTAAACTCACCACCAAACACTGATTTATAAAAGGTGAATGCTTCAAGTGCGTTGCCGTTAAAATTTATATATGGATTTATTGTTGCCATGGTGTATGTGTTATAGATAATAATTATAGTTTACTCTGTTTACAAAAAAATTGTTAGTCTAGTTGTTTAACAGTATCGGTAAACAGGGTGTAGGTATACAGTGCATGGATGTGTACAATAGTTGTATACTATAAAAAATCTCTGAACTATGTCTATGAATTTTTATAATACATATATTTTGCCGAGGTACCTTGATCTAGTTATGAACAATGAGAATCTTAAGCAGCATCGGATGGATGTTGTATCTGAGGTGAGCGGTGTTGGTCTTGAAATTGGTTTTGGGTCAGGACTAAATATGCCATATTATAAAAATATAACGAAGCTGTACGCTTTAGATACATCAAATGAGTTGCTGGCGGTGGCATGTAAAAATAATCTGGTTACTCAGATACCGATTGAGTATCTTAACGCGTCAACAGAGAAGATACCACTGCCAGACAAGAGTCTTGATTTTGTTGTCTCAACATGGACGTTGTGTAGTGTTGAGCACCCAGAGCTGGCTTTACGAGAGATTTTTAGAGTTCTCAAGACTGGGGGAAAGTTCTCATTTGTTGAACATGGTAAGTCTCCTGTAGTAAGTGTATCAGTGATACAAAATGTACTCACTCCACTTTCAAAAAGTCTTGCAGGGGGATGTCACCTCAATAGAGACATGGAAGCCCTTGTGGGTGATGCGTCATTTAAAATACAAGAAATAAAAAAGTTTTACCAAAAGTCAAAACCACTTGGTTTTATGTATAAAGGGGTAGCTACAGTTTCGAATTAGATAGCGCCCACTGGTCCTGATTCTATAATTTTTTAATTATATTTTATGTTTGCGTAATGATATACTTACAGTACATTATGTTCACGTTTCTAAAAAATATACACTACGCAAAAGCAAAGAAAAAAGCTCAAAAAGAGATTTCTTACTTTATTGAATTTTTGGTATCGCACCCAGATGAGAAAGGTGATTTATTTGTGTATTTAGTAAAAAGTTTTTTTTCTGAAGGTAACAACATTGAACATATGTGGGTTCAGGTTTTTAGCTATAGTGATGGGGTGTTTGTTGGGAGATTAGCAAATGAGCCTAGACTGCTTTCTAATCTAAAAATAAATGATGTAGTAAAGATTAAAAAAGAAGAAGTAGAGGACTTTGTGCTTTTAGATAAAATGGTGGGAGTAAAGACGGGTGGGTTTTCATTATAATTTCAATGGTTACTTTATTCTATACATAGCTCATGAATACACAATTTTGGAAAAATAAGAGTAAGTACGAGGAGGAAACTTACGTCAGTAAACCATTTGCCGAAGATGATATCGTGTCACTTGAAAAAGATCTTGGTTATACGCTCCCATCGTCATACAAAGATTTGATGAAAACCCAAAATGGTGGTGTGCCACACGCGACAGTATTTACTCCACAAGATGGCTCTGCGGCAGGTGAGACACTTTATGTTAATGCGTTATTTGGTATCGGGGGCGAAAAAGACTATTCACTTAGTGGAGCATTAGGGAGTAAGCATATGATTACAGAGTGGGGGTATCCAGATATTGGTATCTATTTTGCTGATACGCCATCTGCTGGGCATGATATGTTTGTTCTTGATTATAGAAAAAATGGTAGAGATGGTGAGCCAGAAGTTGCACATGTAGATCAAGAGCGTGAATATGCGATTACTTTTTTGGCAAAGGATTTTAAAACATTCATTGATGGCCTTACGGTGGATCCACTAGAAATGTAACTCAAAAGAATACAACCAAACCAATTTCCATGAAATCCTATAAAAATGTAGATGACTATATCAAGCAAGCGGATAAAGATAAGCAAGATCTTCTTAAGGAAGTAAGAGAGATTATTGTTACAACTGTTAAGGATTCTGAAGAAAGTGTTGCCTACGGTATGCCAGCATATTCTTGGAAAGGAAAGCCACTTTTTTATTTCGCGGCAATGAAGGGGCATCTTGGATTGTATCCAACACCAGGGCCGATAATTACCTTGAAAGAATCACTTACAGATTACTCTACATCAAAAGGTTGTGTGCGGGTACCATATACTACGAAGTTATCTAAGACACTCATTATGAAGTTGCTCAAAGAACGGATAAAGGAAATAAAGAGCGGTAACCCCTAAGTGATCCGTAATATTGTCATTTCGTAAAAGATGTTGTATTATTTTATTTATTAAAAGGAATAAAACTTTCACTATTTTTCACTTAGTAAGTATGAAATTATCACACGCTCTTCCTTCTTCAAAAACTATAGCAACATTCTTTCTTGGTTTTGTTAGTGCTTTTGTATTCATAGCAGTATTTGGATATTTATATGGCGGTGATAGAAAAAATGAAATAAAGAAGCCTACTGTTTCATCTAATGAAGTCAACGTTTCTATCGTTCCTATATGTAAAGAGCTCTTGGATTTTTCTGTTGTCGTTGTTGATAAATATACAAAAAATACAACCGATAGACAGGTGAGGCTTTTTAATAAAGAGGGGCGTGGTATAGGTACATTTGATGTTGAATATAATAAGTTTAATGGTAGCGATGCAAGTGCCTACTATTGTCGTTATGATAAGGATACACATCAGCTTATGATACAAACGGGCGGAGGAGAAATAGGTCTTTATAGTTCAGAGACGGTTGTCATAAATATTTCTTCAGATAGTGCTATGCTTGCTAATCGCATTATAGCATCGATCGATAATAACGGCTCATCCTTTGTTCAAAATGGTGCCCCAAAAAGACTTACTGGACATGGACTATCGATACGAAGTAACAATCATAGTTATTTCTTAGTAGAAGAAACTGGTGTTGTGAAGGATCAAATGGTCCCAGTACGAGTAGTACTTTTTGAGGAAAAAATTGGTCTACGAGGTGCTCCATGTAACACCGTAGACGAATGTGCGCAAGTTACAACCACACTTAGGGTCGTAAAGGATGTCACTGTTGTGTCACCAATTATTGATGAGCGCTATTATACAACAGAATTTAGCATTAAAAATAAAACGAGTAATTCTGCAGATGTAGTTTTTGAGCTTACTGAAGAAATTATAAAAAATGGCTCACCTACAAAGTCTCCAAAACCTAAAATTATTTTTAGTCAGAAAGTAGAATTGTAAGTGCTCTGTGGTTATTGTTTCTTTGCAGTTTTTATATGTTTATCTAAAATAAAATCTACGCTCTCCCGTTTGTGTAGGCATCGCAAGGCCGATAATTGTATCACCATCTTTGATTGGTGTCTTAATTGGGCACCCTTCCTGCGGAGGAAGCCATGAGTTGTCTTCGCCCATGATTGCGTGCATGCTACAGTGCTCTTCATCGTTATATCCCCATGCAATATAAAGATGTTTGTTGTTGTGAGAAAAAAGACCAACTGAGAGTTCTCGGCCATCACATTGAGTTTTTTTAAAAAATTGTGCAGACACTTTATCGGTCACTGAGGAGTCATCATAAGTGATGCCAATTTTTTCTTTATAAAGGGTAAATGTAGAAAGATTAGGGAGGTTATTCATCGAAAATTTTTCCATGTAGCTAGTGTAGCATCACAAGAAACAATAAAAAACAATAAAAAAGCAGGATCCCAAAAATGGAATCCTGCTTGCGGAAGGGAGGTCTCACGCGTAGCTGCCAGCTTTTTGCTGAAAGATAGTGGAGCTACCCAGTGTCCTTTGGATAATGTTCATGAGAATCAAAAACATTCCAAGCATCAGGCATGCAATCATCATCAACCCACCACCTTGGACGAACATCCAGTGTGTGACGGCTGTTTGCCAGGTTGTCTCTGAAATGCAAACGGGCTGGTAAAAGGCCACAACCCACTGACCTTGCCCAATCCAGAAGTCTGCTTGACGAAGATGGTTCTGTAGATGATCGATTGGATCGATCCCGTTGTGATCGCTTGCAAAAGCAGGCATTGCACAAAGTGCAAATACCAAACAAACCAGCAGAGAAAAAACTTGCTTCAACGTCTTCATGATGTGCTCCTTGGAAAAGAACTTACGAACACCCAACACTATATCTAGTATACAATGAATCTTTGAAATAAAAAGTCTCACACTGTATAAGTGCGAGACTGGATTCTTTAATGAATGTTTTTGTGTCGGGAGATTGCAAGTATATGGGACACCACGCACCCAAGAATTCCCCCGATAACTAGATGGTATAAAACTCCCCCACCATGTGAGTGAACTGCTCGCATAGTTTTTTGTACTTTAAGGGCTTGAGTTACTAGAGGTGAAATATTGTTTGGAATTGTATTTGGTGCTGGAACATAGTTCCACCAAAAAACTACAATGATTGAGGCGATGACCACCCCAACGAATACTACAGTGTATTCTTTATAATGTTCGTTCGCTTCAACACTCAGGAACACCAGGTCAAGAACTGCGTGTGTTCCATGGAAGATGAACTCGCTTGTAGTGTAATGGTTGCCATGGAGTGCGTGACTGTACCATTCAATGATCATATGACATACAAGAAGCACTGATGGTAAGTATCCGTGCTGTTTGTGAGCATATACAGCAACAGCAGTACCTGCAAACATACAGCCCACTAAATACAATGAACTAAACCCAGTATTCCAAATGTGTAAAGCAAGAAACCCAGCGTACACAAAAAGAAATATCTTAAAGAACAGATTAGAATGTAACATTCATACCTCCTGTGTTTGATTAGCAGGTGCAACTGACTTCACAGTCATGATCCGGAGATGTAAGAATATACTCCTTCCATTTTCCTGAAGCGCCATTCTCATGGTGACTCCACAGACTCATGAATTCTTGATCAAGACACATGTTGATAAACCTCGAGTCTTTAGCCGCGTCTTCAAGATCCGTGTTTTGATCCATGAAAGCAGGCGACTTCATATCCTTACCACCATATGTACGACGTAAGTACACGTTGATAGCATCAAATCTTTTATGGCAAATACCGTCTACCTTACAATGATCGACAAGGTTTCTGAGAGTGCGTATTGATTTACCTGGTTCGTTTGCATATGCTAAATATTTGTAATGTAACCAAATAAGGGGGTTCTGAAACTTCATACTCTCACCAAGCTGTTCTAATTCTTTCCTTAGTTCTCGTTTGGGGTCAAAGTTTTGCATCTTACCTTGATTACTTCCAAAACTAAATTTAGGAGCGCTTGTTGAAATGATATCACTTTCGATCTGTGATACCAAAGACTTGTACTTTTCATATGCTTTGAGTAGTAAATCAACTTCCTGAGTTGTATAGTTCAGGAGTTTTTCTTTTGAATCGACTTGTTCCATGGTTTGTCCTTTAAACATTTGTTGATTTTTATCTTACAAAAAACTATGTCTTTTGTAAGATAAAAAATGAATTGATAATTGAGTTATAAGGTCGTACTTCTAGAACAGGTTGCACTTCTTTAAGGAGTTCTTTTGCGATAGGGGTATAGAGGAGTTTGCGGGTTCCATGGGATGATCTGCAGAGAAGAATTTTCCCTGGCTGTAACATACTGTGGATGAGGCTAATGATCTTAGTCTTTGTTTTTTCATTTTGCCCAACCATTGCAGCAAGGTAGATGACGTTATATTTATTATAGTCAGTGTACATGTGTGTGTCGATATTAAGCACTTTGATTGCCTGAGAAAGTCCTAATTTTTTAATTAAAGAAACTGATGTTGCGTAACTGCTTGCATCCTTTTCTATTATTGTGCACCGTAGGTTATATTTTTTGCAAAGGAATATTGCAGTTAATGGGAGTGGACCTCCTCCTACGAATAACACACTGCGTATTTTTTTATAAAGACATGCTAAGTTCGTATACTCAAGGTCTACTAGTTGTTCGTAGTTTTTGTAGTACCAGAATTTTTCTAGCTCTTTATTTGGATTTTCGGATGCCAGTATTTTATTTGCCCAATAGACTTCCATTTCATATTCGGCAATCGAGGATAGTTCTCGTAGTTTTTTTATCTGGTGTTGCTTTAAGTTTATTTCTTTATTGTTGCTACAGTATGCAACTAAGTCTGAAAACGCATCATTCGTTTTCATAGATGGCTTAAGTGTGTCTAGTTTTAAAATTCTATCAAATATCTTTACGTCTTCCATATGTAGCTGCTAAATATCAGGTAGGCCTCTTTTCATCTCTTGAAAATCTTTGATTGTTGAAAGGTTGCCACGCTTGTTTAGTTTCTTAACTTTCTCAAGTATAGAAATCATGTTTTGTTTTGTGGTATCGTTTATATTCGTATAGTCATAATTCATAATCTTTTGGTCAAACGGAACCTCGCCTAAAATTTTCTCAGTATTTTTTGATACAAAATCTTTGTAGAAATCATTGTCGGTTGGCTTATTAATGACTGCAAAACACGGGATAAAAGATTTGCGACAAATGTCCTGGATTTGTTCAAAGACTTTTATACTATTGCGGTGAGGTTCTACAACTCCAATCACTGCATCGATACCTGCGTAGAGTCCGTAGTTAAGCATGTCGGCACCAGCAACACTGTCTATCACAACGAAGTTATCTTTCTCTTCGAGTAATCCAAGGTAATATTTTAGTGGCCCCGAAAGACCGTGAGCACACTTGCCAGAAAACATAACATCAGGTGAACCAAGACCGATATTAATAAGTGATAGATTTTTTGAAACAGGAGTTGTGATTGATTGGGTATATGTATCGAGCGGGTCGAGTGTAAACGAAGGAAGTGATGATGCGTCTTTATCAAGTACGCCACTTACTTTTGTTACTTGTGTGTGTTCCATGAACTCTCTTTCTGTTTTGTGCATAAGAGGGGTCTTTTCTGGATTAAGACCAAGGTTACTCGTTAAGTCCATGTTATGGTCAGCATCCACAGCAAGCACAGTAGAACCCATGTCTTCAAGGGTTTTTATAGCAAGCCATGATACTGAGCTCTTCCCGCTCCCGCCTTTTCCA
Source organism: uncultured Candidatus Saccharibacteria bacterium (assembly GCA_964546555.1). Taxonomy (GTDB): domain Bacteria; phylum Patescibacteriota; class Minisyncoccia; order Phycocordibacterales; family UBA5272; genus UBA11704. Next base: position 20,026 of record CAZJJX010000003.1, read on the forward strand.
ACAAATGCGATTTTCATAATAGTAATGCAACGTAGTTGCGTATAACTCTATACTACAATGTAATGATTATTATTGCAATAGAGTTGCGTTAGTGATATACTAATGCAACTATGGTGCAACAAGATTTTGAAGCAGAAACAAAAATCCTCAAAGATTCTGGTTTTCGGGTAACGAAAGGAAGAGTTGTGTTACTTAGTATTTTACGAAGTACTCATTCGCCATTTACTGCCAATGAGCTTCATAAAAAACTGCAAGGTAAAATAGACAAGGTAACATTGTATCGCGCTCTTGAAGATTTTGTTGAAGTAAATATTGTCACTAAGGTTAATCTCATGGAAGGTGTGATGCATTATGAATTCTCGCACCACGACCATCACCATCATCACATTGTGTGCGAGAAGTGTGGGAAGATAGAGGATATAGAAAGTTGCGATCAGAAGAGACTTCAAAAAGAGACACTCACCCATTCTCAATATTTCAAGATTATTAATTCTCACTCACTGGAATTTTTTGGAATTTGTAATGCTTGTAGTAAAAAATAATCCCATGATACAACAGTATAAGTACCCTACACTAACTAATTGCTATACTCACTAGTATGTTACGAAGAATATTGATAGTAATAAGTATATTTTTTTCATGGAGTGCATGTGCTTTTGCGCAAACCTCTACTCTTATTACTGATGTTGAGGTATTTGAAAAGGCGATTGTGGAGAAAGTAAGTAGTACAACTGTTACAACGATACCAGGATTCGACACGCAGTCACCGTCACAAATGGTAACTGTTAAAATTATTGAAGGAAATAACAAAGGTAAGACGACAACATTTAAAAATGATTATGTGCAAGTTAATGAAGGAGATAAAGTGTATGTAAGACATCTCATACATCATGCAGATGGTGTAGAAACATGGTCTATGGCTGACCCGTATCGCTTAGATGTAATTTTCTGGTTAATGATTACTTTTGTGGTGCTGATTTTTATATTTGGTGGCGTGCAAGGTGTTCGGGGTCTTGCTAGTTTGGTCGGGAGTATCGGTCTATTATTTTATGTTCTTATTCCTGGAATATACGGTGGGTACAATGCAGTTATGGTGAGTATCGGAGTTGCTTCACTCATTATCATTGTTGGTTCATATATTACACATGGCTTTAATCGCACGACATCATCTGCTGTTCTTGGAATGATAGCTACTGTTATTATTACAGGTCTCGGTGCGTACTATGTTGTTGATGTTGCAAAATTAAGTGGGTACAGTTCTGATGAAAGTATGTTTCTTAATTTAAATGCACGAGGTGCTATTGATATGGTCGGACTACTATTTGGTGGAATTATGATTGGTCTTCTTGGTGTGCTTTATGATAGTGCTATCGGGCAGGCAGTTGCGATAGAGGAGTTATATAGAGCAGGAAAACATCTCACACGTGTAGAGGTATATAAGCGGGGCATAAGGATTGGTCGTGAGCATATTGGTGCACTTGTTAACACACTTGCGATTGCATATGTTGGTGCGTCGCTCCCATTATTTTTACTTGTTCAAAATGCAACGACTGGTGTGCTGTTTATTATTAACAGTGAGACATTTGCAACTGAGATAGTCCGTATCCTTATTGGAAGTATTGGCCTTATACTTGCTGTGCCGATTACTACACTTATTGCTTCTTATATGTTACACGGTAGAGTTACAGATTCGGGAGGTGGTGCGCATCATCATGTGCACTAGGTGGTACAACAGAAGAATGAGTGATTACTTTTCAGTAAGAGCTTTTAGTTGTTGTAATGCTTTAGGCCACATTTCATCAAACATTTGTTTATATTCATCATTAACATCAATATCAACAGTTAGCTCTGTCCCATCATTAATCTCTGTGAATGTGTAATTTTCAAAGGATGGTACCCATTTCATAACTTCCTCACTCGTGGTATCAATAGTGCCGTTTTTAATAAACCCTAGATGTTCGATAGAAATAAATTCATAGTTTCTATTTTCTTTAATGCGACTGAACATGCCTGATACTTCATTTTTGTTATCATCATTTGAACCAACGAATCGCATCTCACTGCCTTGCTCCCAGGTACCTTCGTAGCTTGAAGATGGGCCAAAAGCAGTTGCCCATTGCTCATATGTTTCTTTGCTTAGCATTGTATTCCAAACCTTTTCTTTTGAAGCGTTAATATGTATAGAAAAGCGTATCTTTTGCATAGTTTACTTGTATTATTTATTAATTCGACTCAACGTACTTTTTGAAATTATCAAGAATAGACTGCCAGCCACTACGCTGCATCTCCTCAGGGTTCTCATTTTCTGGATCGAATGTTTCTGTAATGTGTGTAGCCTCACCATGTGATTCAAATGTAATGTGTACGTTTCGGGCACCATCGCCATCCATTGTATACGCGATAATTTTGTGAGGATCTATTTGTGTGTACGTACCAGTAAAATCAAATGAAGCACCACCATCTTTTGCGCTCATTGTTGTCTTGAATCGTCCATTAACAGTTACGTCATTTTCTGCATATGGTGCTTCCCAAGTATCAGAAGCGAATGCCCACTTGGTGATATGTTCAGGGAGTGTCCACATATTCCAGACTTTTTGAACAGGTGCATTAATTGTTGCTTTTATAGTGATTGGTTGCATGATGTTACTTTGTTGCAAAACAATAGAATAGTCCTGCTCCACCAGTTGATCTAAGTGCTGGAAGACTACATCCACGAGACATATGAGATGAGTTCCATGATTTCATTGGAGCTGACTCATTGATACCGATACGGTCATGATGCCCAACGTACGCCGAACCTGCGTCACTTGATGTCCAGTTATTACATGTCGTATCGGTTGATGTCGCTACTGCGGTGCCATACATGGTAGATCCAGTTAAGATGTCATGCATATTAACTGTATCTCCGCGACCAGAAATAATTTCTCCTTTTTCATTGAGTGCTGTTATTTTCGAAAGTGCATTAACGCCATGGAGCTCTTCGAGGTTTCTTGCAACAAGCTCACCACGAGCGTTATACCATGGACCGTTACCAATTCTGTCTTTTGCATTAACTCCAGGAGTACCATTTTTATCAACAGTACTTAGGTATGCCTTCCAAGTCTTGCCAGTTATACCAACTTCCTTTGCAAGTGATGTACAGTATGAGTCAGCGCCTGCTAATCCACCGAGATCTCCACCACGACCCGGGTTGACGCTTGTTATAAAGAAAGACATTTTAGGAGATACGTTGTACGAAATTTTTGAATCTTTCCATTTATCGGCAAATTGTACAAAGAATGCCAGTAAGAGGATAACAACAATAACAAGGAGTGCGATTTTGTGTATTCTTTTTTTCATATAGTTATATTGCATAGAGTGTAGCATTTAATGCATAGTTGCGCTCATTTGATAAGTTGAAATTTATGAACAACCTGTCACGAAATCTGTTGACAACTGTTAATATAAGTACAAGGGAAAACCTCTTTCTTTATCGGTAATAAAAGCAATTATATATTCATGTCAAAAAAAGCACTTATTGTAGCGGGGGTTCTTGCGGTAGTAAGTTTGCACAGTGCTTTTGCCTTTCAGGTAAAAGAAACAGCTCGGTATTTTAATGGTCCAACAATTAATGCTGTTACTTCAACTACAGCAAAGTTGTCGCTTTCCGAGTTGGTTCTTGGTGATTTAACTTCAGAAGAAAAGCAGGGGGTATATTTTCAGTATTATGAGACAGATCTAGTGTGTATTGCAATATATCCAACACCAGAGTATTGTCTTCCAAAGAAAACTGAAGTAGGAAAGACAGATATAACAATTACAAACCTAAAGCCTAATACATCATATACTGCTGTCTATAAAAGAGATAATACAATTCGATGTATAACGACACCATGTCCTGAGAATGGATATGAAAGTTTATCAGTACAATTCAAAACTCTACCTAATGGGTCTACAGGAGAAATAAGTAAAGATACACCATCTGGAACAAAGCGTGTAACAGGTAATCTAAGTATACGAAGTAGAGGTGAGCAAGTTACAACACTTCAGAGTATTCTTATCCAAAAAGGATATCTAACCGGTGAGCCGACAGGATACTTCGGAGTAGTAACACTAAAGGCGGTAAAAGAGTTTCAGAGAGCTAATAATATTCCTCCAACAGGATTTGTGGGCCCACTCACTCGAGCCCTTCTTGTAAAGATTCAGGATGTTGCTCCTGTTGCCGTAGAGACATTTGAAGGTGTTGTTACAGCATACTCAACAGCATGTTTTGCAGATGGTGAATGCAGTATAACTGTTGATGGTAAGAAAGTTGTAACAACTATTGGCTGGTCGCAGGCAACGGTTGGTAAAGTGACAGGTATTCCTGATTTTGGCTCTATCGAAAAGTACGTTGGTTCACGTGCAAAGGTGTATGCCAAGAAGACAGAAGATGGTTACACACTTTATGGTAGTGAAGATTATTATATTCATGTGCTCGGAGCTTCTTCTTCTAAGTTGCCAGCAGGAAGCGCTACACCAGGAGCGGTGTCATCGTTACATGGTATAACATGGGTATGGAATAAAACTCTTGTCGATGGCGTTAATCAAGTTACACCAGAAAAGAAGGGTGTGTTTACGTTGAAACTCAATGAAGATGGGACCTTATCTGGTACCACAGATTGTAATAGTTACTTTGGTACATATAAGGTTGGAAGTGACGGAGTAGTATCTTTTGGTGCGCTTGGTTTGACTAGAATGGCATGTGAAAATTCTCAGGAATCAGTATTTACTAGTTATCTTCAAGGTGTTTCATCGTACAATCTTGGATTAGATGGTGTGCTAACACTTAAAAATGGCATAACAGTAAGCTATTTTACAAAGTAGTATCTTGTATTGTGAATATTCATAATTGTGTGTAATTAATTTGCTATACTCATTATAAGTCTATATATTAAGACTGATCATTATGAAAAAACATACTATACTTACAGGAATTCTTATTTCAACAATTGCATTTTCGTTTGCTCAAGAAGCAGGAGAAAGAAAGTTTACCGCAACAGGGACTCGTCCAATTAAATCAAAGATTGAGGACAACAAAGGAAAGATGATGCGTGCTATGCCGAACTCTGGTATGGGTACATCAACTATGGGCATGAAAGATGACGACATGCCACCAATGACAGGAGATGCTGCTACTGATAAAAAAATCCAAGCACTTCATAAAGAGATGATGGACAAAATAAAAGCAACTCGTGAAGAGTATCAGAAAAAGATTAAAGCTGTAATTGGTGAGAGAAAAGTTTTAACAAAAGAAGCTGTCCGTATGATGCAAGCATCATCTACAATGAAAGGTGATGATCATATGCGTATGATGAAGGGTTCGTCTACTATGGTGACTAGCTCTTCAACAGAAGGGCGTCGGCCATTCCCTCGAAATGGCGAGGTGCGAGGCGAGAGTACAGAAGCAAATGAAGTAGGTGCTACTGAAGCTCAAGGACAAGGTGGTTTCAGGGGTTTCTTTAATAGATTCTTTGGTCATTAATTTTTAAAGCAAGTTGGATAAAAAGCACCTATTCATAGGTGCTTTTTGCTTAATTTTCATGTATACTGTCACGATTGGAGGATTGGATGAGTGGCTTAAATCAACGGTTTACTAAACCGTCGAGCCTTTATTGGCTCCGTGAGTTCGAATCTCACATCCTCCGCTCGTACAAAAATGCGCCAACCTGGGAAACCAGGTGGCCATTTTTGTTGAGCGGAGGATAGTAAACCAAACTGCTTTGGTTTACGGTGAGATTCGAATAGGGGTCGCGAATCTGCTTCGAGGAACAATGTAAGGAAAAAGATCGAAGAACAAATGAGGAAGGGGTTTGGTGTTGACGTTTACACGGACGACTCCGACATGGCTCTCTATCTGTTCACTGTCCATTCGATGGATAGTCTCTACTGGAGAACCCGAGAGACGTTCACCACTCAGCAGAGTGGCCGCCATCTCGGCCAGCGATTCGTTCAATAAACTGGTTTGACCAGTACAACCCGCCCAACGGTGAAAAGCCCGTTTCGGCGGGCTTTGTTTTTATAGATTAGATTTAATTAACAAACCATTTGTTTTAATAATAGTGTCCCAACCTTGCCCCATATTCTCCGCTTAAAGTTTTTAACCAAGCAGGGGGTCAATGTTAAAGACCAGAATCTCTCTTTTCAAGAGCTGTGGAATAAAAAATCACCTCTACGAAAGTAAAAGGTGACTTGTTGAATATGTCTCAAACAATTTTTCCGAGATCGTTCGGATTAGATAGGTCATTGACGATAATTGCCTTGCCTTTGCTTTCACCAGACAAGAGTATTTCAATCGGCGAAGGAATTCGCTCGACTCTGCCAGGTGGCATCCAGAATCCTTGTCTATCTATTCCACTGCCAGCGCAATTCCAACCTAAGCATCCAATAAGGAGACGTTCATCCTTGTCATACCGTACTGCATGTTCGGGGACCTTGTAGGATTCTTTTGGAATGAAGAGCGTGACTGGATCTCCTACATGGATTGAGTTCTCGCACCACGCACACTTGATCGACATTTTGGCAATGCAATCGAGGCAGTAGTCTGGGTTACCGTTCTCGGAGAGAGGCATTGAAGTTATATGACTTTCTCCGTGAGATGTCAGCTCACCAGTCTTCTTTGTGAGATGTTTGCAGACCTTTGCGGTGTGTGTTTTGCGAAACGGATACGAAATTGCGAGCCAGAAGACTCGTAGACGATACAGTATTTGGTACATATAGGGCTCCTTTTGGTTTGGGTTTCTCCGGAGGTAATACTACGTGATATTCAGCAATAAGTCTAGAGTTATCAAACTTTTTATTTCTACTTGCGTACCTAATTAAAACTTCTAAAAGTATTCTAATGTAGCATTTTGCGCCATATACCAAAGAGATGACTGGGTGGTTTTACTGTCAGATCATCTCTTATATTAGGAATAACAAAATTTTCGATGCAGTTTGTTATACTCTTTATTATGAAATTTATAATGCTTAATGGGCCCTCTTGTGCTGGGAAAAGTACTATTGTTAGTAGAATTATGGCTGAAAAAGAGAGATATTATAAATTATCTTATGATGCTCAGAAATGGTTATTTTCAAAGTATGATAGAAATATTCATTTTGAAGATGTAAGGACTGTGCAAAGAGGTCTTGCTGAGACTGTTTGTGGGTTGAGTTATAATATTATCTGTGACTCTGCATTATATAAAGAGAATCGTGAAAAACTTTTAAGCATACCAAAAAAGTATGGATATGAGGTTATAGAAATAAATCTTGAAGCGGACTATGAAACTTTAGCAGTGCGTTTTGATGAACGTGTTAAAGATGCTTTAGCAAAAAACAGTAAAACTATTTCCAGTACATCAAAAGAAAGATTCAAAGAATTGTATGATATTTACCAAAGTGAGAAAAATAGCTCTGCAGTTGTATTAAGAACAGATCTGCACAACCAAGAAGAAATATTTAAGAGTATCTTAGAATTGATTTAAGGGTGTTGCAACCTCGTATCACAATGCCCACAAGATGATATTTATTTATAAGAGTTAGGTGTTCTGATTAATTATGAGATACTTGATATGTACGTAATACGTTGCACTAAATCATTTTATAAGCACTATGCCTGCAGAAAATAAAGACAGTAATAAAGTTAAGATTCCCTTCGGTGTAAGATTTTTTAGATTTATCACTTTTATTTTTTTATGTAATGTGGTAGTTGCTGTCCTGGCTTTTTTGTCTCACGGTGAAGCGTTGGGTTTGCTTATTATTTTTGATATTGTGTTTATGCTTGCTGCATTTTCGATTTTATTTCAAAAATACGAAGCACAACCACAGAAGATAGCTAAGTCTGCAAGAAAGACTAAGTATTCTTTATTTGTGATTCTGGCTGGAGTTTTATTGGCATTTATTGTTTACTATTTTTCTCGTCATTTTGGAGTCTCGGTAATATCGTGTTTGTTTGTAGTTCAAATTGCAATTATCTACAGTATTATTGTTAACAAAAAAGAGCAAGAAAAAAATTGTCGAGAATTTGCAGCTAAGGCAGGGTACACCTATTTTCCAAAAGGGGCAGTGAATACTCTTCCGAGTATGTTCACTAATCTCGGAGATGGTTTGCTTATATGGAATATTTTTGAAACATCGTACCAGAATTATCCTGTTCGATTATTTGATTTATCGTTTAGAGTTGGTAGTGGCAAACATGAAAGAGTGCATACAAGTACTGTATACGAAATGACATTACCACAGCAGTTTCCTTTAATGATTATTGCAGCAAAAGAAGGTATTGCTTCATGGGTAGAAAGGTTTTCGTCCCAGCGGGTAGAGCGTGTGAAACTCGAAGGTAACTTTAATAACACTTTTACTACATATGCTGAAAGTGGTGCGCAGATGGAAATACGAGTGATCCTTTCACCAGATGATATGGCGTTACTTATAGATGAGATGAGCGAACACTCTTTTGTTTTTAGTGAGAACAAAGTATTTGTGTTTTACTCTGGGAAAATGATTGATTATATAGAAGAACTGGCTTCCGAGGAAGAATATAAAAAACAGCTAGGTCAGATAGAAAAGGTGATTTTAAAATGGTTACCGAGTTTACTTAGACTTCATACTTAGTCTTATTAATAGTTGCTACTGTTAGGTTTATGATTGAATTGTGTGAATAATAGTGTACGTTCTAAAAGTATGTTATGTGGTAACATATATATATGAAAATAAAAAATAATGTAGCCACTCTTTTACTAGTCGCGTCTTTTGGAACTACATTTGCGTACGGTGACTGTCGAGACACAATAAATGGTTGTACAATTGAGCAATTAGTTGTACTTGGTAGTAGTGCTCCAACGAATAATCAAGATAGAATCAATGCATATACAATGGCAATTGAAAAAATTAATCTAAAAATAAAGGAGCTTTCTACAACAAGTATGCCTAGTAGTGGTATCACCGAAACTTCTAAACAGTCTTGTATTGACCTAAAGAATAATTTGGTGCTTGGAAAATCTGACATAGAGACTGGTGGAGAAGTTTCTGCACTTCAGAAGTATTTGATTGATGGAGGTTATTTACCTGTCGCTAAACCAACTGGGTATTATGGTTCTGCTACCGCAAAAGCAGTTGTTAGTTGGCAGAAAGCAAATGGTATGGATTTTGTAACCACTTCAAGTGGGGTTGGGCAGATGACACGAGGAAAGATGAAATGTGTAGCACAAACAAATACTCCTACAGTACAAAAAATAAGTTGGAATATTCAAAAGGCAAATGCAACAGTTGCTCCAGGTTATGAATACAAAGCAGATGAACAAGCAATTTCAATTGATGTTACGTTCGCTAATAATATAACTAAGCGCTACAGTCTTGGTAATTCATACGGTTGTACAGTATCTACAACGCTACCAGTACAAAATGGTAAAACAGTGCTTGGACAACTACAGTGCTACTACTCGTTATCAGGTAGTTACTTTTTGGCATATACCCAGAATGGGAAGTTCATTGTTGAGCGAGGTGATGAGTCAGCAAAAGACGGAAGTGTCGCCAAATCAAAGTTGCTAGAAATATAATTAATTTTAAATAACAAGTATGATGTTTAAAAAAAGTATTCTCGGAGTTTCTCTTTTTTCTGTAGGTATTTTAGTTGGTGTTATAGGGGGTCGCATGATCTCAGATAGTTCTAATCCTATAACTATTTATGTGTGTCCAGATGGCACTATTCAGGATGTCGGTGCAAATGCATGTATAAAGAATGAACAAAAGAAAGAAGAATTACCTCTATTTTCTGTAAATTATGTTTCTGGGAACGCTTCGCTTAAGGTTCTTTTTACTTCTGATCAAATTTCATCACATGATTTGTTTGACGAGAATCATGAGGTTGATTTTGGTGATTCAAGTGAAAATGGACCGGTGAGGTGTCTCAACTGGCAAAAAGGCGAAGATTTTCAATCGGCAAAATGTTTGAATTGGGGTGTTGAACATACCTACTTAACTGCAGGTGTGTATGAGACAAAACTTATAAGAAACAAGCGATGTTCCTCAGATAAAGAATGTGAGACAAGACAAAAGGAGGTCTTGAAGACACTTACTGTTACAGTTAATTAGCTGAACACACATTAGTGAACACAAAAAATCCTAATATAATGAAGCTGTGTCCATTTACAAGTTCTCCCTAAAAACTTCTGAATGGGAACGCTTAATTTTATGGAAGTGTCGCCAAATCAAAGTTGCTAGAAATATAGTTTTCTCAGGTTTAGTTTTTTAATAGAATCTAAAGTCTTTTACAGACCCACGAGGAGAGTTTGTTGTAAGTGCAATATGGTGACTAAGTTCAGAAATAAACTATTATTAAAGATATGAATCTTGAGCAAATAAAATCGCCTGAAAAATTTATTTTGAAAAAAGTTCTCCCAGAAGATTGGGAGAAATTTAAGGAAATTCGTCTGTATGGATTACAGACTGATCCGCAAGCTTTCGGTAAAAGTTTTGAAAACGAGTCAAATGAAACTGATTCATATTGGAAGGAAATGGTTTCTGGTTCTGAAAGAAGTTTCTATGTGGTCGAAGGTGGTCTAAAATTTATTGGTATAGCAGGATTAAAAAAGATGACTAGAGACAATTGGCAGATTGTTGCTGTTTATGTATTGCCAGAATTTCGTGGTCAGAATCTTTCTAAGCGGCTAATTGAACAAGTTATACATGAAGCAAAAATAAATAATGCTATCAAGGTTTCGCTAATAGTAAACACTAAACAAGAAAGTGCTGTTAATCTTTATAAGAAAATTGGTTTTGAAATTATTAACACCAAGAGAGATCAAATAATGGGTGATGGCAAGACGTACGATGAATACTATATGGAAAAATCCCTCGAACCCAAAACCTAAGTTCAGGATTGTTATTATCATAATTCTCCAATAATTGTTATTTTATGTGAAGAATCTAATATTCTCCCTCATTACATGATGTACAAATAAGAATATAAAAACCGCGACAAGTTGTCGCGGTTTTGTCACCCTACACCAGATGGTAAAGAGCCTACTTCAGCTCAAAGCCCCGAGTGATACTCCCTTTGGGAACATGAAACTCATACTTTTTATCAACAGGTTTTTTACCAAAGAAGTTATGCCACTCTTTGGCATACTCTAGGTTATAAACTCTGAGTTCGCCATCGTTACGGTCTTCCTCAAAGATAATGACCTCGCTCATCGAACCTTTCAACTTGTTTTGGTTGATAGAAGTTTTCTTGAAACCACCCTTGTGCTCGTAGAAGTATGTGTAGTAATGCTCACCAGAAATTTCCGCACTTCCCAGAATGAAACTACCATTGAGGTTGTCTTTGTCTTTCAAGCTAACAAGCTTGGTTAAGGAGTAGACATTCGACCATTTCGTGGGTATGAAATTTTCTCCAAAGCTAATAATCAGAAGTGAAAAAACCTGACAAGCTGCCCCTATGAGAAAAGCCTCAACAAATCGATTGAAGGCTCTTGTACTTCGATTAAGATACGAAGTAGCAAAAAATCCCACAATGAATAAAAAGATAGGAATGAACAAGTATTGCGGCATGGTGACCCTTTCTTTTGTAATTGAAATGAACGCAATAAATATTTTATAACATTTATTATAAAATGTCAAATTTTAAGGGTGAAAGTTCAACTAAAAAAATTGAGTATTTGTAATCGTAAAGTAAATGAATTTTACCTCTGTATTTACATATAATAAGGTTTGTATCTGTGATTGAGTAATGTAAGAACTTCGGTGAATACTGTTACAAAGTTCCTGGGCGTATTGACTCATAATTTGCAAGAATTGAGAAAGCAAGAAGAGTTTTTTGCATAATATTTTTAGAATAACAAAGAGCTTTCGGTTCGGTGTGTAGTTTGCTATCTGTTAATAGTCCTGCTTCTTGTAACGGTATTAGTGTTACACTACAATAAGCGGGGTTAATCGTGCACACAAGATATTTCTTGTGCCCTCATAGCTACATAAAACTATGAAATTATTTATGCGCGTGTTTTCAATTGTGTTTGTTGTTGGGTTCTTATCGTACCTAGCTTTGTATATCAGTAATCACAATATGGGAATATTAAATCCTAAAGGTGTGATTGCTGTAGCAGAAAAAAATCTTATAGTAACATCAGTGCTGCTTATGATGATTGTCATCGTGCCTGTTTTTGTCATGTTGTTTACGTTTGCTTGGCGATACAGAGCAAGTAATACAAAAGCAAAATATACCCCAGAGTGGCACAACAACACTGCACTTGAAATTACATGGTGGGCTATACCTATTTGTATTATTGTGATACTTGGTACCATTACTTGGAAATCAACACATGAACTTGACCCTTTTAAACCTCTTGATTCTTCGGTTAAACCACTCACCATTGAAGTAGTCGCGCTTGATTGGAAATGGCTTTTTATTTATCCAGAGCTCAATATTGCAACGGTTAACCTCCTTGTTGTACCTAATAATACACCGCTTAATTTTAGAATTACCGCTGATGCACCGATGAATGCATTTTGGATACCACAGCTTGGTACGCAGATTTATGCAATGCCAGGCATGGATTCTAAGCTACACCTCATGGCTCATGAAGAAGGCATCTATAAAGGTGTCTCATCAAACTTTAGTGGTGATGGTTTTGCTGGCATGAAATTCGACACCCATGTACTTTCTTCAAATGATTTTACTGCATGGCAAGCAATAGTAAAAACCAACCCATCAATACTTACGCTTGAGGATTATAAAAATCTCTCAAAGCAATCTAAGAATAATGCAGTCGTGTACTATTCTTTTGTTGAGCCAAGATTATTTGATTCTATTATTATGAAGTTCATGTCTCCAGGTGGAATACGGTCACTTGGTACATCGACAAAGATGATGGATCACAGGGAAATGATGGAAGGAATGAATCACTAATTATTATAACTATAAACGCAACTCATATACTATGTTAGGAAAACTCTCACTGGAAGTTCTACCACATGACCCAATCGTTCTTGGAGCGACGGCGCTTATGGCATGTATTGTGATTTTGGTATCTACTATTCTTACGAAGACAAAAAAGTGGGGATGGCTCTGGAATGATTGGGTTACCTCAGTTGATCACAAAAAAATCGGCATTATGTATCTTATTCTTGCGTTTGTTATGCTCATACGTGGGTTTATTGATGCTGTAATGATGCGTACACAGCAAGCTGTAGCTGTTGGAGGTAATATGGGATTCCTTCCACCAGATCACTTTGATCAGATATTTACTGTGCACGGAGTGATTATGATCTTCTTTGTGGCGATGCCATTTATGTTTGGATTGATTAACTTAGCAGTTCCTCTTCAGATTGGTGCGCGTGATGTTGCGTTCCCATATCTTAATTCGATGAGTCTTTGGCTTACGATTATGGGGGCTCTTCTTGTTAACGTATCACTTTTCCTTGGGGACTTTGCTGCTGCTGGATGGCTTGCATATCCACCGCTCTCTGGTCTTGAGTTTAGTCCTGGCGTTGGTATGGATTATTATATCTGGGCTATACAACTTTCCGGTGTAGGAACACTTCTTTCTGGTGTAAACTTCATTGCAACTATCTTTACGATGCGATGTAAAGGGATGACACTTATGCGAATGCCTGTGTTTACATGGACGAGCTTAGCGGCTATGATTCTTGTTGTTATTATCTTCCCAATTTTAACAGTGACGCTTGCCCTTCTTGGTGCAGATAGAATATTTGGAATGCATTTCTTCACGTCATCGTTTGGTGGTAATCCGATGATGTACGTTAATCTTATATGGGCATGGGGACATCCTGAAGTGTATGTTCTTATTTTGCCAGCATTTGGAATCTTTTCTGAAATAGTGGCGACGTTTTCTAAGAAGCGTTTGTTTGGTTATACGAGCATGATTTATGCAACGATTGCAATTACAGTGCTCTCGTTTTTGGTGTGGCTCCACCATTTCTTTACTATGGGGGCAGGGGCTAATGTTAATGCATTCTTCGGTATTATGACTATGATTATTGCGATACCAACGGGGGTAAAAATTTTCAACTGGCTCTTTACGATGTACAGAGGACGTATTACGTTTACTTCCCCAATGCTTTGGATGATGGGTTTTATTTTTACGTTTACCATAGGGGGGATGACAGGTGTGATGCTTGCTGTTCCGGGTATTGATTTTCAAGTCCATAATAGTCTTTTCCTTATCGCTCACTTCCACAACACAATTATCGGAGGGGTGGTGTTTGGTTATTTTGCTGGGCTTGTGTATTGGTTTCCAAAGTTTTTTGGATTTACTCTTAATGAGAAGTTCGGAAAACTTGCGTTTTGGCATTGGATTGTTGGTTTCTTTGTAACGTTCACCCCGCTCTATATTCTTGGTTTTATGGGTATGACTCGACGCTTACAGCATGTAAGTGATAAAGAGTGGCAACCACTTCTCATTGCTTCGCTTATTGGTGTTGGTATCATTGCGGTTGGTGTTGTTATGCAAGCAGTGCAGCTCATTGTGAGTATTAAAAATAAAAAGTTATACAAAGATACAACAGGGGATCCGTGGGACGGCAGAACACTCGAGTGGTCAACATCGTCACCTCCGCCAGTCTATAACTTTGCAGTGATTCCTGAAGTGTATGGTAGGCATGCATTTTGGGATATGAAGTATAGTGATACCCATCCTGCAAAGAAGGCTACGTATCATGATATTGTTATGCCGAAGAATACACCGCTTGGTTTTTATACAGCGATTATGGGCTTTGTAGTCTGCTTCTCTTTGGTGTGGCACATGTATGTAATTGCTTTACTTGCGATGGTTGCAATAATTGGACTTGTTATTTATCGATCATACGAAAAAGAAACAGAGTATGTAATTAAGGCAGATGAATTACGTACACTTGAGCGTGTATAGCAATAATTATTACGACTACTATGAAAAAAAACGAACACACACATCAGTTAGCTCATCACGAGGAAGTAACACACGATGAACAAGGAAGATCACTTTTTGGATTCTGGGTTTATATCATGAGTGACTGTCTTTTGTTTGCAAGTATTTTCGCAACGTATGCAGTGCTTAGGAACAGTACCTTTGATGGCCCAACAGGAAAAGAATTATTCAGCATGCCTTTTGTGCTTACTGAGACATTCCTTCTTTTGGCAAGTACTTTTACATACGGTCTTGTCACTATTTTTGCTTACCACAAAAAGAGTAAGACACAGTTACTTACATGGATGTCGGTAACATTCCTCCTTGGTGCCGCATTTATTAGTATGGAAATCTATGAGTTTGTGTCACTTATACGAGATGGTCACGGGCCACAGGTAAGCGCATTTCTTTCGGCGTTCTTTGTGCTTGTAGGTACTCATGGCCTCCATGTATTTGCTGGACTTATATGGATGGCAAGTGTGTTTTTTCAGGTGCTTACTCGACCTCTTACTCCTAAGCTTGTCGGCAACATCTCAATGCTTGGAATCTTTTGGCATTTCCTTGATATTATATGGATCTTTATTTTTACAATTGTGTATTTAGTGGGATTGCTTTAATTTTTATACAACACTATGCAAAAATCATTTGAAGTTATTGATGAAAAGTTTGAATCATCTCGTAATGCTGTCTTGTCATACGTGACAGGTTTTTTACTGTCTATTTTTTTGACAGTGATCCCTTATACGATGGTGACAGAGGGTATGCTTACACGAACAGGCCTCCTTGTTGCAGTGAGCCTGTTTGCCGTTGCTCAGTTTATTGTACAGATACTATTTTTCCTTCACTTACCTGCAAAACATAAGCCGTACTGGAATATCATAGTTTTTATATATACGATACTTATTGTTCTATTTTTTGTGATAGGTTCTATGTGGATTATGTATCATCTTAATATGAATCTTATGGGTACATCTCCATTTCATTCTAACGAAGGTTTTATTCCACAATAAAACTTACTTTAACTTTAAATGCTAAGAGATTATTACACTCTTACGAAACCGGGTATCATGTATGGGAACGCACTTACTGTGGTTACGGGGTTTGTGCTTGCTTCTTATGGCGGGGTCGATTGGCGACTTTTAGCGGTTACAACTATCGGTCTTTCTCTTGTTGTTGCGTCAGGATGTGTGTTTAATAATATTATCGATAGAGATATTGACGCCCTCATGGAGCGAACAAAATCAAGACCCCTTGTAAGGGGTGTTATCAAAAAAGATCATGCATTTCTTTTTGGTACCATGCTCCTTATTCTTGGAATAGTGGTACTTATGGTTGCAACTAATTGGCTTGCTGTTGTTGCTGCTTTAGTTGGATTTTTTGTGTATGTAGTTGTATATAGTTTATGGCTTAAAAGAAACTCGGTACACAGTACCCTTATTGGAGGTATATCAGGAGCGATACCTCCGCTTGTAGGCTATGTTGCAGTAAATGGCACAATTGACATTGTTGCTGTACTACTTTTTGTGGTTATGGTTGTGTGGCAAGTGCCTCATTCCTTTGCAATTGCATTATACCGTCTCTCAGATTATGAAAAAGCAAATATTGCGGTCTTTCCTGTTAAGTGTGGAATATATGCAACAAAAGTACGCATGAGTATCTATGTGCTTTTATTTATGGTGAGTACCTATTATCTTGCAAAATATAGTTATCTTGGAACGTATTATATTTATACAATGGTTGCGCTTAGTGTAATGTGGTTTGTGACAAGTGTACACTTCTTGCATCAAAAAAGTCTAGAGAGAAAAATAGCGAGAAAGTTTTTCTTCTATTCAATTCTCATTCTTTTTGTGTGGTGTTGTATGATAATTTTTGATAGATTACTTCATACATAGTTTTTCTATTTATGAAACCATTTAGATTATTTATCGGAGGTGTCGGTGCCATACTTATAATCTTAGGTGTTTTTTATACAGTAAATACATTGAATTTTAGAAATAACAAAGCATCTCGTGTGTATCTTCGAGAGGCTTCTTCGTCTACTACAAATTCACATGTAATTAAACAAGGTACATCTAGTGCGGCATTGCTTTTTATTGGCGATATGATGTTTGATCGTTATATAAGATTAAAACAGGCAACGTACGGTGATGATTATGTTTTTTCTTGTATGGGAGATTTGCTTGCTGGGCGTGATCTTATTATTGGGAACTTAGAAGGACCTATTACAAAGGCGTCGTCCACTAGCCTTGGTTCTGTGATTGGTAGTAAAGAAAATTACTCTTTTACCTTCCCTACCTCAACAGCTAAACTACTTTCGCGTCATGGTATAACAGTGGTTAATTTAGGTAATAACCATACGCTTAATAAGGGGGTGCAAGGTTTTGCAAGTACAAAAGCATATCTTCGTGATGCGGGTGTGGAATATTTTGGTGGTTTTGATGAAGCGTCGCTTGTGCTACAAAAGACAGTTAAAGGAATCCCGTTTTCATTTGTTAATTATAATCAGTTCGGAGGGTCTTCGCCTGAAATTGTCTCGCGCACTATCAAGGAAGAAAAAGCAAAAGGTAGAATTGTCATCGTGTATACCCATTGGGGAGATGAGTATACAGATGTTACGAACTCTGTAAGAGATAAAGCAAAGCTCTTTGTTGCAAGTGGGGCTTCTTTGATTATTGGTACCCATCCGCATGTTATACAGCGTCATGAAGTGATTGAAGGTGTTCCTGTCTACTATTCATTAGGTAATTTTATTTTTGATCAATATTTTCAAGATGACGTCATGGAAGGGCTTGCAGTACTTGTAACTTTTGATGAAAGTCGTGCTAGTAGGACAAAAGAATATCGAGTTGCTCTTTTAAAAGATGGTAGAACTTGTTTGAAATAGTATACTGACTAAGAAATGCCCAAAACTACTAAGAAAGAATTACAAGAAACGACTCCTTATCAGAAAAACTATGACGTCATTGTTATTGGTGGGGGTGCGTCAGGACTTATGGCTTCTGTTGTTGCGGCACAAAGAGGTGCAAAAGTTCTTCTTGTTGAAAAAAATAAAAGACTTGGCGAGAAACTAAGGGTTACAGGAGGAGGAAGGTGTAATATTTTAAACGCAGAAGAGAATGAAAAAATCCTTCTTAAAAAATATGGAAAAGCAGAGCAATTTCTCTATACTCCATTTTCAATGTTTGGTGTAAAAGAAGCAGTATCATTTTTTAATGAGCGAGGTATGAAACTTGTAGTTGAACATGCAAAGCGTGCTTTTCCTAGTACTTATCGAGCAGAAGATGTTGCTCTGCTTTTTGAAAGAGAATTAAGAAAATACGCAGTTGAAGTGCTCTGTTCTACGACAATTGACTCAGTGCATAGTGAAAATGGGGAAATACGGTATGTTGCCAGTAAAGGTAAGAAGTACTATGCGCACAACTACATTATCGCAACGGGAAGTCTTTCACATAAGGAAACCGGATCAACTGGCGATGGATATTTATGGCTTAATAAACTAGGGCACACTGTAAAAAAACCGACCCCGTCGATTGTTCCGCTTGTTGTTAAAGAGTCCTGGGTAAAAGATATATCAGGTACGTCACTTGATAATGCGAAAATAACATTCTTTGTCGATAATATAAAATCTTTTAGTGTTTCTGGGAGAATACTTTTTACACATTTTGGCTTATCGGGGCCGCTTATTCTTAATAATGCTACAAAAGTAGCCGACCTTCTGTATGTAGGAAATGTTACCGCAGAGATCGATATGGATCCGAAAAAAGATTTTTCGGTTTTGGAACAAGAGATATTGATATTTTTTGACAAACACAAAAATAAAACATTTAAAAATATTATAAAAGATATAACGCCGCCCGGAATGCATAAGGGAATCATAGAGGTTTTGGAACAGTATATTGATGTATCAAAAAAAGTTCATTCTATAACTAAGGAGGAAAGAAAAAAAATTATTCATATAATAAAAGCACTTCCTCTTACAATTGAAGGTCTTGCTGGGTTTGATAAAGCAGTTATTGCCGATGGAGGGCTTTTGCTTACTGAAATTGATATGAAAACAATGAGGTCAAGAAAAATAAATAATCTTCTTGTGACTGGAGATATTATTGATATTAACCGACCTTCTGGAGGTTACTCTCTTATGCTATGTTGGACTACTGGATATATTGCTGGGTGCAGTGTATCATCGTAGGTAATGAGGTTGTTACCTATGAAAAATGATTTAGCTATTGATCAGGAGTGGAAAGAAAAAATGAAAGACTTCCTAGTAACAGATACATGTGATAAGCTTTTTTCTTTTGTTTATGAAGAATATAACAATAAGCAAGTTTTCCCTCAGCTTAAAAATATTTTTAGAGCGTTTAACGAGACTCCTTTTTCTCAGGTTCGTGTTGTTATTGTAGGACAAGACCCTTATCATAACGACAATCAAGCAAATGGTCTTTCGTTTTCTGTTGAAGAAGGTCTTCCGCTCCCTCCTTCTCTTAAAAATATCTATAAAGAAATAGAAAAAGATATCGGTATATGTAAAGCGTCACCCTCAGGCGATCTTAGTGTATGGGCTAGGCAAGGTGTTTTCCTTCTTAATGCTGTTCTTACGGTTGTTGCGCACACTCCTACCTCACATCAAGGGAAGGGTTGGGAAGTATTCACTGATACTGTTATAAAAAAGTTATCAGATGACGGAGATGCTATTGTGTTTTTGTTATGGGGAAATTTTGCACGTAGTAAGAAGCCACTTATCGACCCAAAGAAACATCTTATCCTTGAAGCATCTCATCCGTCACCATTTTCTGCTTATTCTGGCTTTTTTGGGTGTAAGCATTTTTCACAATGTAATGCATATTTAGAGAAGCACGGCAAAAAGCCAATTTGCTGGTAGTGTCACACTGTATCTTTCTGGTCTGTTATATGTACTATAAGGGGATACCCGTAAAAACATAATTATATGAAAAAAAGACTACTCACCATAACGTGCCTTACTATTATAGGTATATCAACAAATGCTTTATTTGCAGATAATAGTGTAACTATTCCAGCCGTTCCGTTGATTTCATCGGTTGGGGTTGCAAAAGAAAGCGATGATATTGTTACGCTTCCTCAGTATCGTAATGTAAAAAAGCAACGTGTAGATTCATTGGTTAAAGAAAGAATCACTTCACTTTCGGTCAACCTAAAAGCAATAGAAGGTGATAAGTTACTTACTACAGAACAAAAGACCAGTTTTGCAACAAGAATTAATGCAACTATTACAGGCCTCCAAGCGCTTAGAGATTCAGCATCTTCAACGGATGCAACGACAACACGTGAGATAGCGCGAAAAGTTATTAATGATTATCGAATTTATGGCGTTTTCTTACCTCAGATCCGTACAGAAAAAAGAATCTACGATCTGCAAAGTCATGCAGCAACACTTACGGAGAGATTTGCTAAGATTCAAGAATCTATTGATGATTACAAAGGTAAAGGTCGAGATGTAACCGTATGGCAAAAGAACTTGGATGATGCAAAACTTGTTGTTGCAAGTGATACGATGAGACTTTCTGCACTTTTGACAAAAGTAGTTGCTCTTAAGCCATCTGATTATGGTACTACAACAAAAGAAACTATCGAATTTGCTAATCAAGAGCTAAAAAGTATTCAGAAAGATTTCTTGAAACTTAGAAATACCATACACAAACCAAAACAGTTAGCTTTAATTCCAAAAAATAAGCAAAAAGAACACAACGATCGTGTATCGTCTATTCTTACAAAAACCTCATGGGTCTGGGTTTCATCTACAATAGCAAACACAACTACTCAAGCCCCAAATGGTGAAAAGTTTGTTCTCTCATTTGGTGAAGATAATCGTGTAAGTAGTAAGACAGATTGTAACGGTGTAGGTGGTTCTTATACTGTAGGGGCAAATAACACACTTACTTTTGGGCCATTTATGTCGACAATGATGTTCTGTGAAGGTTCAAAAGAGCAAGAATACTCATCTTCACTAATGAAGACAACCTCATTTTCAATTACTGATAAAGTGCTTACGCTTACAAATGCTTCAGGAACAATGATGTTTATCAAAAAATAGTAAGTATAAGACTTTCATGTTTACAAAAATACAGGCAATGCCTGTTTTTTGTTTTAATGAGCTAAGGTATAAGCATAAACATGGGTTGCGCCAGCTTTTTCAAGAGTTTTCCTTGCCTCCAGGAGTGTGGCGCCGGTTGTTGTTACATCGTCAATAAGTAGGATGTGTGTATTAAGGTTTCTGTTCTTTGTGTAGAATGTATTTTTCTTATTTTTAAGACGTTCATACCGAGATTGTGTGCTTACTTGTCGTTTTGCAAATAGTGAGGCATGTGTATAAAGCTCAGATTCTGAGCTCTCTAGAGACAAAATATCAGACAGATTGTTCGCTATGCTCTCAGTATGATTGTGACCACGTCTGTATTTACGTATTTTTGGCATACCCTTGTACATGGTTAAATCTTTACTAGCATGCAAGATAAGAGGAGGGAGGAGATCTTTTCTGTGAAAGTATTTTATGGCATGGATTATTTTTTTAACACGTTCATCTTTGAAAGAGTAAGTGCTTGCTATCCATGGGTAGGGTGTGGTATATGCTTTTGATAGCGTATTAAGACAGGGTGTGCAAAGAGAAGTTTTTTCTTTAGTTGATCTACATAGATAGCACGACACAGGAAAGATACAATCTAAGATCGGATCTAAATACTTTTTCTTGTTAAGTCGTATCGTCCACATACTCTATAAGTGTATAGCAAAAAAGAAAGAAAGATAGTATATACTAGTATGTATATGCTGCAGCTTTTTAATAAAGATGAACTTGCACAAGCTATCGGACTCGATATCGGCACATCATCAGTAAAAGTCGTTCAGCTTCGTCGTGAGAAAAATAAAATTATTCTTGATACATACGGTGAAGTTGCACTTGGTCCTTACGCTGGACTTAAGATTGGTCAAGGTGCAAATGTTGGTGATGAAAAATTATTTGAAGCGGTGCAAGACCTCTTTAAAGAGGCAAAAGTTACTGCTCGCAACACGGTGGTTGCAATTAACCCTTCAGGGGCTTTTGTTTCACTTGTAAAAGTCCCACGAGTAGATGAGGAGCAGTTAAGAACAATGATGCCACTTGAGGCTCGAAAGTATATCCCAATGCCTCTTACGGAGGTTCAGATGGATTGGTGGCATGTGCCAGATACAGTAAAATTTGGTAATGATGAAAAATCAACCAACGTTGTACTTGCTGCTGTAAATAATTCAACACTTATTACCTACGATACACTTGTTAAGAAACTTGAATTAACAAATGTTGAGTATGAGATTCATGGGTATAGTTTGCTTAGAAGCTCGCCACCTCATACTCATAATATGGTCATGTATGTAGATATTGGAGCAGAAAGTACAGTACTTTCTCTTGTGTTTCAAGGTATTGTACTCGATATGCATGTTATTTCGCGGGGGTCGCAAGAAAGCACTATGCAAGTCGCAAAAGCACTCTCTGTGACAATTGATTCTGCTGAAGAAATGAAAAGAGTGCATGGTTATAAAGTTGATGAGGAGAACCCTTATCTGAAAGATATTTTAGAATTATCGAGTTATCCACTGTTTGGGGAGGTTGCAAGACTATCCCTAATGTACGAAAGAAAGTATAATCAGACTATAGAAGGAATAATTTTAACTGGAGGTGGTGCGCGTGTTCCTGGTATGTTGCCAACATATAGTAAAACGGTACATATAGCTGGAAGAATCGTAACGCCATTTGAACAAGTGATTGTACCTGAGTTTTTAACAGAGATGATGGAGCGAGTTGGTCCAACATACGCTGTTGCTCTCGGATGCGCACTTAAAAAATTAATTTCTTAAAAAGTACACTACTATGGCATTCTCATTTACACCAGGACAAATAGCACCACAAGGAAGCGCTACTATGCAGCCACCAGCAGGCGGTGCTCCTGGTGCTGCGCCTGGAGCGGGAATAAGTCTTGGTTCGGCTCCAGTTGAGTCTACTTCACCTTTTTTGTTTATACGTGATAAAGCAGCAGGTAAGCCTATCTCTGTATTGGCGTGTGCGCAGATTATTCTTGTTGTTGTTGCAATCTTATCAGTTATCGTCTGTGCTACTCTTTATGGATACAGTCTTTACTTAACTCAGAAAATTGAGAAGAATAAGGAGATTCTTCTTGCTGCAGATTCGTCTGTGCCTGATTACCCATATGAAAAAATGTTAAAGCTTTCAAAGCGAATGGCAACTTTGGATAAAGTTTTGCAAAGATATGTATCTCCACGTGCACCCCTTAAGTTTTTAGAAAATGTTGTAGAGAATCAGGTTTATTTCGACAAGTTTTTGTTGTCACGTGATAACAGAAGTTCAGATTTTATAGTTTCTTTTATGGCGGTATCAACAAACTATAAAGTGCTTATACAGCAATTACAAGCGCTTAACTTAAATGAGTACAAAAAAGTTATTCAAAATCCAAAACTCTCTGGTCTCTCAGACAAGAGTTCTACAGTTAAAATTAACGTCAGTGCCCCAGTCTTTGTTCAGGGTAAACTACCTGAAGAAATTAGTTTTATTGATTCAACTGCTAAAAATAGTTCGTCTACACCAAAAAATGAACCGTAGTAATTATATTTATTAATATTTATGTCACCAAAACTTCTCAACATACTTCTGATACTTATACCAGCAATGCTGTATTTGGGAGTGTTTAAGCCGCTCTATCTTGGTCAGCCTGGTATTGTTTGGACTCCTGAGTTTACAATTGGTGGACTACAGGCCTCAGATGTTCAATATCAGAACACCATCAATCTTGTTGAAGATGTAAAGAGAAAAATGGAAAAAATTAATAAAGAGTATCTTGCTGTTGGTACCACAACCACCAACCGAGTTGAAACAATGTTACCAGATTCAATCAATCCAATCAGATTGCAAAATGAAGTTGTTTCAATTGCGAATGCTGCCGGAGTTTCGTTGCAAGGTTTAACTATTAAAGAAGATGGTAAACTTCCTGTTCCTGGAACTGGTGCATATTTGATAACTTTTACAATGAAAGCTAGATATCCAGTAATTAAGGCAGTTCTTGAAGCATATGAAAAGAATCTTCGTGTCTATTCTACTGAAAGCTTTAATATAGACAGACAGGATCCTGAGGGTCTTTCAGATTTAGAATTAAAGAATTTTGATAAAGAAGCATTGGTCGCTGCTGTTTCTTATAAAGTTTATTATTTAAAAAAGTAGTTATGCAAATAAGTCTTGAAAAATTCGCATTGTTTATGACAGGGGTTGTCTCAGTAGGTCTTTTTTTGGGAGTAGGTTATTTTTTCTATGTTGTTTTTTTCACCGGCCCAAAACCAGACGATGTACCTGCCCTTAGTGTTGCCAGTGTCGCTTCTTTTAGTCCTAAGTTGCAAAAAGCAGCAGCAGCAATTATCGAACCTACAGCTAAAGTAAATCTAGATAAAAATAGTCTCATGTTTATGGAGACACCAATTTATAAGTCATTTACTGATGAGCCAGCAATTGTGGCAACTAGTACAGTTCGTGGTCGCGATAATCCATTTATTCCGACCTATGTTACTCCTTGATCTTTTTGTTAGTCAAAATAAATTAACAGAAATCGAAGCAAAAGAAATCGATGCAAGTGTCTCCTCAAATGAGGGGGTTCTTGTTGATGATTTGCTTGCAAAGAAAAATATTACAAGTGACGAAATTACTGAGGTGCGTAGCACACTCCACGGCCTTCCGATATATCGTGGTGACATAGGTGATAACAAGGATCTTACAAAATATATTAACGTTGTTCAGTCCAAGCAGTTTTTGGCAGTTCCGCTTGAGATAAAGGATGAAGTGTTACTTGTTGGTGTTGTAGACCCAGAACACGGTAATGTTCTTGCGAGTTTACAATTTTTGTTTGGGGCGGACCATCAGGCATATAAGGTTTATCTTATCACTTATGATGCATTCAAGAAGCATTTTGGAATCCTTTCACCTGAAGATCTTGAAGAAAAAGCAAGTGTAACTGATCAGGTTGATAACGAGGTACTTTCGTATGTTTCGAAGGAAGATGATAAGTTAGATGATGATGAAGAAGAAGATAAGGATGGTGAAATAGATCTTGAAAATGCTAATGCAAGCCTTGATAAAAACCTAGCGAAGCTTCCTGTTCCTGAAATTTTCAGTACGATTCTACGTTATGCTATTGATAATACGGCTTCCGATATCCATATAGAACATACTGGCCTTGCAGTTAGAACTCGTGTTCGTATGGATGGACGACTCGAACAAATTGCAGCGCTTCCTGCAAAAATACATCCAATGCTTATCGCGCGTATTAAGATTCTTTGCGCAATGAAGCTTGATGAAAAAAGAAAGCCTCAAGATGGACGTTTCAGTACAAAATTCGGTGACCGAAAGATCGACTACCGTGTATCGTCATTTCCTGGTTATTATGGAGAAAAGATCGTGATCCGTATTCTTGATAGTATTAAGGGTGTAAAATTGCTCAATGATCTTGGGTTTTCTACACTACAGATGAAGCAGATTCGAGATGCGCTAGGCGCTCCGTATGGCATGGTGCTTATTTCTGGACCTACTGGATCTGGAAAGACTACAACACTCTATTCTATGCTTAATGAAATTGACCGAGACCATAAGAACGTGGTTTCTCTTGAGGATCCTATTGAATATAACGTAGGAGGAATGAATCAGTCACAGGTGTTCCCAGATATTGGGTACACGTTTGCTTCTGGGCTTCGTTCGATTCTTCGTCAAGACCCTGACGTAATCATGGTGGGAGAAATTCGTGACGGCGAAACTGCTCAGCTCGCAATCCAAGCTGCGCTCACTGGTCACTTGGTATTCTCAACAATCCACACCAATACGTCCATAGGTGTAATTACACGTTTGCTGGACATGGGAATTGAGCCCTATCTTATTGCTCCAGTGTTGGTTGCTGCGCTTGGCCAGCGTCTCTCTCGTAGAATTGCTGAGGATTGTGGTAAGCCTATGGAAATGACACCATCGCTTAAAGAAATGGTAGAGAAGCAATTTTCTGACCTTCCTCAAGAATTTAAAAAAGAGTTTCAAATTGATCGACCGCTCTATGAAGCTGTGCCAAGTGCTCAATTCCCAACTGGTATGAAGGGGCGTGTGCCTGTGTTTGAAGTTTTGTCTATTACCGATGAAATTGAAGAAGCTATACTTCGAAGTAAAGGAGAAGAAGTTATTCGCGAGCTTGCCCGAAAAAACGGCATGATTACCATCAAGGAAGATGCAATGCTTAAGTGTATGGGTGGCCTCGTGCCATTTATTGATCTTGCAGAGCTTTAGAATTTTTTCTACACAGTTATCCAGTTGTGTTTACTTCGCTGCACGTTATACTTAGATATATCAGGATAAATGTCGTGCTTGCGTTATTTACTCTATAAACTATAAAGGATTTTATGAACTACAAAACAGAACTTGATGATATTGTGATGACGCTTGTAAAGGAGGGTGGTTCTGATATTCACTTTACTGTAGGTAATCCGCCTATTCTCCGTATTAACAGAGAACTTATCCCGCTTACACGAAAACCAGAATTAACAGCGGAGCATACGCTTGGTTTTCTTCATGAAATGATCGAAGAAAAGTTACTTACAAACTTTGTTGTGTCACAAGAACTTGATTTTTCATACGAACATAGAGGGGAGTACCGTCTTCGTGGTAATGCAGCTTTCCAAAAAGGTGTTATTTCTGTAACACTTCGACTTATTCCACGAGTGAGATCTCTTGCGGAGCTTGCGTTACCTGAGCAACTTATTCATATTTCACGAGAACGACAAGGATTCTTTCTGGTTGTGGGTTCTGTAGGTCAAGGAAAATCAACGACGCTTGCTGCGATGATTCAACAGATTAACTCAGAGTCAAAGCGCCATATTTTGACTATTGAAAATCCAGTTGAGTTTCATTTTGATCAAGAAAAGTCACTTATTGAGCAGCGCGAAGTTGGTATTGATACCTCAAGTTTTAGTTCTGCGCTTGTGCATTCGCTCCGTCAAGATGTAGATGTGATTATGATTGGAGAAATGAGTGATAGAGATACAATGCAAACTGCTGTTACTGCAGCAGAAACTGGTCACTTAGTTCTTACAACATTGCATAGTAACTCTGCGGCGCAAACAGTTGATCGTATTATCGACTCTTTTCCTGCAGATCAGCAAAATCAGATTAGACTCCAGCTTGCATCATCTCTTATTGGAGTGTTATCGCAACGTCTTATCCCTACAACTACTGGAGGTCTCGTTCCAGTTTTTGAACTTTTGCTTAATACTGGTGCGGTTGCAAACCTCATTCGTGAAAATAGAACAAATGAAATCGATAATATTATTGAAACCGGAGCAAAAGATGGCATGATTGACCTTGATCGTTATCTTGCCGATCTCGTAAGAAGGGGTATTGTTGCAAGAGATGTTGCGTATGGATATGTTAGACGTAAGCAGTTGTTTGATAGATTGTTGTAATAATTATGCTATTTCATTATGCGTGGCTCAATGATAACGGGAACAGAGTGGAGGCTGACATCGAAGCGACCTCTCTTGATAATGCTATAGTTCAGATTCAGGGCAAAGGAATCAAGACCATTCTTGAGGTTAATGAGAAGATAGATGTTCAGAATAATGTGTTTAAGGCCTTTACGCACTCAAAGCTCTTCAAACAAAAAATTAAGCCAAAAGATGTCGTTCTCTTCTCAAGACAGGTGTCAACATTGTTTGAAGCGGGGGTGTCTGCACTGCGTGCATTTCGCCTTCTTGCTCAAGAAAATGAAAATAAGACTTTGCAGGAAGAAATTATGGCGGTTGCAGATGATATTGAAGGAGGTATTTCACTTTCTGATGCGCTAGAAAAGAGACCAGATCTATTCTCTAACTTTTATGTAAACATGGTGAGAGCGGGTGAAGAAAGTGGGAAATTAAACGAAGTGTTCTTGTACCTTGCTGATTACCTTGATAGAAACTATGAGCTTTCACAAAAAATTAAGAAAGCGCTTACGTATCCAAGTTTCGTTATTGGAACATTTATCCTTATTATGGTGGGTATGCTTACATTTGTGGTACCAAAAATGGCGAAAATGTTTGCGGAAGAAGGTGCAACGCTCCCGCTGGTTACTCGTATAGTGCTTTTCATGTCAGATCTGTTTGTAAAATACGGTCCAATTACATTTCCACTTATAGGTGTTGGGGTTTGGATGTTTATTAGGTGGAAAAATACCGAAGAAGGTGGTCTTGTTGTTGATCAGAAAAGTATGAAAGTCCCTGTCTTTAAGGATGTTATTCAGAAGATTTTTTTGCAACGACTCGCAGATAACATGAACACGATGCTTTCAAATGGTGTTCCAATTGTTAAGGCGCTTGATATTACGACATCAATTCTTGAAAATAAAGTGTACAAGCAACTCATGGTTAGAGTTTCTCAGAAAGTGCAAACAGGAAAGTCATTTTCTAAAGCGCTTTATGAAGAGCCTCTTGTGCCTAATATTCTTGTACAGATGGTGCATATTGGTGAGGAAACTGGAGAATTGGCATATATTCTTAAGAATCTCGCGTCGTTTTACCGCCGTGAGCTTGATACGGCAATCGATAGTATGATTGGTCTTATTGAGCCTGCTATGATTGTTAGTCTTGGTATTGGTGTAGGTGTTCTTGTGTCTGCGATCCTCCTCCCAATGTACTCACTTTCAGATGCTATCAAGTAAACAACCGGCATAAGTATTAAGAAACAAAAAGAACCTTTGTTTGCAATGGTTCTTTTTGTTTCCAATAATCTATGTAGATTAAGGCTAATTGGTTATCCACATGATTTTTAAAAAATAGTTGTTTTTTGAAATCAGATAGGTATATACTCTATAGTATCTATAAAGATAGAAAAAAATTATGTCAAACACATTTACAAAATCAGGTTTCCGTGGATTTACACTTATTGAACTCCTTGTGGTGATTGCAATCATCGGTTTGCTCTCCACAATTATTGCGGCACCGATTCAGAGTGCTCGTAAAAAAGCGCGTGACGCAAAGAAGATTGCCGAACTTAAGTCAACGCAGCTTGCTCTTGAGCAATACGCTGAATCAAACTCAGCGCAGTATCCTAATACACTTTCTGCACTTTCACCTCAGTTCATGCCACTCCTCTCATCATTTGCTGCTTCTAGTACTTCAAACCAGCGTGATGCGTTTACATATGCATACTATACCGCGTCAGCATCAGGAGCTGCTTCAACAACATTCTCTTATCACCTTGGTGTTAAGCTAGAAGTATACGGTCCATCACTTGAAACTGATCGTGACTGTATCGGTGCTACACTTAGTAACTCACTTGTAGATCCTGCATGTGCTGTATATAACGGTAACGCAATGGAAAGTGCAATTGCTCTAACAGGAAGTCTCCTTTCTACTACGGGTGCAAGTTCTACATGGCATTTAGCTTATCCTACAGCATTCCCAACTGTAAACGGTGGATATAGTGGAGATGACTTTGAGGCTATTGTAAACCCTGGAACACCATCTAAGCCTTACACAGAAATCTCCACAAGTACCTGTGTTGGTGTTAAAGACTGTATCTTTGACGTAACTTCACAGCAATAGTTTCTATCTTTAATAATCTTACAAAAACCAGAGCATTGCTCTGGTTTTTGTTTATATGTACATGGACATGTTTATGTTTGGTTACTATACTAAGAGTGTTATTATTTACTTTTACATTATATGTTAGCAATCTTATCTTTTATCTACGGTGCCTCTATTGGAAGTTTTGTACAAGTTGTTGCATCACGACTACATGTTGCGCCTATTTTAAAAGGTAGAAGTAAATGTCTTTCTTGTGGAGAGACTCTACATGCATCTGACCTAATACCAGTATTTTCCTATGTCTTTCTTGGGGGGAAGTGTAGGTACTGTAAGTCTACATACGGGGTGTCTGCACTCGTTATTGAATTACTGTATGGTTTCAGCTTTTTTTTGGTGTATAAGTTGATCGTTGCAGATTTAGGGCTGTCTCTTGAAGCATTACTCTGGCTTGTATACTACACGCTACTATTTATAGTGCTTGGAGTTATGGCCTTATATGATAAAGCTCATTCATACATACCTTCAAAATTCTTAATGGCTTTTCTTGCTTTATGTGGAGTTATCTTTGTTAGAAGAATTATGGAGGATCAAGATATCACCACATGGCTATCTCCATTTTTTGTGGCTTTACCATTTCTTTCCATTTGGCTCATTTCCAAAGGTAAAGGGCTCGGCTTAGGTGATGTGATACTATTTTTTGGTGTTGGGGCATTTTTTGGATCATTGCAAGGATTTGCTGTGCTTATGATTTCTGTATGGCTCGGAGCCCTCTATGGTCTATATATAAAGTTTATTGTTCATAAAAATAAAAATAAATTCACTCCTATTCCGTTTGTGCCATTTATCGCTATTGCATTTTTAATTGTCTTGTTTACTGGAGTTGATATATTCTTTTTCTAAATTCTTGTGCACAGGTAAATTCATACTAGTACCTATGTGCTCTAGTTTTGATGGTATTATATAGGTATGTTCTTGCGGAAATTAATTTTACTTAAAGCGGTAAGAAAAGGTTTTACGCTTATTGAGCTTACGATGAGTATTGCGATTATGGGTATTATTCTCGGTATCTCTATGTCCGGTGGACCACAGACACTTATGAGAGTCTCACTTGCAGATAATGCACACAAGATAGAACTTTCAATGCGAGAAACCCAGCTTCAAGGTAGTACTATTAATTCCCTCAATAATACATTTGGTGGGGCAGGGTTGTATTTTTCTCGTGCAACCTCAACGAGAGTTATAAAATTTAAAGATAGAGCTATCCCTGATGAGACGAGAGCTATAAATATCGGCAACGGTCTTTATGATATTACTCCTACAAACGAAAAAGTGGAAGAGTATAATATTACAAATGGACATAGAATAGGAAAACTATGTGTTGCAACAACATCCCCGTCAGTATTTTATTGCAATGCAGAAAATGATCCTACGATACCTTCTATTAATAATTTAACAGTCTCATTTAGTCGCCCAAAGCAAATAGCACATATTTATATTAATAATTCTACAACAACAGACTATGCGGCGGCATGTATTCAGTTTGACTCTACTCGATCACCTGCAAAGGGCTTTGTTCGTTCGGTACTTATTTATAAATCTGGCCTGATTTCAAGAAAGGTGGACACATGTAACTAATTTTATGACTCTATTTAGAAACCAACTAAAAAAATATGTGGTACAAGGATATTCACTTGTTGAAATTCTTATGGTGCTCGGTCTTTTTTCAGGGATTGCAACATTATCTTTAGGTGCACTTTTTAATGCACAGTCAGTAAATACTAAACTTCTTGAGACACAAACAATTCTTGATAATATGAATCTTTCTTTACAGACGGTGACGCGAGATATCCGTTTTGGTTCAGACTTTTATTGTACTTCTTCACTACCTGTTGGTTTGAGGGCTGCTGTGCCTACTGTGCGAAAAAATTGTACAAATATTGATGCTCCAGGTACTGTTCTTGTTTTTAAGCCATCAGATGCAACAAGTGATCTTGATCGTGTTGCATACTATGTAAGTAATG
This sequence comes from uncultured Candidatus Saccharibacteria bacterium, assembly GCA_964546555.1. Lineage (GTDB taxonomy): Bacteria > Patescibacteriota > Minisyncoccia > Phycocordibacterales > UBA5272 > UBA11704. The sequence goes on from CAZJJX010000003.1 coordinate 51,548, forward strand.
GGGTTCTTTATAAGGATGTGTATCCATACCTTGGGTCAACAACAATACTTCAAATGACTTCAGATGATGTTACTGTAAATTCATTGTTTTTTAATGTTGATGGAGCCAATACCTCAAATGGTTCTCTTGATACTGATGATGCTAGTCAGTTTGATTATAGACAACCGATTATTACAATTCGAATTTCTGGAACCACAAAACCAACAAAAGCAAACATGAGCCCAACTACTTTCGAGCTACAAACAGCGGTGTCTGCTCGTGAAATAGACAATAAGTAAGTATACGTATATGAAACATTTTATAAAAAATTTACAAGGATTCTCGTTACTAGAAACATTGGCTGCAATAGCAGTTCTTTCACTTGTCGTCGTCGGGCCATTATCTGTAACTATTAGCTCTTCTTCCTATGCACGTCTTACAAAAGATAATATGGTTGCAACATATCTTGCAGAGGAGGCGCTTGAGTCAATCCAGAATCAATATGATTCGCTCTATATTTATTGTAAAAAATACGCCTCATCGACTGAATCTGGTGAGTATTGCGAACCTACTGCATTAGAACAAACAACAGGTCAGACGGCGTGGAGATTATTTAAAGATAAGCTAGCAGCATCAAGTAGTCAGCCAACATGCTATATTCCAAAAGGGGAAAGTCTTTCAACAAGTTATCCAGGCAACTCTTCTGGTAATGAAAATGGTTGTGCGTTTGATTATGTTCATGCACAAGCAGCAAGCACAGACGAGTTTCAGCGGTATGAAGGAGGTGATACATCGTGTGCCTATCTTGTGCCAGTATCTACATCAACTACAATTATCGTTGCAAGCACAACTGGAGGAGGTAATTACAATGAATTAACTGAAGATGGTCAGGAGTATGTCCCGGGTGGAGGTGATTACGTAACAATAAGGCAAGTTACAGCAACATCAACAAGATATGTTTGTAATGGTGTTACGTCTCATAGTGTTGCCGGAGGAAAGGTTTCCTCAAAGCAATACAAAAGAACAATTACCGTTGACCAACTTCCTACGTTTGAGACAGGGCCTGCAAATGAGCAGTATAATGATGACCTTCTTATTGTTTCAACTGTTGAATTTAAGGCAATAAACGGTATTACACAGTCGGTGAAAGTCTCTCGCTTTATGCATGCTCGACCATAATTCTATGAATCATTTTTTTAAAAAAGTACATATAAGAAACATACGATGTAAAGGCTTTGTGCTTCCATTTACCATGCTTATTGCAACACTTGTGCTTTTTATTACCACAGGTGCGCTTGCTATTTTGTCTAAACAACAGTATTTTTCAAGAATCTATAAGCAGACTCAGGCAGCATATTATGCAGCTGATGATGCGGTGGCATGTGCTACGTCACTTGATGATACTTATGTAGGTCAGGATGGTATCGGTATATTTCCTGTTGCTTCTACAACTGATAAAGATGAATACATTAATGGTGTTTTGCAGTATGTTAGCACTAAACGTGATCTTGCTGTAACGCTCACCCAAGCTGACGTAAAGTGTGGCCAGTCTCCTATCTTCGTTCCAGGCGGAACCCCATCGTTTAATCCAGGCTTCTCTATTGTTGATGATAGTTTTGTATATCATTTTACAAATCCTGTTACAGGGCTTCCTGACAGAGAGTACGGGGTTACTTCTTCGTATAATATGAAGATGGACTTAGGGGTTGATCCGTCTGATATTACAGGGGTTACTCACTTATATAGATGTGCAAAAATTACTGTTAAAAAGACCCCGTCGTTTAGACAAATTATAGCCCAAGGATATTCTTCATGTAATATTTCTAACGCTATTGAGCGTGCAGTTGTTAATACAACAATTATCGAATAATCCTTTATTTTCAATGTTTTTTATGATAAACTTACGCTATGGAAAACGGTAAGGCAAGAGAGCGTATAGAGGAATTGCGAGCATTATTGGAGCACCATCGTGTGCTGTATCATGTGCATGACGCACCAACAATTGCTGACGAAGTGTACGATAGTCTCATGCGAGAACTGAGTGTTCTTGAGGAGCAGTATCCGCAATTTGATTCTCCGCTTTCTCCTACGAAGCGCGTAGGTGGGCATGTGCTTGATAAGTTCGAAAAGGTAACTCACACTATCAAGCAGTGGAGTTTTGATAACGTTTTTAATTTTGAAGAACTAACAGCGTGGGAAGAAAGGAATCTTACATTGCTCAAGAAAAGTGATATTACAGATGTCCCATCATATGTCGTTGAGATGAAGATTGATGGACTTAAGGTAGTGATGACATATGTTGATGGAGAGCTTGTACGAGCAGCTACTCGAGGTGATGGTGAAGTTGGGGAGGATATTACAGAAAATATTAAAACTGTAAAAGCTATCCCGCTTGTTCTTCCAGAGAAAGTTTCTGTCACAGTAATTGGTGAAGCGTGGATGAAGAAGAAAGATCTTGTACGTATCAATAAAGAACGTGAAAAAGACGGATTGCCACTCTATGCTAATACTCGTAACTTAAGTGCAGGGACCTTACGACAACTTGATCCGAAGATTGTTGCGACACGTAACATACAAATATATTCATATGATATTGAAGGAGGTGATTTTGCTACTCAAGAAGAAGAATTGCTGGCGCTTGAAAAGTATGGCTTCTTAGTTAATCCAGATAGAAAGGTCTGTAAGAACCTTAATGAGATACAGGTATTTTATGATTCGTGGGTTACTAAAAAAGATAAACAAGATTACGGCATCGATGGGCTTGTGATAAAAATGAACGAACGCACTCTGTGGGATACGCTTGGGTATACTGCAAAATCACCGCGAGGGGGTATTGCATATAAATTTCCTGCAGAAGTGGTTGCAACAGAACTGCTTGCAATCACTTGTCAGGTTGGACGCACTGGTGCAATTACTCCAGTTGCTGAACTTAAGCCGGTACTACTTGCAGGGTCTACGGTTGCGCGCGCGACACTTCATAATGAAGACGAAATCAGGAGACTCGATGTTCGTGTGGGTGATACAGTGAGTCTACGAAAAGCAGGGGATGTGATCCCAGAAATTTTTGATGTGATTAAGGAGCTTCGTCCTAAGAATGCAAAGGCATATGTTATGCCTGCAGAGTGTCCAGAGTGTGGAAGCGTTCTTGTTAAAGAATCTCTTGGGAAAACTGAATCTGCTGCATGGTACTGTAAGAATGATGAATGCCCTGCAAAGCACTTAGAAGGTCTCACACATTTTGTCAGTAAAAAAGGAATGAATATTGATGGACTCGGTGAGAAGATTGTTGAGACATTTCATGATATTGGACTTATTACTGATGCTGCTTCAATTTATGATTTAAAAAAAGAAGATATAGCACCTCTTGAAGGATTTGGTGAAAAGTCAGCAGATAATATTATTGCGTCGATTGAGAGTTCTCGCACTGTATCGCTTCATCGTTTTATTTATTCGCTCGGTATTCGTCATGTTGGTGAGCAAACTGCAAAAGATATTTCAAAACATTTTAGAACCTTTGAAAGGCTTCGCCAAGCAGAGGTAGGAGAGTTGTCCCATGTAGAAGGTGTGGGGGAGAAAGTTGCTGAAGCGCTCGTCTCATATTTTAAGAATCCAAAGTCACATGAGTTGGTAGATAAACTACTTACATATCTTACAATTACTCATGAAGAAGTTGCACCGGACGGAAAGTTGTTTAATAAAACATTTGTTATCACGGGAACACTCCCAACACTTTCACGAGATGAAGCTAAGAAATTGATTGAAGATAATGGTGGCAAAGTTGCAAGCAGTGTCTCAAGCCGCACATCATATCTTTTGGCTGGTGAAAATGCGGGGAGTAAATATGATGATGCACAGAAATACCGAATATCTATAGTTTCTGAGGAAGAATTTAAAAACATGCTATAATCGTACGTATGTCATTTACTGAACTTGAACTTGATAATCTTTCGAAGCTTGCGCGTATTGATATTGATCCTAGCGAGAAAGCGCAGATGCTTACAGATATGCAGGCAATTCTTGGCTATATTTCTGAAATTAACTCGATAGAAGGGGAGCTTAGTCGTGGAGAAGAGGATGTCTTTAATGTGGTACGAGAAGATGTCATCACACGAGAAACTGGATCAAATACTGATGCGATACTTGCTAATGCTCCAAAGGTGAAGGATGGATATGTTGAGGTGGAGCAAGTACTGAAATAGACCAGAGACAGTCAGACTGACAGACATCAGACAATACATATGCAAAAAACATTACGACAATTACATGAAGAATTAAAAAGTGGAACGCTTACCATTGAAGCGCTTGTTGAAAATTCTAAAAAAGTAATTGGAGAAAAAGAAATGGATGTACATGCGCTACTTGGAATGTACTCAGATGCTTTGGTTGCGTCTCAAATTGCGCAAGCTAAGAAAATGTTTGCTGAAGGTGCGGCAACAGTGCTTACTGGTATACCAATTGTTTTAAAGGATAATATTTTAGTCAAAGGTGAGATTGCAACAGGTGGTTCTAAAATCCTTGAGAACTATGTAGCAACCTATGATGCAACGGTGGTGAAGAAATTAAAAGCATCTGGTGCGATATTACTTGCTCGAGCTAACATGGATGAATTCGCAATGGGTGGATCAACTGAAAATTCTGCATACGGTGTTACGAAGAATCCAATTGATATCACAAAAGTAGCAGGAGGGTCATCAGGTGGATCGGCAGCTGTTGTTGCATATGGCGGAGTACCTGTATCACTTGGATCAGATACTGGAGGATCAATTAGACAGCCGGCGTCTTTTTGTGGGCTTGTGGGGCTCAAAACGACATATGGTGATGTGTCTCGATATGGTCTTATGGCAATGGGAAGCTCTCTTGATCAGATTGGCCCATTTGCGCATTCTGTAGAAGATGCAGAAGAGGTGTACAAAATAATTACAGGGTACGATGAACACGATAGTACGTCATTGCCCCAGACAGTCAGACAACCAGATGGTCAGACAGTCGGATTAAAAAAAGTAATAGGAGTACCTAAGTCATTTGTTTCTAAAGATGGAGTCGACGCTGAGGTGTTAGAAAATTTTAATGCTTCACTTGAGAAATTAAAAGCAGCAGGATACACAATTAAAGACATTACTATTAACCATCTTGAAAAGGCGCTTTCGGTGTATTACGTAATTATGTTCGCAGAAGTTTCGAGTAATCTCGCACGCTACGACGGTATTCGTTATGGACTCTCTCATCCAGGAGAGACAAGTATTCGAAGTTATTTTGAATCTCGTACCGCAGGATTCGGTCCTGAAGTTCGACGTCGCATCCTCTTAGGTACCTATGTCTTATCATCGGGATACTATGATGCGTACTATAATAAAGCGAACCTTGTTCGCGATATGCTTAAAAAAGAATTCGCACGTGTTTTTAAAGACGTTGATGTTATCGCTACGCCCACATCTCCAGTGCCAGCGTTTACTCTTGGTGAGAAGTCTCATGACCCACTTTCGATGTACTTGGCCGATATATTCACTGTACCAGTTAATATTGTAGGGGTACCTGCGATTTCTATTCCATCAGGAAAAACACAATCAGGACTCCCTCTTGGAATGCAGTTTATTGCACCACATGTGCGTGAAGATCTTCTTTTTGCTATTGGTAAAGATTTTGAAAAAATTAGAAGTTAGATTTCCTGGATAAACATAAAAAAGTTTAATCTTTGTGTGTTACTATAAGAGTACGTAATACATATTAGGATCATGGGCCCAACCATTTCCATCGACTATATTTTTAATAGGGTGTACGATGTTTTGTTGTGGTTTAAGTACACATGGCTTTTTTCTATTTTACGGACAGAGCCAGAGCAGTATCTCAAGGAGATTTCCTATCGTGACTGGGATGGGTTGCGTGATAGAGGGTGGTTTGATGATTATTTTGCTGTGAAGAATGCGGTTGTTCCTGATGTTCATGCAGTTCCTGAGACATTTTGGCAAAAGTTCTTTGGAATGTTTGGTTACAAATTACCTGATAGTGATGGTGATGGAATACCTGATGTTTCTGACGATAGTATCTATGATAGTAGTAATCTTACCAAAGCAGAATTAAAAGAACGCTTTGAAGCTGACTATTCATTCTCTGATAAAGTGCTTGATACTTTTGGTGTAGCTCCTAAGGATTTTGATCAAGATGGAGTTCCTGATAGCTATGAAGAAAAGCATGGCATGAATCCTAAATTTCCTGACTCTGACCGTGATGGTATTTTGGATGGTCAGGAACTAGTTGCAGGCACTGATCCTCTTAATAGTGATTCAGATGCAGATCTCGTGCTTGATGGTCGAGATGAGGCACCGCTTGATAAAGTAGTTTCTTCTATTGGTAGAGATACTGATGGAGACGGGGTAAGCGATAGAGTGGAAGGATATCTGGGCACTGGTGTTTCGCAGAAAGATACAGATGGGGATAATATTATGGATTCTATGGATACGTACCCGCTTGATCCAGAGAATCTTAGTCAGTATGCAACAATTGATTTTACTAAAGTTGGTGAGACTCTTAAACTTTCTATACAAAATCCGGTACTTTCATTTTTCTCTGACATTGTCTCAATCCTCTTCCTTCTTGCGCTGTGTTTTTTTGTATATGTTGTCTCAAGATGGTTTATAGCTTTCTCAGAAGGAATGAATCATTATGAGCACCATTTTCATCACGATGATCATGGTCATGATCATAAGCACAAAGGTCATGTTATTAAAGACACAAGTAAGAGTAGTCACCATGAAGAGGGGGTTGCACCTGAAATGCCAAGTGGTATTCCTGGTCTACCTATAGCAGGATATGAGGAAGAACATGTTGTGCCGCCAACTATTCAAGATATAAAAGATCATCCAAAGTTTTCTATTATCCAAGGATATATGAGTAGTGAAAGTGAGGCTCTTTGGCGAATTGGAATCTTAGAAGCTGACAATGTGTTACTTGAAGTGCTTACAGAAAAAGGGTATCAGGGTGATGGTGTGGGTGAGAAATTAAAAAATGCTAGTTTCAAAACGATAGATCTGGCGTGGGATGCACACAAGCTTCGTAATCGAATAGCTCATGAAGGGTCTGATTTTGAGCTTACAGAACGAGAAGCAAAAAGAGCTTTTATGTTGTTTGAGTCTGTTCTGCGTGATCTAAAAGCAATTAGGTAGCGACTAGGGGTCAGTGAACACAAAAGAAAACATCTTACATAATGTAAGATGTTTTCTTTTTCTATTCTTGTTGCGGAGACCAGAATCGAACTGGTGTCCCGAGGTTATGAGCCTCGTGAGTTACCTCTACTCTACTCCGCTATCTTTGTTACTAACGCACTCACTGTATACATAATAGTAATGTTATGCAATAATACCATATCTAGAACAATAACACAATAGTTTAGTTGAAAATAACTGCATTTTGTAGTAATATAGAGAAGCTTCAATTAAAAAGAAAGTCGCAGACTAGTTTCGTACTAAAATAAACATACGTCAGTGTAGCTCAGTTGGTTAGAGCGAAGGACTCATAAGCCTTAGGTCGGTGGTTCGATCCCACCCACTGACACAATAGTAAATATACCCAGCTTCTTGCTGGGTATATTTACTATTGTAAAAGTATTGGAGCAAGCAAACTACTTTGCTTGCGAGTGGGATCGAATACGGGGTAGCGAAACTACTTCGAACGTAGTGAGGAGTTTTGTGACCGATCCAACCCACTAACACAAAAATAAAAACAATGTTGTTTTACATTGTTTTTACTACGCACAACTACACCTCCCATTTTTTTGTCATCTCATCTTTTTCTTTCTTTGCTTTTTCTATAAAACCTTTATAGATGAATGCATTTTTAAGAAGCTGTCTTCCATTTCTATGTGGTGCAAAAAGTGGACAAAGGTTAGAGCGTACTTTTGATATTGTTACAGGGACTTTGATAGTGCTATCAGTTTTCTTTGGGTGAGGGAAGAAGAATATACACGATACTCCATCTATAGAATACTCGGATCTATTTTTGTTCATGCCAAGTTCTTCTAGCATGTGAGTAAGTGGTGACATGCCTCTCCCTTCACTTTGGCTTGGAAGTGTGAGTTTTATTTTTTTAAGAGCTTTATCACTACCGTATGAAAGTGTGATTCCTTTTATTTTCCATCCCGCAAAAGGAATACCTTGTGTGTGGGTATTAAATTCAAATGTTTCTTTATTGAATGGTGATAAATCAAAATGTTCCTCCTTACCCTCAAAAGCTGAGTCGGTTACAACTCGTAGGAATGTATCAAGATAGATAAGCTTATCATATTTTGCGCCAGTGTATGATACGAGCACTTCTTGTGTTTCTCCTATATAAATAAGACGTAGTATTGCAGATTCTTTTTCCTGACGTCCTTTGTCGTGCTCGCTTGCATAGACCTTTAGGAGTACGTATATTGTTGTACCTAATATGCCAGTTGTAATGTCTGTTACTTTTGTCTCATCTTCTTTGGTCGCAATTCGAGTAAGCTCTTTTGTGAGTGTTGTGAGAGCAAGCTCTGCTTTTACCATGTCTACTTCTTTTGATTCATAAATCATGTACGATGGTCGCTCGTAGAATGTGTAGTAAAAGAGCATCGACTCAAAAAGTTCTTTTTTGTGTGTGAAATAATAGAGTACTGTGTCGTGATCAGTGTGACATTCAAGGAGGGGTTCCTGCACCGCTCCTTCTTCTTTTGTTTCAAGAAGTTTAAGGAGATTTGCGCCATGTTCGTTTGAAACTCTTGCGATTGTCATTACATCTTTTAAGATTTCTATTTTATTTGTTTCTGGGAGATTGGTATAAAAATCAACAAGGATATTGGTTGCATTTTTGCGAGGAGTATCCTCTGTTATTTCAAAAAATGCATCTATGGAATATAGACTGTAGAACTTTGTTACGATTTCGTGGTTGTTAATTTTTTTGAAGTATTGTTTAGGTAAAAATGCTTTTGCCATCGAGGTGGTTATTAGTGACTAGTAATTAGTTGTTAGTGAATACACACAATAGCAGTTAGTGTAGCATGTAGAATTAAATTCCCTTAAAGTAAAAAAAGAGAAGTTAGTTAAGTAAGTGTATTGTCACGATACATATTCATAATAGTAGCGATAAATACCCTTGTTTGGCCTTAAGCACACTTGACTCTTTAAAAATTTACAAAATAATGTATAATAGGACGACAAAGCTATTTTTACAACGAAAAAAAGTAGTCTTTGATAATTTAATCAAGTTGCGGCTGTAGCTCAACGGTAGAGCACTCGCCTGTCACGCGAGAGGTCGTGGGGTCAGCACCCATCAGCCGCGCAAACTGAAAAAGTCTTCGAAAAGAAGATTTTTTCTTTTGATGGATTAAAGGATATTGAGCTGAATGATATAATCATGGTATGAATACATTTTTATCTTGGGAAGATATCCGTGGGCAAGAAGAATCCTTTGGGTTTCGTTTACAAAATGCCCTTAATCAGCTTGGAATAGTAGATATGTGTAAAGAACTTTCAATATGTCATGCATGTGTACGTATCAAGAATCCTGATAATGTCACAGCATTAAAAGAAAGTGTTTCTCAAGTTGGTGTAATAATTTCTTCTGCAGTAGTAAATGGAAGAGAAATACTTATTATTCAATTGGATAACCCGCTTAGCGTTAGCGGGTGGTATGTGTCTGGGATCGAGTTGCCGTATCCTAAAAAGAATCATTCGTACGAGGATGGATTAGAGCATGTTGAGTTCGTATTGCCGGATACAGAAAATACAATGGATGCTGTGCGGGAAAAAGTTACTACAATAATAAAAAATATCTCCCTCGAAGAATTAAAGCAAAACTATTCTTACTCAGAAGATGAGCCACAGGCGGAAGGTGACCAGAAACCTAACCCGACAATTTCAATCAAGGTAGATGGAGTCGGTATTAAGTTCCATGCATTATCAATACAAGATGTTGTGGGTTTTAGTGAGTCAAACTAGTTCTCACTTCATTCACCAGAGTACGCAAATATAAAATGCCCGACTTAAGTCGAGGCATTTTATATTTGCGTAGCGAAAGCAAATGACCTGCGTCATTTGAGTTGGGATTTGAAGGCCGCAGCGTTATGAGCCTAGCAAGGCGAATCGCGAGGGGCGGGCTGCGAGAAATTTTTGTGACGACAAAAATTTACTTGTAGCGAAATCCCATTTGTATTCACCTGCGTGAGACTTCGGGATTTGAATAGGGGTCGCGAATCTGCTTCGAGCAACGCGAGGCAGATTTGTGACCAAATCCCTTTTGCTTGCTATACTTAAACAATGAAATTACTTGATACTCAACAATTTAATTTTGGTGTGTATGGTATTTGTATGAAAGATGACCAAGTCTTAGTAATTAAGAAAGGCCGTGGTCCATATAAAGGACTATATGATCTACCTGGTGGACGAATTGAATTCGGCGAGCATGTAGAAATTGCTCTTAAACGAGAATACGAAGAAGAGATTGGCGTAGCTGTAACAGGGATGACATTTATTGGCTATAACGAATATTTTTGTCAGTTTACGAATGATCTGGGTGAATTAAAAGACTTTCACCATGTCGGATTATATTTTACTGTTGAGTGTGATACTTCGGTTATTAAAACTGATGCTGATGGACATGACTCACTCGGAGCCTTATTCATTTCAAAAAAAGAACTTGGACTTCATAACTGCTCTCAGATTGCATTTGAGATGATCCAAAAAGTAAATAATTAAAACTCTAAGTGAAGCGGTGATTCCAGTCCTCACTTCATTCTCACTTCATCCGCTAGTGTGCTCATAAACAAAAATACCTAACTTCTTGTCAGGTATTTTTGTTTCCTTGTAAAGCACCAAACTTCTAATAGAGTAAGAGAGAGGGGTCTGCGAGAAATTTTTGTGACGACAAGAATTTACTTGTAGCCAAATATCATCTCTGAATTGTCGTGATAGGTTTGTGATTAGTTCCTATTTGGCATTTATTTGTTGCTTTACTTTCGATATATATATATATATATATATACTTTTCATAAGCTATACATGTTATAAATTAATGTAGCTAATCTTAATTTATGAAAAATTTTAATTCAAACTCATCACCAGAAGATTCTGATCCACATAATCCAAAAAATCCTGGAAGATTAATTTCTAGCATTACAATAAAAGGAGTTAACCTTGGACCTGTTTCAGATTCTGAAGGAGATAAAAAATATATTCTAGATTTGTCACAAGATAATGGAGTCGAAGATGAACCAAAAGAATTTAGAATTGCCCATAAAAGTCCTACAGGTATCCTTGGTGGAGGTAAAGAGTTTATGACAAGAGAAATGGCTGAACGTTGGTTAGAAGATACTCGCAAGGAAAATCCTGGTTTTGAGGTTTGGGTTGAGGATAAGAACGGAAACCGAAGAGAAGATTTTTAATAGTTAGTTTTTTATCCCTAAGACCAGTAACGATACTGGTCTTTTTCTTTGTTCGTATTCTAATTAATTTTATAACATCAGCATGTTTACTGAGAGTGTTCTTTGTGATATAACCTATTCTCGGGTACTGATTTGTTCTTTTGTATTTCAAGGAGTTTATATGAATGAGCTGACAATCGAGAATCTTTTGAAGCGTGTCGGTACAGTGCTCTATGCACTACGAAGTGTAATGTCATTGTTTTATATTGGACTTGCACTTATTATGTGCACAATACTATATAAATTTGGCATTGAGTTCTTTGCTCTAATGTCCAAACTACAAGGAATCGGCAAGATGGACCTTATCATTAAGGTTCTTGAGATTGTTGATATGACAATGGTTGCACAACTTGTGTGGGTGGTTGCACTTGCCGGGTATTCGCTTTTTGTAACATCAAGTCATTTTGATAATAATCAAATTAAAAAACCCGATTGGCTTGATCATGTAAACACATATAACCTGAAACTGAAACTTGCTTTTGCGATTATTTCTATTTCAGGTGTTCATACGCTTAAGACTTTCCTGCAAGGAAATGTCACTCCAGAACAGATGTTTACGTTGATCGCAGGGCATCTTGTGTTTGTAATTTGTGCTGTAGGTATTGCATTTGCAGAGAGACTTTCACGAGATAAATAACAAGAACATATGTTCTTAAAAGACCACGCACCCTGTGGTCTTTTTTGTGTGTAATGAGAAAAGAAGATATATGGTAACATAATTGCATTTTGTCAATAATTTTGGTAGATTCATGTGTGTAATGACAACATCTACCCACACAAAAATCTCACAGAGCAACACAGGGTCATTTCTTGACCGTGTGATATTTTATATTTTGAGCGATGTAAGAAAAACCCTCTCCTTGCTACTAAGGGGGTTTGTACATCTTTTTCAAAGTGTTATTTCAGCTTTTAAAACACTCAAAAAAGAACCCATAGAAAATGAGATTGTAAAGTATGGAATCATGCTTGCGTTGCCAGTTATTGTGTTTGCTTCTGCTGATGATATTCCTGGTGCTGGTTCACTTATATGGTATGTGGTTTTTATCGGTGTTCTTGTGTGGGTGGGGCAGAACCTTCTTGATGAGCTTGGTGATACCCATGGTGATGAGGTGTTAGGTGTGCGGGTTACTACATTTCTCGTTGCTGCAACAGTAGCTTTCTTTGGAATTACATATTTGACTAGTTTTTCTAATTACATGATTGTTTTTGTGACTGCGCTTGTGGGGTATATTTGTTTCCGATCCTTTGCTGAAGGTGAAGAAAAGTCGGCCTTAGAGACCCTTAAAAAAGTGCCTACCATGGTAATAGGGCTTGTAATGATTGCATTTCTATACTCAGTAATTCACGCGTTTCTTATCTAGAAGTGTTTAAGGTATAGTTTTGTTTTTGGGGTGATTTAGTGGTATAGTTTGTTCATTACTATGCAATATCAAGTATTACTTTTTTATAAATACGTTCATATAGACGACACAGAAGCTTTCAAGAAGTTCTATACAGAGCTGTGTACTCGTCATGGACTACTTGGTAGAACAATAATCGCAGAAGAAGGGTTAAATGGTACGCTTGAAGGAACTCTAGATAACACAGAAGCATTCGTTAAAGAGCTTTTAGAAGATAAGCGATTTTGTGATATGCAGATCAAAAGAAGTGAGGGAACCGGTGCGACCTTCCCAAGACTTTCTGTAAAAATTAGAAATGAAATTGTGGGTACACATTTTCCTAAAGAAGTTGATCCAACAAAAAAAACTGGAAAGTATCTAAAACCAGATGAGCTGCGAGAATGGTATGAATCAGGAAAAGATTTTGTGGTAGTAGATATGCGTAATTCGTATGAGTTTGAGTCAGGACATTTCAAGAATTCATTTGATCCTAAAATGGATGCATCACGTGAACTGCCAGAAAAAATTGAAGCAATCAAAGAAGCTGTGAAAGATAAGCCAGTGCTTACGGTATGTACTGGTGGTGTGAGGTGTGAGAAGATGTCAGCGTATCTCCTTCATGAAGGTTTTGATGAAGATAAAGTCTATCAGTTAGATGGTGGTATGCATTCGTATATGGAAAAGTATCCTGGTAAGGACTTTCTTGGGACATTGTTTACCTTTGATAACCGGCTTGTGATGGACTTTGGTGGAGAGCGTGAAGTAATTGGAAAGTGTAAACGTTGTGGAGCTACGAATGAGCAATATCAGAATTGTGCAAATGCAGATTGTAATATGCTCTTTCTTATTTGTGATGATTGCATGAGCGCTGAAGGGCCAGGATTTTGTAGTGAGAAGTGTGAAAAGTCTACTGCGCGAGTGGTTAACAGGGTAAGGGGCAGAGTGGTCTAGTTTTTTTGTTGCAAATAAAGTACACTTAATCATATAATGACAAAACGTATAGATTTAGATAATGAGCGAGTTCGTCCAAGAGAAACTTTGTTCTTGCGATGGTTTGCGTCGGTTATTAGTACCTGGATAATTATACTTAGTTCTGTTTATGTTTTGTATGCTATCTTTAACTACGCTTTGTTTGTTAATAGATCATTATCAACGGTGCTTTTGCTTGTACTAAGTACTGTTATGGTTTGGTTTATTGTAGGGAACCGTCAGCACGCGCTTGCTGTGCTTGGGCATGAAGGTGGTCATGAGTTAGTGCTACAGAATCTTCGACTGAATGATCTTTTTACTAATCTATTTGCTTTTTATCCGTTAACAGCAAGTATTGAGCAGTTTAGAAAATTTCACTTCGCGCACCATGAGTTCCTTTCAACATCAAAAGATCCAGAGATGATTCATAAGCGACGCTCAGCACCGGATTATGACCTTCCTATGGTTGGTAAAAGTTCTTTAGTTCGGTTGTTGTTTAGAGATCTGTGCGGTTTGAGTTATAAAGAGCTTTTTGTTTTTATTACAATGATTGCGCCAGCTACCTTTGCTCAGATTGGTGGAATAGTAGCATGGTGGGGTGTGTTTATTTCATTTGCATTTTTTTGTAACATTAATTTTATTTTCTTTTTTACGGCGGTATGGTTTATATCTCTAGGAACAACGTTCTGGGCATTTTTTAGACTTAGAATTTTAACAGAACACGTTGGAACAAAGACAGTACATAGACTTCGTCCGACGTTTTTTCAGCGCATAGTGCTTTTCCCATACAATATTTGGTGTCATTATGAGCACCATGCATATCCTTTTACTGCATCACCTAAGCTCTCCCATATCAGGAAAACCCTTGATGTTGATGTTAAGGAAGATACCATGGTTGAGCTTCTTGAGTCATATAAGCATATGCCTCATATTCCCTCAGGAACTCCACTTGCAGAGGTTCATATCAAAGGGGTTTCATAATGACTGTTCAAAATTCAGAATTTCCATTGCTGGGTGTATTTGATTCAGGTGTTGGAGGATTTTCAGTGTACAAAAAAATTCGTACTGTAACTGATGCAGATATTGTCTATTACGGTGATACGCTTCGTGCACCGTATGGTAATAAAGAAGAGCAAGAAATCATTCAATGTATACGAGATGATATACAATTTCTTAAAGATGAGGGTGTAACATACTTTGTAAATGCCTGTAATAGTATGTCTGTATTAACCACGGAGCAATTACTAAAAGACTGTAAGGTTTCGTTTGATCATTATGTAGACATGACTCGAGCATTTGAAAAACATACAGTATGTACAAAGGATGATCGTGTTGTTGTCTTCGCCACCAAAGCAACCATAGAAAGTGGCAGCTATGAGAGAGTTCTTCAAAAAAGTGGAGCACAAGTTTTTCCGTATATCTTTACAACACTTGCACAGGCAATTGAAGAAAATAGAAAAAGGGGTGATTTACTGGAGATAGTGCGTGGTGGTGTGGAATATGCTAAGAGTCATGATGCAACCCATATCGTCTATGGGTGTACTCACTACCCACTTATTCATGATATCTTCAAAGAAGTAGGAGATGAATATGGCCTAGATGTTGCATATATTGATCCTGCTGATGCGGTTAAGGAAGAGGTTAAACAATGGCATCTTGTTGGTGATCGAAAATTCTACCCTCATGCAAGCAAGGACACTCCTGCGTTTATAAAGTATATGGTGACATTGCTTTAGCTTTAATCTGAACGGGTCGTACACTTGTTAGTGTACGAAAAAAATTACAATAGTGAATATAAAATAATATAATTAAAACAAATATGAATACACCGTCTAGTGCACCACAAATAGAGGTTAAGTATTCTTCAAACGAAGAATTAAATATTTTTATTAAAAATTTAATTGAAAAAATTCAAAAAGGAGAAATACCAGATGGGGCAGTTAAGATGAAGAAAAATTCTCCTACCAAACTTTTAAAAGCTGATCCTTCAAATGCTCATAAAAGATATCAGCCAGGGGGAAGGTTAATCACCTATACAGGAATGAATAAGGATGGTGATTTAATTAAAGAGACATACGGGGGTGGCGTTGCTGACATTAAAGATAATAGTGTTATTCTGCAAAATCAAGAACCAAGAAGATATCCAAAAGATTATATGGATCCTTCATTGGTAGGGCAACCAATTAAGGGAGAGTTTAATGATGACGGAACTTTTGTTGTAGACCAAAATGGAGAGACTGTATTATATAACGAATATGTTTCGGATACTGAATTTGTAAAGGGTGCTTATGGTGTTGATTTGAATACTGAAGACATAGCGTGGCATACAGCAATTAAACTTGACCCAAGTTTCGTTATTAAAAATCCTGGAATTACAGGCGCAGAAATTGTTGGTAAAAATGGTGTTAAGAATGAGCTATTTCCAGATAGTTACATTGTTATAGATGCAAGAGTAAAAAATGGGGCAATAACTGTGCAGTCTGTACACCCTATAACCGAGAAAGATCTTGCGGATACATACGTGCCATTTTAAGTAGGTTTATAAACATACTTTATTCGTTATGTTCAATAATTAACCAAGGACTAATTTGTCATTGTTTTTTTTGATTTGGTAAAGTTTTTTCTTTAGGTGGTTTTTGGTAATAGGTTGTAATGATCTGTGATAGGATAAGTAAAAATTATACATATGAAATTTGAAGATAAAGTAAAAGGGTTACGTGAAAAGAAATACAAAGGAAAGGAAACAAAAGAGTTCCTCGCTGATGTGTCACGTATGGCACAAGGGGAGGCGGATGAATACCTTTTAGGTGAGGTCGATTTTTGCGGAGCAAAAATCGACCTCACCTACCGTCCGATGATCCCACGTCCTGAGACGGAGTTTTGGGTAAAGCAGGCTCTAGATGGAGGTGATATCAGAGACCAGATATCAGATGGTAAGGTTCTTGATGTATTTGCTGGTTCTGGTTGTATTGGTTTTTCTATACTAAAGAATATCCAAGGGGGTAGTGTGATGTTTGTTGATACGATGAAAGATTTTGACAAACAGATAGAGGTCACTCGAAATAAAAATAACATCGATGGGTCGCGTGTACTAGTGTCTCACAGTGGTGTAGAATATTTTGTTAAAAATAATACTACAAAGTTTGATTATATTGTTGCTGTACCACCATATGTCCCACTATCTATGAAAGATGAAGTGATGCAAGAACTTCATAATGAACACCCTGATTATTTTTTTGATAAAGATGATGGTTATTATTATCACAGACTCATTCTTTCTTCTGTTGCACAGCTTCTTGTTTTAGGTGGGGTGTTGTATATGGAGTTTGATGTTACGCAACGAAGTACGATTGAAACGATGGTGAAGGGGTTCGGGTTCAGTGAGTACACTTTTCTGCGCGATCCGTATGGGCATGATTATGTCCTTCGTGTAAAGAATAATTAAACTTTTTCTAGACCTCAACGAGGTTCTGTGTATCAAGAGATTGTTTAATTTTATTATAGATATAACTATACCCTTCATCACTAGGGTGAATTTTGTCATCAGCAAAGTAAAGGTTTCTGTTGAGATAAAAAGGGTCATCATACCTTTTTGCATAGACATCAACATAAGTGATAGATAAAGTTTTGCATACTTTGTAAAATATGTCTGACATCATTTTGCTGCGCGCACTATAGAGTAATGTAAATGGGAACCAAAAAAGAGAAGAAGATCCGACATTTAGTGGGCCAACAAGAATTACATTATTATTTGTCATCTTTTTAATTTTTGGAAGAACAAAAAATAAATCTCGAATAATATCTTTAGGTGTAGAATAGGCGAGAATGTCATTGCCTCCTATTTGGATAATGGCAAGATCGAAGAATTGCTCTTCAAGTTGCAGCACGTTCTCAACAAGATCGTTAACTTTTGAGCCATTTTGTCCATGGTTGTTGATATGTGCTGATGGGTAATCTCGTGACAGTCTACCAGCGATTGAATTATGTGCGTCTTTTGCTCCAACTCCAGCGGCTAGACTATCCCCGATAATGAGAAAATGATGGGTTGGTTTTTTTGGTGAAGCTTCAAACGGTATAGTCATTCTCCCAAGGCGTTTATCTGTCACAAGGAGATTTACTGCTCTAAGAATATAAATAAAGACGTAAATACTGATAACTAGTATACAATCAGCAAGTAGGATTAGTATTGTTCTTTCTGATTGTTCGAATTGTGCAAAAAAAGAGATAAGATCAGATGTCATGGTTGTGCTGTGAGTTTGCATCGTAAGTATAATATATATTTACGTACGAATCATTTTTTTGTCAGTGTGTGGCTAAACTGTATTTGTTATTATACAATGTGTACGGTTTTTAGTTCTTTTATTGGAGTTTGTGATGAATATCAATACTGTAGCTATTCCAAAAGAACATGAACGTAGATTTTTCCCAGATCGTTCTACGTTTAAATTCGACAAGCATCTGTATCCTTCGGTGTTCATTATTCAATCGTATCTTGAAGATGAGCTGCGCACCAGAATAAGAGATGAGTTCGATGCTTCTACCGGGCATGTCTACACATTAACTAGAAAGACCGGTGAAGGCGTTTCGCGTGTAGAAAATGAGCGCACAATTACAAAACATAAGTACTGTGCATTGTTTCAAAAAGCTACATGTAAGCTAAGTAAAAGAAGATTTTTTATGCAATGCGAAGGGTACGTTGCGCAAGTGAATTTTTTTGAAGAAAAGCTTCAAGGGTATGTTCAGATTGAAGTTGAATTCCAAACTAATGAAGACGCGAAAGCTTTCAGGCCACCTAACTGGTTTGGTCTTGAAGTGACAGAGGACAAACGCCACGATAACTATGCGCTCGCCAAACACGGATGCAATGAACTTTTGTGAGCCAATGTCCCAAGCATCCAAAACCCGCTCACCAGCGGGTTTTTTATATGAATGTAGTTAGCTTTCTTTCTCGTATCTCGTTGAGATGTCTGTAAATATGCCTGAGATAAGTTTGATTTTTGTACGCGGTGTATTGACTAAATATAGTATGAGTTGTAGTATTCTAAATAGCTTATATTTTTGTAAGCAGCTCTTTGTATAAGGAACAGTCATGGAGAGAGTCTTTCTTTTTCTTCCTTCGATGTTGGTGATTGCATTAATTGGTCTTTTGGCAAGATTTTATGCCAGAAGTCAGTTGAAAAAATTTGGTAATAATGTGAACAATCTTGAGTGGATGAGAAAAAATAAGTTTGCTTTTGAAATGAAGTTTGGTTCCCCTTTGTTGTATATATGTGCACCAACAATTGAGGAGCTTCTTTTTAGGGCGCCACTCATTATTCTGTTTAGCTCAGTTACTTCACATGCAGTTTTAGGTATTACTGCTTCTGCTGTTCTTTTTGGACTGATGCATATTTTCAACAAAAAAGTTAAATTACCTCAAATTCTTTCTGAATCAAATGAGTGTAGTCAAGAAAAGTTAACTGTTTCAGAGCTTGTCGCTAAAATAGAAAAGAGGGATAAGAAAAGAATTTTTTATCTGAATATTATTGCTGTATGTGCAACAACTATTCTCGGATTGCTTGCTGGGTACTTCGGTGTTTACTATCAGTCAATTTGGGTGGCAGTTGGGATACATGCAGCATGGAATATGTTTGTTCCTCCTTTGTTGATTATCGTTTGTTTCTTCTATGAGGCTTTGCGTCGTACAATATCAGATTTCATTTCTGAATATAGATTGAAAAATAGTCGCAAGAAGTATTTACAGTCATCTAGGTGATTGGTCGCCGTTGGTATTATGAAATATACCAACGGTTTTTTATTATGTACAGCAAAAGTTGACATTTAGCATCAAGTTTGCTATAATATATGTATTATTTCCTTATGGATATCCATGTGTAGTCAGGTAAAAGTTACTGATTTGACGCGTTGTGGTTAACCATACGTCTATCCATCTGATAGAAGAGATTTCATCGAAAGAAATCGAGCGCAAATAATTTAACTAATCGGGATTCATAGGGCTTCTGAGTTTTTTAATACAAATGTTAGACAGGTAGTTTCTCTGTCTGTGTCAGGTTTGTAACTAAAGCTAAATTCTCACTTCTTCTTGTGTGTTCCTCAATATAATAATTTTTTTATGTACACAATTACTACAGGCGGATCTTCTGATTCACGTTCACGTTCACCAAGTCCTCGAGGACGCTCTTACTCATCTCCACGCCGTGAAGGTGGTTATTCTTCACGTGACAGTGGAGCGCGCGGTGGGTATTCATCACGAGGTCCATCTCGTGGCGGATATTCACGTGGCGGTTCATCACCGCGACCATTTAATGCAAAGCGTAGTTTTAAGAAAGACTATATCGATGAAAAGCTTTTTATCAACAAAGAAGCAGGGGTTACAGAAACAGATAACTATGTACCAAAGCATAAGTTCACAGATTTTAATATCGCAGAACAACTTTCTGCTAATTTAACAGCAAAGGGGCTGATTAATCCATCACCGATCCAGGATCAGTCTATACCTGTTGTTCTTACAGGAAAGGATGTTATTGGTATTGCTTCAACTGGAACAGGTAAGACTGCTGCATTTCTTATTCCGCTTATTAACAAGCTTGTTGCTGATAAGGAGCATAAGATGATGGTGCTTTGCCCTACTCGCGAGCTTGCTCAGCAGGTAGAAGCAGAGTTCATTGCATTTACTCGTGGAATGAAACTATTCTCAGTATCATGCGTAGGGGGGTCTCCTATTATGCGACAGATTAAGGAGCTTGAGCTTGGTGTTCATGCAGTTATTGGTACTCCAGGACGAGTTATGGATCTCATCGAACGAGGGAAGATCAAGATGGATTACTTCGATAGTATTGTACTAGATGAAGCAGATCGTATGCTTGATATGGGATTCATTGATGACATGCGCTCAATCCTTGGTGCTATGCCAAAGACAAAGCAAGGACTTTTCTTTTCAGCGACTTTTTCTCCAGAGATTAAGAAGCTCTGTAATGACTTTTTGAAAGACCCTGTTACTGTCTCTGTTAAGACACGTGATACCGCGTCATCTGTTATGCAAGATGTTATTCGTGTAAGTGGTGATGCTGAAAAAGTGGAAGCGCTTCATGATATTCTTACAAAGCCTGAGTATTCTAAAGTTCTTATTTTCCGCGAAATGAAGCGTCACGTCGACGGTCTAGCTACCGAGCTTACAAATCGTGGCTTCAAAGCGCTTGGTCTTCATGGTGATATGCATAACCGTGAACGAGAACGAGCAGTACGAGCACTCGAAAGCGGAAAAGTTCAGGTTGTGATTGCAACGGATGTTGCCGCACGCGGACTTGATATCAATGATATCTCTCTTGTTATTAACTATGATATTCCAAATAACTACGAGACATACATTCATCGTATCGGACGAACAGGACGTGGTACTAAATTAGGACATGCGCTTACATTTGTCCCAAAGCGTGGATAAGTTTGCGTAATTACATCATAGATCAATCTAAAAGCACTCGACAAGGTCGGGTGCTTTTAGTAAGATGAAAATACGTTATGTGAAGCTACTAAGCTACGCGATGTTCTTTCAAAAACTTTGTAACCAATGGAGTAATTACCATGAAAGATGTTCTCATGTACACAACGACAATGTGTCCATATTGTGCACGTGCCAAAAGTTTGTTGCACACATATAATGTTGAGCCCACAATTATCGATGTCACCTCAAATGATGGGCTTCGTAATGAGATGGTTACTAGAAGTGGCAGGAGGTCTGTCCCGCAGATTTTTATCGGTGGTGATCACGTGGGCGGAGCTGACGAATTGCAACATCTCCATGCACAAGGGAATCTTGATAAAGTGCTTTCTGGTGAAATGACACTGCTTTCTGCACGCTAAATTGAATATATAGTACGTTTTGTACTATAGCTAATCCACATCTGAAAATGGTGTGGATTTTCTTTACAGTATACCCCCCGGGGTAGTATACTCTTTTCATGCGGATAGAAGATGATAAAAAAATTAAATCGCTTGTTGTGAGGCTTGCTAAGGTGGAAGGACAAGTTAGAGGTGTTGCAAAAATGATAGAAGAAAAAGAAGACTGTACCAAGATTGCTGAACAGTTATCAGCGACACGCTCTGCCTTATCTTCTATGCTTGCTTCGTTTACAATGTGTGCATTTGAAGAAGCTGAGCACCCTTACAATCACACAAACAATGCTTCTATCGCAAAGATTGTAAAAATTATTACCTAATATATTTATTTGTATTTTATGAAACATCCACTTATTGATATGACTGTGCCAAATGTAACCTTTAAGACTCGTGTACGTGATGAGTCAATTGGAGGAGATAATCCATTTAAGTGGTACGATCTTACTACAGAAGAATTGTTCAAGGGTAAGAAAGTTGCTTTCTTTTCACTTCCTGGTGCTTTTACACCAACATGTTCTTCTACGCATGCGCCTGGTTACGATGCTAAGGCAGAAGAATTTAAGTCACTTGGTATAGATACCATCGTGTGCGCTTCGGTAAACGATGCATTTGTGATGTATCAGTGGGCAAAGCACCTCGGTCTTAAGAATATATTTATGCTTCCAGATGGAAGTGGTGAGTTTACTCGTAAAATGGGTATGCTTGTTATGAAAGACAATGTTGGTTTTGGAGCTCGATCATGGCGTTACTCTATGGTTGTTGATGATGGGGTAATCAAGAAGATGTTTATTGAGCCTGGGTTTTCTGATAATTGTCCAACGGATCCATTTGAGGTATCTGATGCAGATACGATGCTTGCGTATTTGAAGGGGTAAAAGAAGATGGGAGAAAGGGCGGCCGCGAAGCGGTCGCCCTTTTAATTCCTTTTACTTTACAATATACAGCAATGTCACTGTAGAATATGGTACACTCACAAGATATGAAAAAAGTTTTGTCATTATTTAAAAACATGCAAATGTTTAGTTTCCTTGTTGGTATGTCATTTGGGGCAGCTCTTGGACTTGGTCTATTTTGCTACCTTGTGCCACACGGTCCAAAAGCAATCGCAATGCTTCAGCATTACACGATGCATATGAAAAAAGAAGATGCAAAAAATAGAGCTAATTTTCAAAAGCTATATTCTTCTTTTGTTTCAGAGAATCCAGCAAATATGCATCACGATGGACAAAATCTTATAAATCCTTACATGATGGAACCTGTTACGACGGAGAAGCAGTTTCTTAAGGATATGATTCTTCACCACGAGGCAGCAATTACAATGGCTAAGCAAGTGCTCGAATTACCTGACCTTCATACAGAAGTACAGAAAACAGCAAACGACATTATCGATGCTCAGTCAAAGGAGATATCTCAAATGCGTGCATGGATGACAAAGTGGAGCTATTAATAAATAATAAAATTATAATCAATTACAATCTATGTTTACTTCAACTGTTACAATGTTTCGCAAAAATTTGATCAACCTACGTGCTATCTTAGAGAAGGCAAAAGCATGGCAGACGTCACTGTCTATACAAGATAGCGCCATCATAAACGCACGACTTGCGCTAGATCAATTCACGTTTGCGGCACAGGTAAGGTCTACAACCAACTTTGCAAAGAATGCTTCTGCTTCGCTCTGTGGAATTGATGCACCAATGTTTGAGGATAAGGAAGCAACACTTGATGATCTTATTGCTCGTATCGATGCTGTTGTTGCATTCCTAGATAGTCTCAACGAGTCAATGGTAAAAGATGATCTTGATACTCGTCTTGTTGCGCTTCCTTGGATGCCAGGGAAAGGTCTTACTGTAAGGTACTTTGTAGAGGAATACTCACTGATGAATTTTTATTTCCATTACACAACTGCATATGCAATTTTGCGTCACTATGGACTTCAGATAGGAAAAGGTGATTTTATCACAAACGTGCCACTAAAAGATCTTGCTTAATATTCTATACATATGAAGCATGCGCTCTGCATCACAAATCTAAAAAAGACCTACGAAGGAGGTAAAGTTGCTCTTAAGGGGCTTTCACTTACGGTTAAAGAAGGGGATTTCTTCGGATTGCTTGGCCCAAATGGTGCTGGTAAGAGTACACTTATTGGTATTGCAAGTGGACTTGTTACAAAGACTGAAGGTGAAGTTATTGTTGGTGGTTACAACATAGAAAAAGATGGAGATAAAGCAAAATTACGAGTTGGTCTCGTGCCGCAAGAGTTTAACTTCAATATGTTTGAGACTGTTGAGAGTATTTTGTATACCCAAGCTGGGTATTATGGAATTTCTCGAAAAGAAGTCGAACCTCGCATAACAATGCTTCTTGAGAAGCTTGGACTTATAGACAAGAGAAATGCGAAGTCGATGATATTATCAGGTGGAATGAAGAGACGTCTTATGATTGCTCGCGCCTTAGTGCACGAACCGACATTACTATTTCTTGATGAGCCAACCGCAGGTGTCGATGTGGAGCTTAGGCTTTCGATGTGGGATTTTTTGCGAGAACTAAATGACGGTGGTGTGACTATTATTCTTACAACACACTATCTCGAAGAAGCTGAAAAGCTTTGTAAGCATATTGCAATTGTAAGTCATGGTGAAATTAAAAAATACGGAACTAAAGAAGAAATCATGGCAGGCCGTCCATTAGAAGAAGTGTATTTGGAAGCAACAAAAATGTAAGGTGATGGGCAAAATAGTTTGTAGTTTATAGAAAAAACAATTAAAAACGTATGTATTTGCAAATATAAATAAAACTACGTAAACTTTTACTTATCTAGCTACAACCTACAACCTACAACCTACTAACCACTACCCCTATGAATCCTCGTCAACTCTACATCGCATATTACACAATCGTACGAAAGGAAGTCGTTAGATTTTTGCGTATTTGGCCACAGACATTTCTTCCATCGGTTGTTACAACACTTCTCTACTTCCTTATCTTCGGAACTTTTATCGGCTCACAGATTAAGGATGTTGGCGGGGTGTCGTATATGGCATTTATTGTGCCTGGGCTTGTGATGATGGCAATACTAAATGGGTCATTCCAAAATATTGCATTCTCTTTTTTCCAGTTAAAGTTCATGAAAACCGTCGAAGAGATACTTGTATCTCCTATGCCTGCTTGGACTGTCGTGTGTGGGTATATTACAGGGTCGCTCTTACGTGGGCTCACTATCGGAGTTTTAGTATTTTTGTCTTCATTTTTGTTTGAGGCGATACCGGTCGCACACCCAATCTTTGCACTTCTTATCGCATCACTTACTTCTGTCATCTTTTCTTTAGCTGGACTTATCAATGCGCTTTATGCAAAGGGGTTTGATGGTATCAATATCATTCCGACGTTTGTAATTACACCTCTTACGTACCTAGGAGGAGTGTTTTATTCAGTGTCTTTACTTCCGCCAATCTGGCAAACAATATCACTCTTTAATCCGGTGCTCTATATGGTTAATGCATTTCGCTTTAGTATCTTAGGATTTTCTGATATTGCAATAGGTACTTCAATTATAGTGCTTTTTGGATCAACATCAGTGTTATTTATTTGGGTGTTGTATCTTTTTAAGACAGGGCGCGGGTTGCGTGCGTAGTTTGTTTATGGTTGAATGATCTGAGTTCATTAAAGGAGAACGCGATGAGTTCAACACCAAATGTTACTGTTGCAAAAAGAACTTCACAAGGCCTCGGTATAGCTATTAAGAGACTTAAGGGTGGCGAAATTGTAGGAACGGAACATCCTAAAAATGGTTATTTCTATGTTGCTTGGGTAAAGACACCTCATAAGCTCACGCAAGAAGTTACAAACCTCTTTCGTACTAAAAGAACCGCAGAGTGTGTTGCGTCAATGCTTAATGCCATGACAAGACGTGAGGCAATTTTGCTTATTAGGAAGCTCTATGAAAGAGGGGCGAATGATCACGCTGCTAAGATTGCAAAGTCTAGAGGTCAATCTTATTCAGGAAGATCTTTTGAATGGCTACGAGGTTAATATGTCCACCAGTGCATGGCAGGTTTCAATCCTAGATAGAGAATCAAGAATGAGACTCTTTCTTCCTCTTCATCAAGATGATGATCCTGAGCGTAGAAGGTCAAGTGGAGGTGTCGTGTGTCATCTTTGTGGGTGCGAGTATCGCTACCATCCATATTTTGAAGAACAAACATACTTCGGAGAGCCAATAGATCATCGACTTTGTAATGGTGATGTTGTGCATCTATAAGACGTGTAATAAACAAGTAATAAAGCCTAGCTTTATTACTTGTTATTTTTTAAATGTGTACAAGTATTATTATTAAGCACTTTTGACTTGAGATAGAGGTGTGATATAGTGCCACCATGTTCATTGGAGGTGAGTATGGTAAAGCAGCAAAACGTTAGAGTTGTAAAGGTTGAAAAATCAGAACTTGTGGGAAAATTATTGATTAAAAAAGTAAAGGATTCAACTGCTCCTGCAAAGTATCCTCGAGATGGCCTATTTAAGGTGGAGTGGGTAAGGCCTCCAAGAGGGTACTCAAAAGCAATTACACGATATTTTCGTACAAAGAAAATTGCGATTCGTGTAAGTGACCTGTTGAATACCATGACACGAAAGCAAGTTATAAGTCTTGTTAAAACTTTTTTGTAAATTTTGTTTGGCTGAAATATAATTGCGGTCTACTTTTAAGGTAAAAGGTGGTAAAGCTTTGCTTTGCCGCCTTTATGTTTTTTTTGCTATTGCGAACCTTATTCAATGCTTACTACCTTAACCCTTCTTTTCGTATACTTTCGATGAACTTTGCGAGGTGTTTTGCGCGCTTCTCATCCTTCCATTTATCCATGTTGCCGCAGACTTTTATACAGGTAAGATCTGCACCACTAAAGCCAAAGACACATGTTTCCCAAAATGTTCGAAGTGGTAATACAAATGGAAAATGGAAATACCACGATGGGCCACCGGAAGTCGCAAACACCTTTACCGCTTTACCTTCGAGCAACTTAAGTACCTTTCCTTCGGGGGTATACTTATATGCAACACCTGGCCAAATAGTGAGGTCTACCCAGTTCTTCATAATTGCAGGAGGTGATGACCACCACACTGGGTGGACCATAACGATCTCGTGTGCCCACTGTATCTGTTCATGGAACTTAAGTTGGACTTTTGATTTTTGAAACTCTCGAATATTCTCGAATGCAAAAAGATCAACAGCATATTCTTTTTTGTAGAGGTCTACAATCTCTACAACATGACCTTTTGAACGTTTTGCTTCTGCATAGGTGTTTGCAATAGTATGGGTATCTCCCTTTGAGGAGGGATGAGCGGTGACGATAAGGATATTCATGCAACCAGTGTACAGTAATTAGAGGCTAGAGA
>CAZJJX010000003.1:78603-83062 GCA_964546555.1 uncultured Candidatus Saccharibacteria bacterium
GACTAGGTGATACATGCCCCGCGTACCATGTAAGTAATCTTTCGGGCGACGTGGGAGGGGTGGATACGTCATACAATTAGTATATGCAACAAGTATTTGTAATTCATGGTGGAACAGCTTTTGATACATACGATGAATATCTTACGTATCTAAGTAATAAAGAACTTTCGCTTGAAATGCTTACACAAAAGGGGTGGAAAGAAAATTTACAAGAATTTCTAGGTGATCGCTATGTTGTTTATCTTCCGAAGATGCCAAATAGTGCAAACGCGGTCTATAAAGAATGGTGTATATGGTTTGAAAAGTATCTTACGCTTCTTGATAATGGGGTTATTTTAGTTGGACACTCACTTGGAGCGGTATTTCTTGCGAAGTATCTAAGTGAACACACTATTTCAAAGCACATTAAAGCTACATTTCTGGTTGCGCCTCCATTTGGTCACGATCTTGGTGAACAATTGCCGCAATTTTCTATTACAGGTTCACTGCAAGGCCTTGCCCTTCAAGGGGGTAAGATTATATTGTTTCATAGTAAGGATGACCCAGTTGTTAATATTTCAGAAGTTGGATTCTATCAAGAAAAAATCCCGAACTTAGATGTGCGCATTTTCGACAATCGTGGGCATTTTAATGAAGGCACGTTTCCGGAGATTGTAGAAGAAATTAAGAATCTTACGTAATCACTTGAACATCTGAAATAATAAGGTAGAATAGCGCATAGTTCCTTTTATTCTTTAATATATCAAGGAGATGTCTGTGGTTAGAAAATTTTCTGAAACAACACTTGAGCTGTGTATTGTTACACCAGAAGCATTTACGTATAAAGATAAAATCCTAAAAGCTCTGCAATCAAATGTCCATACGCGTGTTGAAATACTTTTTTCAAGAGCGCTTAAACTCCATCAAGATGTATCTATACAGTTGTATACAAGAAGAACGCTCGAGGAAATTGCTGTACAGGCTGGACAGCGTGTGTCTATGCAGTTGATGAAAAGAGGTTTAGCACTCATTGATCATCATATTGAGCAGTTTGCACTTTGTAATTGCTTTGTCGTTGTTATTAACAACTGCAGAAATCATCCTCCAGATAAATTGCGTGAGGTTGTAAAATCAGTCTTTTCAGATACGAAAGCCCCTCAATGGATACTAGAGTTTGTGACCAGTAAGGAGCTACAAAATTTTGCCAGTATCCTGGATGAACAGGCATGGGATGGTATTCTTACAACATACGAAGCCCAAGAACAGTTGCTCTGCTAGAATCTTCATAAAAAGCCATGAAATAACGTATTTCATGGCTTTTTTGTTATCCACTTGCAAAATATGGACTTTTGTAGTAAATCGTGATATAATCCACCCACTATTGACCATTGATTGAGTCACGAACGAGGCAATACAAAGTAAAAATCTTAATTGATTTTTACTTTAAAAAGAGGGGTTTACAGTTTATTTTTATATAGTTAGTAACTTATTAGTAATAAAAAGAGCCAAAAGTAAGCTTTATGCTTCTTTGGCGACATTTGTCGTTATGCCAAAAACAACCACGTCTTCAAATGTGCGACCGCAAAAAACATTTGCGAAGTACCGCAAACCACTTACTAAACTCCCTAATCTCGTCGAAAATCAGATTCTTTCATATAAAGACCTTACCGAAAAAGGTATCGTCGAAATTTTCCGAGAGTTCTCACCACTTCGTGATTACTCAGAGAAAAAGTTTGATCTCGAGTTCATTTCTTTTGAGCTTTCATCACCAAAATATGATGAAGTGTATGCTAAAGAAAACAAGCTTACGTACGAAGCTCCACTTCGCGCTCGTGTAAAGCTTACAAATAAAATTCTTAATACTGTAAAAGAGCAGGAAATCTTCATGGCAGATTTTCCTCTTATGACTGTACACGGAACATTCATCATTAACGGTGTTGAACGTGTGGTTGTCCCTCAGCTTGCCCGATCATTCGGTGTTTTCTTTGACTCAGAAGAAACAAAAGGTAAGCGATATTTCGGTGCGAAGATCATTCCTTCACGTGGTGTGTGGATTGAGCTTGGAACTGAACCAGAAGGTGGTGTTTATGTTCGTGTTGATAAGAAGCGTAAGTTCGGTGCTGTTGCACTCCTTAGAATCTTCGGCTTTTCAACTGATGATCAAATCAAAGCAGCATTTAAGGATCACCCGGTAGCTGGCCCAATTATGGCGACACTTGTTGAACGTGATGAAGTGAAAACACTGCATGATGCATATATCGAGGTGTACAAGCGTCTTCGTGACGGTGATCTTGCTACTCCTGAGAACGCAAAGGAATACATCGACTCAATTATTTCAGCTGAGCGTTATGACCTTTCTCCTGTAGGACGTTTCCGATTCAATAAGCGCTTTGGTAAGTCTATTGATCCAAAGGATAAGGAGTCACAGCGCCGTACACTTTCTAAGGAAGATTTGGTAGATATTATTACGCATATCATCGAGCTTAACCACAATCCAAATGCTGTTGAGGACGATATCGACCATCTTGGTTCACGTCGCGTGCGTTATGTGGGTGAAATGATGGGGCAGAAAATTCGTACAGGTATGATGCAGATGAAGCGTAACATCCAAGATAAGATGTCTGTTATTGATACTGACACAACACTTCCTATTGCCATCATCAACCAGCGACCTCTTCAGGCACGTATCAAGGAATTCTTTACAACAAACCAGCTCTCTCAGTTCATGAACCAGGAGAACATTCTTGCTGAAGTGGAACACCTTCGTACGCTCTCTGCTCTTGGTCCTGGTGGTCTTACTCGTGAGCGTGCAGGTTTTGAAGTGCGTGACGTTCACACTTCACACTATGGTCGTGTGTGTCCGATCCACACTCCAGAAGGTCCAAACATCGGTCTTATCCTCCGTCTTTCTATTTATGCGCGTATCAACGATTTCGGTATTATCGAGACACCGTATGCAAAAGTAGAGAAAGGTGTAATCACAAAAGAAATTGTATATATGAACGCTCTTGAAGAAGAACGTTACGTTATCGCTCACGCCGGAAACAAAATCGATGACAAAGGGGTTCTTCTTGAAAAGGAAACAGAAGTTCGTCGTGCTGGTCAGCCAGGTCTTGCACCGCGTGAAGAAGTAGAATTCGTGGACGTTGCAACAAACCAAGCATTCTCTGTTGCGACTTCTATGATTCCTTTCCTTGAGCACGATGAAGCAACTCGTGCACTCATGGGTTCTAATATGCAGAAGCAGGCTGTGCCTCTTATGTGTCCTGAAGCTCCACTTGTTGCAACAGGTATGGAAGGTGAGGCTGCAAAGCATATCGGACGTCTTGTTCTTGCAGAGGAAGATGGAACTGTTAAATATGTAGATGCAAAGAAAATTGTTATTAAGGGTGATAAGAAAGAATATGAGTACAGTCTCATCAACTTCTCAAAGCCAAACGACTTCTCTGTATCACATCAGCGTCCAATTGTGTCACTTGGTGATACTGTGAAAAAGGGAGATGTTCTCGCGGATGCTTCAACAACAAGTAACGGTCAGGTTGCTCTTGGGCATAACATTCGTGTTGCGTTCATGGCTTGGAACGGTGCTAACTATGAAGATGCGATCATTCTTTCAGAACGTCTTGTAAAGGAAAGTAAGTTCTCTTCTATTCATATTGAAGAGTTCGTGTGTAATGTTCGTGATACAAAGCTTGGTGCTGAAGTAACAACACACGATATTCCAAATGTTGGTGAAAATAAACTTAAGAATCTCGATGAAGACGGTATTATCCGTATCGGTGCTGAGGTTCGCCCAGGTGATATCTTGGTAGGTAAGATCACCCCAAAGGGAGAAACAGAACTTACTCCAGAGGAAAGACTTCTTCGTTCAATCTTCGGTGAGAAGGTTCGTGATGTGAAGGATTCTTCACTGCGATTGGATCATGGTAAGCGTGGACGTATTATTGGTGTGAAGGTATTCTCACGTGAGCGTGGAGATAGTCTTGAAAGTGGTATCATCAAGCGTATTCATATTGAGGTTGCGCAAGTACGTAACATCTCAGTTGGTGACAAGCTTGCTGGTCGCCATGGTAACAAGGGTGTTATTTCTACAATCCTTCCAGTTGAAGAAATGCCATTTGATGAAAACGGTGAACCAATCGATATCATCCTCACACCTCTTGGTGTGCCATCACGTATGAACCTCGGACAGATTCTTGAAATGCATCTTGGTCTTGCTGCAAATACACTAGGTTACCAGGCTATCGTCCCATCATTCCAGGGAGCGTCTGATACAGAAATTAAAGAAGAGCTTGCAAAGGCTGGATATGATCCATCTGGAACAGCTCAGCTTTTTGATGGACGAACAGGTGAACCATTTAATCAAAAGACTGCTATCGGTATCATGTATATCCTCAAACTTCACCACATGGTTGAAGATAAGATTCACATGCGTTCCATCGGTCCGTACTCTCTCATCACTCAGCAGCCTCTTGGAGGA
>CAZJJX010000004.1:0-37986 GCA_964546555.1 uncultured Candidatus Saccharibacteria bacterium
TTGAAAAGTTCAATTTCACGACGGATGAGATTTTCTTGTTCTGGAGTAAGCTCTGTTGTTCTCATTCCAGCATCAAGACCGAGCTTGCCTATAATTGCTAGCGCTCGTGGACGTCCAACTCCGTAGACTGCAGTGAGAGCAATTTCGAGTCTTTTGTTTTCTGGAAGTGTAATACCTGAGATACGCATATAAATGTATAGATAGTAATTAAATTATAGAAACTTATCCTTGTGCTTGCTTATGCTTAGGATTCTCACAAATAACACGAAGAACACCTCCTCGCTTGAGCATTTGGCACTTTGAACAAATTGTCTTTACGGATGATCGTACTTTCATGAGAAATGTGGGTAGAATTATACTATATCTTGATAAATAATGCAAATTTAGGGTAGTAATCAGTTATTGGTTGTCAGTTTTCAGTGAAATACTTCTTTAAACTAGACCGTAATCACAAAAAAAGAAAGTATCTTGTATTGTGTAGTAGTATTTTCTGATAAATGATCACTAATAACTAACTACTAATCTAGAGTCTTTTAATGATTCTCCCCTTTCCTCCATAAGGATCGACTTGAACCAAAACCTTATCGCCTACAAGAACCTTGATTTTGTGTACTCGCATACGTCCACCAAGGTATGAAATAAGGACTTTGCCATCTGAAGACTCAACACGAAAAAGAGTACTTGGAAGCGCTTCTATAACACGGCCTTCCATTGTTTCGATTTCTTCTTCGTTTTCGTTAGTATCCATAGGTAAGAGTACCTCAGTGTATCAAACTATTGCTTGATAATCAACGCTTAGGTAAAGACTCGTTCACGATGAGCTTTGCATGCTCTTCTGGAAAACGCGAGAGCCACATAGGAGAAAAGCTAATTTCTGCTTTTTCTACTGAATTGACAGTCTTCATAAGCGGCTTGAACTCGTCTCGACTTTTACCTTTTATTAATTCACGTATAGCATCTGAATCGATATCCCAAACCACACGAGGCTTACCTTCTATAAGAATAGGAAGTGTAGTAGTCGCAAGAATATGGTCATTTTGCTTACGAGTGAAGCTCATGGTATCTGTATACGCAAGAGAGACAGGGGCGCCGTCATAATCGGCAAAATTTTTCGCTATAGATTGAGCCAACTTTGAAGCATCAGCGAGCATCACATTTGCAGTTCCTGTAACCTTATAGACTGCAGTCTGTCCACTTAGGATCTCATCTTCGTTATCTTCATAGATCACCTCAAACGCACTATACATAGGAACAGTGCCGTCTTTTTTTATGGTTTTTATACTTGTCTCGAGCTCTTTAGAGATCTCAAGCGCAAGTGAGTCCTTTGCAGCATTAAGATCTGCCAACGAAACCATTGAAGCTGTTCCAGAAGAACCTCCTGTAATAGAACCTTTAGACTTTGCAGAAAATGCCGACTCGCTAGGTGTACCCTTAAAGCCTGGAATTGTAAACGTTGTGTCTCCAACATTATAATCTGACCCAGTACTATCTGCGTAGACCATCACTTCAAGTGTGCCGGGTACGCCATTTTTCTTTCCTGGAACTTCTACTGATTGGTTTATTCGGTAAATCTTTCCTTTTGCAGATTCAAATCGAGTATTCTTGATTAGTTTTTGAACAGCACCATCATAATTATTGTAAATAACTATTTTTCCTGATGCTTTTTGTTCGACTTTACGAGACTCAGAAAGCGAAAGAGTTTTTGTTTTAGAAACAGATGCGGTCTGAACACTGTATGGAACCCCTTGAGGGTCGCTACCGTCTTTTGAAAAAACAATCACTTTCCCTATATCACCAACATCTTTATAGCGCGGAGTGACTGTGATTGTTGCACTATCAAACACATAGGTGTACAAGAAAACTCCGATAACTGCAACAACCGTAAAACCAATAAAAGCAAACGTACTCATGTGCTTTTTGTTTCGTAGAGGACGAATACGCTCATCGCGACGCTCAGGCGCACGTCTCGGATAATCTTCTTCTTCGTTCTCATCAACATACAGATCATCATCACGACGTCGTGGATACATATCCATATCATCAATGTCACGTCTTGTTTTACGAACTGGTATACGCACAGGACCTTCATCATCATAAGATCTATCTCTTTGATAATGTGCAGCTTCAAATTGCTCCACACGTGATTGGAGATCACTATTAGACCTTGAACGAGTGTATGGTTTGCGAATGTCTTGCATATGAAAGAGGAACGTCTCGTATACCCTCTAGTGTAACACTAATAGGAAGACCTTTTGTATAGAACTGTGAATAAGATGCACCTTCAAGAACTTCTCCTACCCATGTATGGTAGCGAGGTGCAATCAAACGAAAGTCAGTTGGAATACGATCATGAAGTGAAATAAATTCTAGTGCGTAGATAATTCCATCCAATAACTTAGATGCTGCGATTTTATTCATCCCTTCTGCCTCGATATGTTTATATCCAATATCGTGAACATGAGATACAAGAACATGCCCATCGACAAGATAATTAATCAAAGTGGAGGTATCACCTACTGCAATAGATAAGAAAGAATTTTGCTGATTCATAGATCATAGTTTATAGCTAAATAGTAAATGTTGCTAGTAGGCTACACACAACAAAAGACCAGGAATCGTGGGAATGATTCCTGGTCATAGATTATCAAAGCTGCTGTACATCTTTT
The DNA here is from genome assembly GCA_964546555.1 of uncultured Candidatus Saccharibacteria bacterium. Classification (GTDB taxonomy): domain Bacteria; phylum Patescibacteriota; class Minisyncoccia; order Phycocordibacterales; family UBA5272; genus UBA11704. The sequence goes on from CAZJJX010000004.1 coordinate 2,667, forward strand.
GGGAAAAAGAGCGTGTAGACCACACCTAAGTGACGCTCAATATGTCTATCAGTTTTTAAAATAACACCTCGTTTTTTTAGTTCATCCATTAGTAAAGAGGAAAAGCATGAGTCCTCATTGTGCATGCAAAAAAGTGACTCATATTCTGCATCTTTCTCAGCTCGACTACCCGAAAGACAGAGCACTACTCGCAACGATATCCCAACATAATATGTTAGTTTTCTTGAATCAAATGATGTTGGAAAATAAAGTTTGTCTTCTTTGCGTCTTATGTCGTGAATACAGACAAAAAGATTACCGCCATTCTTAGCAAACCTATGTTTAAGAATACCCGCAAGTCTACAAATAACAAATTGCAAAAAATCTTCATAGTCTGCACGTAGCTCAGGTTGTGAAGTACACAAATCTTTCGTTTCGATGTAAGTTTGTCCATTATAATTCATCCCCGCTGGACTTTGAAGAATTCCAATTGCTTCAGTAATCAGATCTTTTGTTGACGGCCTACTACGGCCAGACAACCCAAGAGAGTTACCTCTGGCTTGTGTATAGACACGAGTCAACATTATTCCTCCTGTAGATAATTTTTAAAAAAGTGCATATAGTTCTATTACCAAGAACTCCTACCATATATGCTATCAACCCACTAGTCAAATAAATGTAAGGAAAAGATAAATTACTTTTTAAGATGCCCCTAAAGAGCACAAATTTTATCAGATACAGTAAAGCCATACATCGGGATCGTTTTGATAAGATTCGGGTGTTTAATTTTCCTGCGTAAATTAAACATATGAATATGTAGAGCAAGCGAATCCTCGTTAGTGCCTGGTAAATACAGTAAAAGCTCTTTAGTTTCTACAAGCAAGTTTTTATGGAAAAAGAGATGTAGCAAGATACTATACTCGGTTCTCGTAAGATGTACTTGTTCGCCACACTGCGTAACTACATGGTTCCTTACATCGACTGTAACCTTTTCACTGGTAATTCGAGTACCACTAAATAAAAGTGTATTCTTTTTACTAGCTAATTTTAACACCCTCAGACGAAGCTCTTCTGTAAGAAATGGCACTTGAAGACATCCATCAACTCCTCCATCTAACATAAGTTCACGGTATGAAGCGTGCTCTTCTTTTGAGGTAACAAGTAGAATAGGAATACTTGGGATGATCCTTCGCACTTCCTTTACATAGTCTACATCAGTTAATTCTCCTGCCCAAGTAACACAGTCAAATATCACAACATCAATAGAGTGATTGATTATGCTCTCTAAAGTTCCAGACGAGAGAGAAATTTCAATAAAAGAACATTCTTTCATCTGCTCAAAATGAACACGAAGAACAGAAGTATCTTTTATTCCTTTACTAATTATACAAATATTCATATCACAAGCATACATAAAAACACTTCAATCAAAAAAGTAGAAAGAATAATTTAATAATCAATTAAACATAAAATATATCTTAATTATAAAAATAGTCACTTTATTGTTTCATTCTTTCTTTTACTCTATAATGATGCCACATGAGAATATTAGTTATTGAAGACGAAGAAGGTATCGCATCTTTTTTAAAGGCAGGGCTTGAGTCGGAGTATTTCGCTGTTGATGTTGTTGAAGATGGTGAAAAAGGATCATTTCAGGCACGAACTAATGATTATGACATGATTATTCTAGATAATATGCTTCCAAAGAAAAATGGGGCTGAGGTCTGTGAAGAAATTAGACGTTCTGGTAAAACAACGCCCATTATTATGCTGTCAGCTCGTGCAGAACTTGGAATAAAGGTTGAATTGCTGAACAAAGGTGCAGATGACTATGTTACAAAACCATTTTCACTTGAAGAGCTGTTGGCACGTATTAGAGCACTACTTCGTCGCCCGACAACCATGACTTCTGAAGTACTCCAAACTGATGACTTAGTTGTAGATACAAAACAGCACACTATCAAGCGTGGAGGTAAGGAAATCTACCTTACAAAGAAAGAATTTATGTTACTTGAATTACTGCTTAAGAAAAAAGGTTCTGTTGTTTCGCGCGGTACAATTATGGAGCATGTATGGGATATGAACGTAGATCCATTTTCAAACACCATTGAATCACACATCTTAAATCTTCGAAAAAAGATTGCAACTGATGGGGGGCGCGACCTTATCTCAACTCTTCCGGGAATCGGCTACAAAATTGAAGCATGTTAACTTTTTTGGACATAGTGAGATTTTAGAATAACTTTATCTTTTATCTAGCGTTACCTGATTATTTCTTAAGAAAAAATATATACCGTATTGTATAAAATAATTACTGGATATTTGTTTGAATTGTTCATTGCCATATACTACCAGGAGCGCCAGCATGAAAACATCGACTCAAGCGATCAAACCTATGTTCACCTCGAGCGATTGGGAGAACTACGCCGTCTGCTATGACAGTCTAATGGGGCTCACCCCCTACAAAGAACTACTTGTTAGTGTCGTAGATAGTGTCCTCCAAGGTCCACAAGGAATTATCTTAGACGCATCGTGTGGGACAGGAAATTTTGAGCAAACTCTATACGGTATAGATGGATCAAATAATTTCCCAGTTGTAGGAATTGATTCTTCAAGAGAGATGCTTAAGCGGGCAAGAAGTAAACACAGCAATAATGAAAATATTTCATTCCTTGAAGCAGATCTCAATGTTCCACTTCCTTTCAACGATGGAACATTTGTACAAGTTGTAAGCATTAACACACTCTACGCTGTAGAAGATCCAAAGAAAACACTTGAACAATTTCACCGAGTACTCACTCCTGGTGGACAGTTTTCACTTGTAACACCTGTGCAAGGCTTTGAGAATGGAGAAATTCTTCGCGTACACTGCAATAGTACAAAACCAAAAGAGTACTGGAAAAATGTTCATGCAGATAAAGATCGTGAATCAACACTAGTGCGTGAGGCGTTCGATAACGACGAGCTTGCTGATGCAATGATTCTTGTTGCTGAGTTCAATCGTGCAATCGCTCAAAATGGTGCAGTCTTCCATTTTTTCCAAGAGGAAGAACTGCTCACGCTTTTGTGTGATACTGGATTCGCCATTCAGTATTTCATACCCATCTACGCGAACCAGGCATTTTTCATTACCGCAACCAAACTTTGAAGGAGCCCATCATGAACCTCACCCCAAGTAGCTTCCAAATGAAATCAACTGCTGGCCTTTGGTATCCGGGTGGACAAGCCACTCAATTCCCATTTGTCCGTGCAATGATAAATACCGAACGAAATATTCCTGGCACAAGTTTTGTCTTCAAGATTCTTACGAGTCCTGAAGACCTTGATGAAGCATTTCGTCTTCGCTATGAGACGTTCTGCTTTGAGACAAAGATTGCCGATCCTGCGAACTTCCCAAACAAAAGAGAGACCGATGAATACGACAGCGCTTGTCTACACACTGCAATTACCGAAAATGATCGCATCGTTGCATATACCCGCCTCGTACTTCCGTGTGATGAATTTCCAATCGAACGTTCGAATATTCTGCCTCCTTCCTTTGATCGAAGACGAAGTATTGAGGTGTCACGGGCACTTCTGGTGAAAGATAAGCGTGGTCCAGAAAATCTTATCTGGCATCTCTTCAACAACATTTACGCCCTTTGCCAAGAAGATGACATCGACGCCATTCTCAGTTTTTCGACACGTGTCATGTATAACGGCTACCTGAAAAGAAGAATTCCATTCAGGCATACTGGTACACCTGTGAACTTTCATGGACACACCGGGTATCCGCTCATTATTGATGTCGATAACACTCGAGTACCCAACTTCATGTTGCACTGATCAGCAAAATACGTGCACAAAAAACCGGCCACTAGCCGGTTTTTTTATATCACAATATATGAGATACTATTTTACATGTATTTAGGAATTTTAATTTTTCTCTTAAATAGTTTTTTAGGATTTTTAACAATCTATAAGAAAAGAACTCTTGAGAGTACTGTATTTGGAATTTTTGCGTCCAGCTTTGGACTGTGGGCGCTCAGCATCTATGCAACACTTGAAACAAGTTCGCTTATATGGGGAAGAACAGCATTTTTTGCTGCAATCATGGGTATCGGTTCACTTTTTTTCTTTTCATATATTTTCCCTGGAAATAAAAAAACCTCCTTCTGCACACTAATCCTAATACTGGCCTCACCAGTATTTTTTTGTATAGCAACACTCACAAATCTTATGTTACGTGATGTAACTATTGTTAATAATTCAATCATAGGCACATATGGCCCAGTAATGACGTTGTACCAGATCTTTGCACCAGTATATATATTTGGCAGTATTTATATTATTTATAAAAAATTTAGAAAAGCAACATATCAAGACAGAAACAAAATTGGGTACGTGTTCTTAGGAGTCACACTGTTTGTTGGACCAGCTGTCCTTACCAATGCAGTCTTACCACTTTGGTTTGGAATTAATTCACTCAATAGTTTTGGTCCGGTCTTTTCAATATTCATGGTGATTTCAATAACCTATGCTATTATCCGCCATCAGTTCTTGGATATCAAAATTATTATTCAAAGAGGCCTTGTTTACTCTATACTCCTTTCGAGTATTACATCACTATACATATGCATAGTGTTTACATTAGAATATTTCTTCCACAGTAATGACGAGACGATGGTTTTTATTAGTGCATTACTTACAACCATAGTTGGCATCTTTGGGGTGCCTCCTCTTAAACTTTACTTTCAAAAATTAACAGATCCAATCTTTTTTAAAGATACCTATGATTATGCAACCGTTCTCACTGAGCTTACAGACATTCTTAATAACAATATTGTTTTGGATACCATTGTTCAAAAAACTGAGACTGTTCTTCTTAGGGCACTTCGTGTAAAGCTGGTCGCTTTTTCATTTACTGATAACAATGAAGAATATGGAGGGGACATGTTTCCGATTACAAGTAATGGTCAGCAAATAGGTAAACTCTATATTGGCGAGAAGCGCTCAGGTGATAAATTTTCACAAGAAGACATATCTCTTATTGCAACATTTACCAAACAAGCTGGCATCGCCTTAGAAAAAGCATCACTCTATAAACAAGTAGAAGATTATGCAAGAACACTTGAGGACAAGGTAGAAGAACGAACACAAGAAATTGTTACAATCCAAAAAGAACAAGAGACTATGATGCTTGAGATTTCTCACGGTCTCCAGACACCTCTTACCATTATGAAAGGTGAACTATTTTTGATGCGCAAGCAAGGGCATGACAATAAGCGTGTCGATACAATTGATGCCTCGATAGACAGGATCTCAAATTTTATCAACCGATTCCTTTCTCTTTCTCGACTTGAAACAACAGTTGATGTTCCAATGTCAAAAATAAACTTAAGTGTACTCCTTTCTCATGTAATTGTTTTTTTTGAGCAAGAGGCGCACGAGAAGAAAGTCACACTTACAGGGAAGATTCAGCAAGATATTTTTGTTAGTGGTGTACGCGAGGAGCTTGAGGAACTTTTTTCAAATCTGATCAGTAACTCAATAAAATACATGCGAACAGGTGGGCCACGAGGTATTTCGATGGCATTATCAAGTGATGGGGATAATGCCGTGATTACGTTACAAGATGACGGCATTGGCATTAAACAAGAATATCTTCCGAACTTATTCAAAAAATTCTACCGCATCAAAGAAGCAGAAACAAAAGGTATCTCGGGTACTGGTCTTGGTCTAGTTATTTGTAAAAAAATTGTAGACAAACATAATGGGACCATTATTGTTAAAAGCACATTTGGCAAAGGAACGACTTTTAATATCATATTGCCTCTGCTATAGAAAAAGTTATATATACTGTTGACTTATAATTTTTCTTAGAGTAGTGTTTAGAAAGAAAACTTGTTCGTTGCATCCAACTTATCATATGGAGATAGCATGCGAGAAAATTCAGCAAATATAGTAATGAAATACCCTATTGATAAAAGGATTTCTCTTCAAGGTCTTAGTTTCTGCCTTGGCCGTGCTCTTAATGGCATCGTACCTGGTTCTATTGCTTTTGCTGGCATTACCCCCACAGGGGAAATCACTGAGGACTTCCGAAGACCTGATCATTTCGAAAGTTATGTGACGATAAACTCAACAGAGATACTAACTCACTGGCTTAGTAGACTTATGGCAAGTAAGAAGGACTACCGTCACTACTATTACGAGAGCCTACATAAAGATATCTCAATATATGCTCCGAAGAATCTTGATAGAGCAGTACTTCTCGAGTACATGATTCTCTCGGGCACAGTTGATGTTGAGACACATCTCAAATACCTTTCATCATGTATTAAGCAAGGCTATCATGAAGATAGTTATATACGTATTTATCCTCGAATAGCCCTTAACGGTGAGAACGCTTCCAACCGCCTCAACATACTCATTGATTTTGAGTACGGTATACTTGTTGCAAGAAACAATGCACGATTAAGCATTAATGGTTACAACTTTCTTGCTCAGAAACCACTAGAGGTACTTTTTGAAGTATACAACTCACAACCGATGTATAACCCAGAAAGTGAAACAGATGACTTAAAACTACGAGCAAAAGAACTTGCCCTCAGACAGATTGCAAACGGTTTCAAATAAATTTTGCATCTCAAGCTGCCACCATGTGTGGCAGTTTTTTACTGCAACACCGCCTTAATACGACGAACACCTTGGGAGACTGCTTCTTCTTTGACAATAACAAATCTATCTTCAAGAACAGTTCCGTCTGGTGCGACATGACGCGCAAGGTCCGAGGTATTAGTTACGTGTGGCCCACCACAGAACTCCATTGAGAAGAGGTTGCTATCCCCTCGCTTTGTACCCTCTCCGATCCTATAGATACTCACCACATCTCCGTACTTATCTCCAAAGAGTCCGATTGCCCCTCGAGCTCGCGCCTCTTCCATCGACACCTCTTCACGAATAACAGGAAGCGCTTCCTTAATACGAGTATTAATTATACCTTCAACCTGCCTCTTCTCTTCGTCAGTCATCTTTCGCTCAAATGCAAAATCAAATCGTAGACGCTCAGGAGTGATGTTGGACCCACGCTGCTCTACCGTCTCACCAAGAACTTCACGAAGTGCCTGATGTAACATATGCGTTGCAGTGTGATACTTCACCTCCATCTCACCATCACCACCGAGCCCCCCTTTAAACTTCCCAGCAGAAGCTGTACGCGATGCTTCAGAGTGTTCTTTTTTAAGCTGTTCGAAACCAGCAATATCTACTTCGATACCCCTTTCCTTTGCAAGCTCTACTGTAAGCTCCACAGGAAAACCATAGCTTTGCAAAAGATCAAAAACTTTTTCTCCACCAAGTAAATAATTTTTAGAAACAATAACTTCACCAGTTTCAAGATTCTTAGACTCTAAATGTACAACAGATTTTTCAAATTCTTTGATACCATTCTCCAAAGTCTTCCTAAACTTACTTTCTTCTTTATCAATCTCACTCAAAATTAAATCTTTCTTTTCTTCTAGATTTACATACTCACCCTTATATGTCTCGATAAATGATGAAGCAACGTCCTTTGTGAAATTAGTAGTAACACCAAGATTACGAGCAAATCTAACCGCACGACGAATGAGACGTCTCACGAAGTACATCTGATCCTTGTTTCCTGGCATAACCCCATCACTCATTAAAAAGGTTGCCGACCTAATATGATCAAGCACAACTCTGTATGCATAAATTTCTTTCTCATCTCCTCCATACTTCTTGCCAGATAGTTTTTCAATCATATTCTTAGGCTCATCAAAGACATCGATATTAAACATATCAGCGTCATTCCTAAGTGCAGCTGCATATCGCTCAAGTCCAGATCCATGATCCACATTCATCTGAGGAAGTTCTTCGAATCTTCCATTTGTTTTCTTGTATTGCATGAATACATTGTTCCCAATCTCAAGAAATCGCCCACAATCACAGTTAACATGACATGGCTCACCACTCCACGCACTCATTTCGTGCATCTTTTTAGAAAGATCTGGATCAAAATCATAAAACATTTCAGAATCTGGTCCTCCTGGCTCACCCTCTGGCATATTAGCTGGCACACCACTTCGTGACCACCAATTTTTCTTCTCACTGTAATAAAAAATTTTCTCACCGTCTTTCATGCCTGCCTCAGGTGTCTCACTAATACGTGCTGTTATACCTTTATCAGCAAACAACTTCACCCAGAGGTTTGCAGAGAAAACATCTCGAGGAACACCGAGTGCCTCATTGCCAACAAAACATGTTACATAAAAATTCTTCGGATCAAGATGTAGCTCATCAATCAAAAAATTCCACATCCAGGTAATCTGCTCTTCCTTAAAATAATCTCCAAATGACCAATTACCAAGCATTTCAAAAAATGTCGTATGACGATTGTCTCCCACTTCTTCTATGTCTTGTGAACGGAATGACTTCTGAGAATCAGCGATGCGCTTCCCAAGTGGATGCGGTTGCCCAAGAAGGTATGGGAGCATCGGTTGCATACCAGACCCTGTAAAGAGCGTCGTAGGGTCATTTTCTGGCACAAGTGATGCGGACGGGACTATAGCGTGCCCCTTTTCCTTCATATATGCCAAGAATTTTGAGCGAATTTGATTAACGGTGAGAGTTTGTGTGGACATCTTTTCATTATACAAAAGTATTAGAATAAAAACAAAAGCGCACAGATGTGCGCTTACTCAAGTGCCACAAGAGTCATTCTTCTTTAACTCGTGGCACCTGATCGAAATTGCCCCACAAGGGCTAGAACAGCTTGACCATCCTCATTCTCACATGCATCACGCACTTCATGTAATGGAAATTTTTCCTGAGGATTAAGTGGGCGAAGAAGTGCGGCAAAAACAGCAAGGAGTGGAAGATTAGCTTTCAGACGTACACACTCCTCAAAAACAACACAAAGGATGTCGGTCATTTCATTTGAGTTTGATACGCTGACCGCCAACTTCACTACCTTTTTCAGTTCCTGACTAAGAGTCTTACTATTTAGGCTTTCTCCATTTACAAAAAGTGCACTGATTGCTTTCCCATGATACTCTGACCTACTCATAGTTGCCATATCAATTTTCCCTTCCGTGTTTGTCGAAAAACATGCTTTATTCAAACCTTTCAACTTCTTTACCATCAATTAAATACCCACAACAATGTCTAATCTTTTTGTGGTCAAACATTGGGTTGTTAAAATCTCCATCAACAAGCCCACAAGCAAGAAGAGCAACCACAGGCTGATGAGTTACTACAATAAAGAGCGGGAAGTAATCTTTCAACATTTTCATCTCACGAGCAAGATCTCTCCAGCCCATGTAACTCTCATTAATTGCATTTGAAACATTTACAACTGTTGCTTCAGTTCTAATGATTGCAAGGGTTTGCATTGCTCGAAGAGCAGGAGAGGTGTATGCACGGATTGCCAGCATCTCAAAGTCTCCTGGAGCATAAACACCCTTAATCTTTTCTTTGAGATGTAACGCTTCATGAACACCATTAAAACTCAAAGGATTCGATGAAGTGTTCTTTGAGTCGAAAATAATGTCTGAAGCGTGTCGTACGATCAAGATCTTCGATGTACTCATAGTATTCTCCTTTTCACGACCTACGTGAATCTGATGCAACTCTACAATACTTTACTTGATTTAGCAAAATAAAAACACACTGCTGTGTGTTTTTAAAATTGCAAGCAAAATCACGAGTATGCATTATTGTTTACTTTGCTGTATTTCTGCAATTCTTTTCTTTAGTGCTTCAACATACTTATTAGCAGATTCCTCAAGATGGCTCCTGTTATCAAAATCAACTGGCTTTGTTGAACAAAAGTCACTAATGGTAGCTATTCTTGCCTGTTCACGGACTTCTTCATCTTTAATAATCCTAAAACTTACCAAAGGATTCATTCGTTCAAGAGCAAAAAGAGTATCTTGAAGCGCAGGCATAGCGTTATTTGCTTCCTCAAGAGACATGGTAACGTGTGTATTTAGATCCGTCATAAGAAATCTCCTCACAAAGAGAACAACACCTGTAGATTAACGCAAGAAGCCAACTGTGTAAAGCCTTAAGAAAAATGAAGAGGTCGTAGAATAGTAGTAAGGTAAATTTTAGCGAGAAACCCCAAGTAGTTCAACTTCAAAAATGAGCGGTGAATTCGCTGGGATAACACTCCCAACTGCACGGTTACCGTACGCCATATCAGAAGGAATAGTGAGATGACGCTTACCTCCAATCTTCATACCAAGCACTCCCTCATCCCACCCTTTAATAACCTGACCAGCACCAAGCGTAAACGTAAAACCTTCATCGCCTCTATTTCTTGAAGCGTCAAAAACTGTACCGTCTGTTAGCATGCCAATATAATGAACAGTGACCTCGTCACCATTTTTTGCTTCTTCTCCAGTTCCAACCACCTCATCTTCGATCTTTAATGTTGTAATTTCCATAGATGTATATATTTTAATTCAGAATACTATATGTTGATTTCGTAATGAACATTAGTATAGCGCATACGTGTACTAACACGCAAAATCTATATATAGTAAGGCTATTTTAGAAAATCTTGACAATAGATACCATATCTAGTAATAATAACTATATGACAACACGTCACAGAGCACAATCAAATATGCAGGAAATTAAAGTCGGGAATTTTGCCCCACTTGCTTTTCTCATTATGTGATGCTCAGTGTGTCGTTATAACTTTAACTACGAACCATAAAGACCTACAATGCATCACATAATGTGATGCATTGTTCTTTAACAACCAATAGGAGCTCATATGGCTACTACATTTTTGGTAGGCACAAAGACTACCCTTCGTCCTGTCTCTTTGTCTGATGCCCCACTCCTTATACAGTGGAATAACGATCCTGAAACCAGGAAGTATCTTGGCCGCAGGTTCCCACTTTCTGAACTTGATGAGAAAGCATGGATCGAGAAAGTAAGTACCATTCCCAAGAGTCCATCTGATATTGTTTTTATCGTTGAAACTCTTGAATCCAAAGAAACAATTGGGATCATGGGATTGCATAGCATCGACTGGGTGGATCGAAATGCCATAACTGGCACGATGCTTGGCACAGGATACCGAGGCAAAGGTTTTGCAACTGATGCCAAGTTTGCACTTCTTGGGTATGCATTTGAGACTCTTGGAATGCACAAGATTACCTCTCGTGCATTTAGTGCAAACATAAAAAGCATCGAATACAGTAAGCGTTGCGGGTACGAAGTTGAGGCGATTCTTAAAGATGACATCTTCCGAGAAGGAATATGGCAAGACATAACTCTTCTTGCCTGCTTCTATGAAAACTGGAAGAAGGCAAAAGAGAAGCTCGAAAAATAAACCACAGACAAAAACTAAGGGTTAACGCCCTTAGTTTTTCTTATTGTAAATTTGGCTTGCCGTAACTCTTTCTTAATTATTTTATTGCAGCACCAGTAGGTGTGAAATGTTTTTGGAACAATAACTACCAAGAGAGCGTACCACCTGTCTTATATTCAGTAACTCTCGTCTCAAAGAAATTCTTCTCCTTGTTAAGGTCAACCGCTTCACTCATCCATGGGAACGGATTAGATGATCCGTAGATCGGCTCAATACCAACACGTGCGAGTCGGCGGTCTGCAATATGTTCAATGTATTGCTTGAACCCATCAGCATTAAGTCCAAATATCCCCTTAGGGAAAACATCTACCGCATACTGATACTCAAGAGTCACAGCTTTTCTCATAAGAGCAACGATTCTCTCAACAAACTGCGGGGTCCAGAGCTCAGGTTGCTCTTGCTTGATAGTGTTAATCATATCAATACCGAAGTTCATATGAGTACTCTCATCACGCATAATATACTGAATCTGCTCAGCGGAACCTACAAGCTTGTTCTGACGCTGGAATCCAAACATAACAGCAAAAGAAGAGTAGAAAAATACTCCTTCAAGAATAAGTGAAAAGACACACATGTTCTCGAGGAATTTCTGATCATTTTCAAATGTACCTGTCTTAAAATTCGGATCAAAAATACCCTCATTAAAAGAAAGCACGAACTCTTCCTTGTTGTAAATAGCATCAATCTCACGATACATGTTGAATATTTCTGTACCATCAAGACCAAGCGATTCCACAATATACTGATACGCCTGAGTATGGACGGCCTCCTCGTATGCTTGACGAAGAAGGTACAAACGTGTCTCAGGAGACGTAATATGCTTATAGAACGCAAGCACTAAGTTATTAGCAGCGATAGAATCTGCGGTAGTGAAGAATCCGAGCACCATCTTAAATGCATGTCGCTCATCATCAGTAAGCACATGCTTTGCGCGCCACTGCTCGATGTCAGACTGCATACTAATCTCCGTTGGTAGCCAGTGGTTTGCGTTACCTACATTGTATGCATCCCAAGCGAACTTATGCTTTATCGGCCAAAGCTGAACAACATCAGCATCACCACCGTTAATTATCTTTCGCTTATTTACATCAACACGCCCAGCAGAACGATCGATGATCGAACGATGTGCCGCATCTCCAAAAGGAGGATTGTTGACTGCATTAGAAGTTTGTAGAGGTGGCATAATAATCAAAGCGTAATTAATACTTGTCGTTAATAAGATGAGTGTACCACAAGTAGCTCCACAAAGGGAATATCTTGTAGAAGCCAATCAAGAATCTGTAACCTAAGAAGAACCCTACTGACAACCATCACATGTTGCCTCTGGCATAACAGTGATTTTATATTTTGTTTGTGCCTGCTTTTGAGTAGGAACCATGACCATCTCCGTCTCTGCTTTTGTTATTGTTGGTATCATTGACGGAATAGGTGAAGTAATCGCAGTAGCTACAGGTGCACTAAGTGTTGTTGGTACAGCAGATGAGGTGATGCTCTGTGTTGTGTGAGCAACCGAAACAGAAGCAAGTGAGCTTGTTGCTACAGAAGAAACAACTGCACCCTGCTGTGTATCTGCGCCAGCATCACGCTTATGCGTTGAGCCGAACTCTGAAGCATTAACAGTACTCTTCTCTACCTGTGACGCACCCAATGAACGAAGGTAATATGTCGTCTTAAGACCAAGAGACCATGCGTACTCGTAGATATTTGCAAGTTCGCGACCTGATGTACCCGCAAAGTAGATGTTAAGTGACTGTGACTGATCAACCCACTTACCGCGATGTGCTGCAGACTTAATAAGCCATGAAGGATCAATCTGGAATACTTCTTTGTACTTATCCTTAAGATGAGCAGGGATGGAAGGAATATCTTTTACTGAGCCATCGTTATAGTTAAGAAGACCAATCATTTCAAAGTCCCAAAGATTAAGAGCCTTAAGGTCAGCAACAAGGTAAGGGTTTACGATAATGAACTCACCATTCATGTTTGATTTAACATAAATATTCTTATAGATAGGCTCAATACAAGGAATAGACCCAACAATATTAGAGATTGTCGCCGTCGGAGCCATTGCCATACAGTTAGAGTTACGCATACCGTACTGCTTTACAGATGCACGAACAGGAGTCCAGTCGAGCTTACCAGCTTTTGATACAGGGATATCTACGCCACGTTCTTTTTCAAGGAGTGCAATTGTGTCTACTGGGAAAATACCCCTGTCCCACTTACTCCCTTTATAACTTGAATACGCACCTTTCTCTCGTGCAAGTAGAGACGATGACATGATAGCGTGATATGAAATAAGCTCCATTGACTCATCAGCGAATTTAACCGCCTCATCAGAATCAAAATTAATGTTCATCATGTAGAGCGCATCATGGAACCCCATGATACCAAGCCCGATTGGACGATGACGCATGTTACTTCTCTCTGCTTCTACTGTAGGATAGAAATTAACATCGATAACATTGTCGAGCATACGAATCGCTGTCTGTGTTGTTGATGCAACCATATCAACATCAAACTTACCATCACGCATGAGTCTTTGGTAGTTAAGTGACCCCAGGTTACACACCGCTGTTTCATCAAGTGAGTTGTTGAGTGTAATTTCGGTGCAGAGATTAGAGTTATGAACAACACCAACATGATCCTGTGGTGAACGTACGTTTGATGGATCCTTAAATGTAATCCATGGGTGCCCCGTTTCGTAAAGCATAGTGATCATCTTTCGCCAAAGATCACGAGCCTTAATAGACTTGAAAACCTTCACTTTACCTTCACGAGCAAGCGCTTCATAGCGCTCATAGTGCTTTTCGAATGCGTCCCCATAGGTCTCAGTAAGTTCAGGTACTTCATCTGGAGAAAAAAGAGTCCACTCTCCATCTGACTGCGCGCGCTTCATGAAAAGATCCGAGATCCACAGTGCTGTATCCATATCATGTGTACGGCGACGATCATCTCCTGTGTTCTTACGAAGTTCTAAAAATTCATCAACATCGTAGTGCCAGTTCTCTATATACACACATGTTGCGCCTCGGCGGCGACCTGAGCGGTTAATAGCAACAGTTACGTCGTTTGCAATTTTAAGGAAAGGAACAAGACCATTTGACTTGATACCTGACTTCTTCACAAGTGCACCAGATCCACGAACCGATGTCCAGTTGGTTCCAATACCTCCTGCCCACTTCGAGAGCTGAGCATTATCAGAATAAATCTTAAAGATTGACTCAAGAGAATCCCCTACCGTGTTAAGGTAGCATGATGACAGCTGTGGGTGCTTTGTTCCAGAATGGAAGAGTGTTGGAGAAGATGGGACAAAACGTAGCGCAGACATAACTTCATAAAATTCAATTGCGCGCGTTGTGCGATCAAGCTCTTTTTCTGCAAGGGCAACCCCCATTGCAATGCGCATCCAGAAGCCTTGGATATGCTCGATAACCTTACCTGAACCTTCAACATCACGCACAAGGTATCGTTCATATAGTGTCTGAGAACCGAGATACATGAACAGTTCGTCTCGGGAACGGACAAGTGCTTCGGAAAGACGTGTGAGGTCGAAGTTAAGCATTCGTGTATCAAGGAGCCCTTTTGAAACACCTTCTTTAATACCATCAATGAATGCCTGCTTATACTGAATATCGATTGTTGTGTGGTTAAGTGCATCACCAAGGAGATCTTCATTGATCTGAGCCAAGATCATGCGAGAAGCAATATATGAATAGCAAGGATCTTGTTCAATCATTGAACGGAGTGTCATAACAAGTGCCTTTGTTATTTCTTTTGTAGGCATTCCTTCGTAAACTTCGAGTTTTACCTGGTTAACAATCTGGTCGAGGTTAACCTCCTTTTCATAACCATGAATCACACGAGTAACAGTCTTACGAACTTTTTCAATATCAAAGCGTTCTTTCTTCCCACTCTTCTTTGTAATATAAAGTCCTCCTTCTTCCACTTTTTCTAGATTTTCAATTTTTTCTTCCTCTCGTTCTTTTGTTCGTTCATAGCGATAAATGATGTATGCTTTTGCAACGTCAAAAAATCCAGCTCCCATGATGTGCTTTTCTACTAGATCTTGGGTGTGTTCAACACTTGGCACATATCCTTCACGAGTGATTGCCTCGAGTTCAAGCTCTTTTGCAACCAACTCAGAAATATGTTTTGCAACCGCAGCCTTCTCATCACGCGTTACACTCACAAACGCTTTTCTAACTGCCGAATCAATCTTATCAACCTCAAAAGGAACTATCTCTCCATTACGTTTCTTAATTATTTGTAGAATTGCCATACAATCTAAATTTACATCATTTTGTTAATACATAGATTGTACCGTTTTATGACTAAAAGCCATATTTTTTGTCTCTCACAGGGGTGTCAAGGGTAAATCTTGACACAGGAAAATCGATGCTACTTAGGGAGCTTATTCCGTAAGGTCTTATGATACGTTATAGCAAATCGATGAGCTTCAGCGTTTGCTAAAAGTATATCCTTTTTATGGTAATCCACATGTACTTTATCCCCAGCTATGTCTTTTGGTTTGTGACGTTCATCTTTAATAACCGCGACACAAGGAATAAGTAATCCAGATGATGTGAGAACTTTTTCTGCAATACGTTTATGATTAAGGCCACCATCAATAACAATAAGATCAGGATATGTCCACTCTTTGTGGGAAAGTCTACGTGAAAGTATCTGATGAAGTGCCGCGTAGTCATCGTTAATTCCTTCTTCAAGCTTGAACTTCCTGTAGGAAGATTTATCAGGCTCACCATCATCAATAGCAACCATCACTCCAACACGGGATGTCCCTGATATATGTGCAGCATCGAATGCTTCAATACGAAAACTTTTGTCCTTAAAATCAAGCACCCTATCTTCCTTGATAAGGCTTATGTCTTTTATATGATCAATTGCGAAGAGCGTATTTCTAGTAACTGCAGCTTTCTCAAATTCATGTCTTTTTGCATAGAGCTTCATGTCCTTTTCAAGTGAAGCTTTTATTTCTGTCTTTTTACCATCAAAGAGTCTTCTTATATTAGTGATATGTTTCTTATACTCTACTTCATTAATTTGTCCATTACAAACACCTGGGCACAATTTTAATTGCGCATTAAAACATGACTTACCTGATCTTACTTCACAGGTGTCCCGATACGGGAACATTTTCCTTATTATCTTCATCGCACTACGAAGTTGTGGAAGTGACGCAAACGGACCATATACATACGCTACATCCTTTTTCGTAAACTTCTTTTCATAATCACGTATACGCATCGTAAGTACTCGTGGGAAAGTCTCCTTTGTAATAACAACACACGTGAAGCTTTTGTCATCTTTTTCTTTGACGTTATAGAGCGGACCATGCTCCTTTATGAGCTTACTCTCAAGCAAAAGCGCCTCGAGTACGCTCCCTGTTTCTTGATAGGTTACTGTGCTTGCGAGTGTGACCATAGTAACTAAGCGTAAACCTCTTGTTTGCATGAGATCTGGATTAAAGTAGCTTCTTACTCTATCTTTAAGCGATGTTGCTTTTCCAATATATAAAATAGCTCCATCAGCATCTCGAAAAAAATACACCCCAGGTGCATCAGGTAATCCACAGTCTTCTAAGTCTTGCTTTTTCATTGATTATATTGTACAATAAAAACTTGTTCATTTCAATTGATCCTTCATAAGAGGTCAACAAAGTGAACAGAAACGTGCCTTGTGGAACTTCTTCTAACCATGAAGCTCTCTACAGGGAAGGCAACAATTAGAGAAAAATGGAGAAAACATGAGCCTTGATACGCTCAACTCAGCACACGCAACCCTGCAGAGTGCTGACGAAAAAACTGCAGTAGTAACAAAGGATGTTGGTAAGCCTTGCTGGTCACTCGTTAATCGGTTCAAGGAGCGTTACCCTCATTTCTTCACTCCGGACATAATTGCGGCACGGAGCAGTCCACTTAAAACAAAAACTACAGCACCTGAAGTTCAGTACTGGCGAACTGTCGCCAGTAAAGTAAACGGCCAAGGAGAGATACGACATGTGGCGCTCCATCGCGAGATGAGGCATATGATTTTCAAGATTGTCTGCAAAATAACAGACAACACCTGGCTTATTACTGAACGCACACTCATGGAAGTCGCCTCCGCACGAAATGAGTATGTGTGGGTAAGGCTTGGCAGCAATGATCTGCGACTTTCGCGGCAACAGCTCCTTGATGCGTATCACGCACTCAAAGAACTACCGCTTGTGTAGGACTTCTTCAGCCTTACAACAATGGACCCAACGGGTCCATTTTTTTATGCAAAAAAAACTAGACAGAGTAAGTATGTCTAGTATTTTTATAGTACACTATTTTTGTTCTTTTGCCTTCTTCAAAACTTTCTTGAGATAGTGACCTGTGTGACTATTTGGGTTACTTGCTACTTGCTCAGGAGTCCCTGTTGCAACAACTTTTCCTCCACCAACACCACCTTCTGGTCCAATATCAATAACATGATCAGCAGACTTGATGATGTCTAGATTGTGCTCAATAAGAACCACTGTGTTGCCCTTATCTACTAGTTTATTGAGTATCTCTATAAGTCGCGCTATATCTTCATAGTGGAGCCCAATTGACGGCTCATCAAGGAGGTAAATAGTCTTCTCCACATGAGGACGGTAAAGCTCTGAAGAAATCTTTACGCGCTGTGCCTCACCACCTGAGAGTGTCGTTGCAGACTGTCCAAGCTCCAGGTATGCAAGACCTACATCATTAAGTGTCTTGATTCGGTCATAAATTGCAGGAATATCGTGGAAGAATGTGAGAGCTTCCTCAACAGTCATACGAAGCACATCATAGATACTTTTACCTTTCCACTTCACTTCAAGCGTCTCTTTCATAAATCGCTTACCCTGACAGACATCGCACTCTACATACACAGTTGGCAAAAAGTGCATTTCAACTGCAATTTCACCGTTACCTTGGCACGCTTCACAGCGTCCACCTTTTACGTTAAAAGAAAATCTCGACGCTTTCCAACCACGTACACGCGCTTCTTCTGATTCTGCAAAAAGATCTCTGATATGTGTCCATGCACCTGTATAGGTTGCAGGATTAGAACGTGGAGTGCGCCCAATTGCAGACTGATCAATCATCACAACACGTGATATATATTCTGTACCAGTAAATGTCTCGCAGTTATAAATCTTTGCAGAACGATGACGTCGCTCAAGTCGTGCAAGAAGATTCTTGTACAAAATCTCATACATAAACGAACTCTTCCCTGATCCAGATACACCTGTAATAACATTCATCCTACCAAGTGGCACATTTGCAGAGAGGTTTTTGATATTAAACACATTTCCTCCTGTTACACGAATCGTTCCTTTGTCTACTTGTCGGCGCACTGGTACCTCGATTGCTTTTTCTCCACGTAAGTATGCAAGTGTGAGGCTTCCTGATTTATTCCGTGGAGCAGTAAGGAGCTCATCAAGATAGCCAGATACAACAACTTCACCACCATGCACCCCAGCACGTGGACCAATATCGATAATATAGTCTGAAGCAAATATTGTATCCTCATCGTGCTCAACAATAATAATCGTATTACCTATATCACGCAGATGAGTAAGTGTCTTGATTAGACGATCGTTATCGCGCTGGTGAAGTCCAATTGTTGGTTCATCAAGTACATAAAGCGCCCCTACAAGCTGGCTACCTAGCTGAGAAGCAAGTCTAATACGCTGCGCTTCACCACCTGAGAGCGTATCTGCCTTTCGATTAAGCGCAAGGTAATTAAGGCCAACATTTAACATAAACGATAGACGTGACTCAATTTCTTTGATAACAACAGAGGCAATCTCTCGCTCTTTCTCACTAAGAGGAATATTCTTAAAATATGTTTCGGCTTCTGCAATAGAAAGCGCTACGATATCTACAATATTTATCTTAGACTCATCATCAAGGTACACATGGAGCGCTTCAGGACGGAGACGCTTACCATTACACGCTTCACACTCATCAAGACCACCAAAATACTTGGTACCGAGGCCGTTACATGTTGGGCATGCTCCGTATGGTGAGTTAAATGAAAATAGACGCGGCTCGATTTCTGGGAACGAAAATCCACAAGTAGCACACGAAAACTTGTTACTCATAATAGTTTTTTCTCCAAGAATCTCAACTTCAAGTAATCCATTTGATTCATGAAAGGCACGCTCAATCGCCTCAGAAAGTCGTGTGATTGCATCTTTTTCTGTCTGCTTTGTGCGTAATTCATCAAGCGCAATAGAATCCACCACGATAGAGATATCATGCTTTTTGTTTTTTGAAAGTATGATCTGCTCACGTAGACTTTTGCGCTCACCGTCAACAACAGCTTCTGTATAACCTCTACCTAACATATCGTAGAGCATCTGGTAGTACTCACCTTTTCGACCGCGCACAAGCGGAGAGAGGATATGTACTTCTGCTTGAGAAAACTCCACCCCCATCACATCTTGCTTTATTTTTTTGTAATCGACATGCTTCACCTTATCTATGATAAAGTGCATAATTTCCTCATTTGTAAGCTTCTTGATCTTTGACCCACACTCTACACAATACGGCTTACCGACACGAGCGTAGAGCACACGGAGGTAGTCATAGATCTCTGTGATCGTCGCAACGGTTGAGCGCGGATTTCGTCCAGCAGATTTTTGGTCGATAGAAATAGCTGGAGAAAGGCCTACAATCTCATCAACATCTGGCTTCTGCATTTGATTAAGAAACTGACGAGCATACGCAGAAAGTGACTCCACATAACGACGCTGCCCTTCTGCGAAGATGGTATCAAAAGCAAGCGATGACTTCCCTGACCCTGACAACCCTGTAAACACCACCATCTTATGGCGAGGCATCTCAACCGTAATATTCTTAAGGTTATGCGTTCGCGCACCTTTGACGATGATTTTTTCAACCTGTTCGATTTTTTTCGGGGCCATAGTGATAGTGACTAGCTGTTAATAATTAGTTGTTAGTAGTTAGATAAAAGGCTTATCCTCAAAGGATCTGATGCAGATATAAGAGTATGAGACCCTAGAGACACAAGTTACAAAATATAAACCAGAAAATAATTGGTCAATTGATGCATTATACCATAACGCATAAGTTCACATACATATGGCAGTCAGAGTATCCTGGCAGCCAATGAAAATTTTCAACAAAAACAAAGGAATAGAAGGAATTAGTCTAGCTAAAGAAAGAGGTGTACGATTCCGGTATATGATACAAGAAGAAGCAAAGAGGAGAGCTACAATCTTGGACTTCTGGAAGAAGTATGGACTAGAGGCCACCAAGGATGCTTTCAAGGTTTCTGAGAGAACTCTCTTTCGTTGGCAAGACAAGCTTAAGAAGAAGGAGGATAAGTTAGAAGCTCTTAACAATCAATCAAGAGCGCCAAAGACAAAGAGAGTACGGAGAACAGGTGAAGTATTACAAAGTAGAATTATCTACCTACGAACAATACATCCACGTATAGGTAAGTCTAAGCTTAACCACCTACTCAACAAAGAAGGATGGAATACTAAAGAGTCAACTGTAGGAAGAATACTTGATGACTTAAAGAAGAAAGGTTTGTTACCTCTATACAACAAAGTATCCATGTATGCGAGAACTGGCTCTGTAATCGTAAATACCCACGTATACAAGAAGAAACTACGTAGACCAAAAAGTCTAGATGAGTGTGTACAAATAGATACTGTGGTGCGGTTTGTAGACGGTATCAAGAGGTACATAGTTACCGCTATTAATACTAAAAACAGGTTTGCTTTTGCATATACCTACACCAACCATTCATCACTTTCTGCTTCAGACTTCATTAAGAAACTACAAGCCTCAGCACCATTTCCTATTACACACATACAGACTGATAATGGTAGTGAGTTTGCGTATCACTTTAGAGAGTATCTAGAGAAACAAAACATCGTTCATTACCATATCTACCCACGTAGTCCAAACATGAATGCTTACATAGAACGATTCAATCGTAGTCTTAGTGAAGAGTTTATTAAGTCAAACAGAGTGACCTTAGCTCATGATCTTCCTTTGTTTAATCAAAAGCTTATTGACTACATGATTTACTACAATACCGAAAGACCTCACCACTCTCTTTCCTTACTGTCTCCTTTGGAGTATATTATGAGTAACTTAACAGTGGACTGCCAAAGTGGGTGGACTTATACGCATAATTGACAACCTTTTTCAAACAATGTATAGTAATGTTCTTAGTACTTTTTAACAGAGAAGGAGCAAGTGTGAATACACCTACCGAGCATCATAGTCCTCGTGAGAAGAGTGGTGACATATTCATCGTCATGAAAGCAACACCAACGTCACTTTCAAAAACTGGCCCTATCCTAAGAGGTATCTTTTACCCATCTGAATATATTGTCTCTGTACCTCGAGGCTACATCTCCATAAAAGCACGTCTAAGTGATAAAGAGAGTCTTGATATCGCAAACTGTAAAGAACAATTTTACAGTGATTCAACAGCCTGGTCTTCAACATTTGTGGAAGGAAGTGTTCCAGCACATGACTTCAGTAATCACAATGAATTCATTATGCGTGTGACACTTAATTTTGTAGAAGAAAATAGCCCAACCATTGTTGCAATGATGATCAAAAACATGCATTATGCTCTTGGGTATATTAGTTAGCCAGAAATGCTTTACTAATTTAGCTAGAACAATCCGCCAACTTGGGCGGATTTATTTCTTCTAGTATAATAAATTCCTGATCCCCACCCCTTTATCTACTCACCTTAAGTCACCTATACATTCATCATCTTCTTGTATACCGCAACAAGCGCTCGTGTATCAGCAAGAGCGGTGTGGGCTTTACTATTTTCTACTTTTAAGAGTTCACAGAGTGCCTTAAGAGAAAACCTATCTGCCTGCGGGGCATCATAGAGGCGAGCAAATGCAATAGAAATAGTATCGAGCTTAGCATAGTGCATACGATTCTCAACCTGTGTTTCCTCGAACGCCTTTTGGATAAAAGCGTAGTCAAAGGTAAGGTTATGTGATACGAAACTACAACTCTCAGTCTTTTTTGCAAACTCTTCCATAGCTTTCTTTCTATCAATCGCAAACATCCAATCGACTTCGTTGTACCCGTTTACGCGAAGTGCTTGCTCTTCAGCACGTTCTGGGCGCTCCATTTTTATTTTCCACTCACATTCTTCTATTATCTCAAGCTTTGGCCCGCGTCCTTCACGTGGAACTTGCTTTGCAATGATTACCGCAAGCTCAATAATCTCATGAAGATTTGGATCTGTTCCAGTTGTTTCGGTGTCAATAAAAGCAAGGTTGTGGGATTTCATAGTGACAAATTGCAGGTTAAATTGTTAGGTTGTAGTAGTATAATCTATTATCTGTATTTTCTACAACCTATAATCAAGCACCTGCAAACCTACATCTATTTCAAGTATTTCCTAATATACGCCTTATGTTCCTCAAATGTCTTTGCGTAATACATCTTACCGTCATTACCTGTTATATAAAAAAGATATGGACTCGGTGTTGGATGAAGAACCGCATCAAGTGCGATAAGGCCTGGGTTATTGATTGGATCTTTAGGGAGACCCTTTTGCTTATAGGTGATTGGTGCAGCATCAACCTGAAGCGGCATACCTTTACTAAGTCTTGTTAATAAAATCCCAGCAACAATCTTCATATCTTCTACAGTGTTTGCCTCACCTTCTAAAATAGATGCAAGTACTATAACATCATGTTCACTCGTAAGTGGCGGCTTAATGACAGATGACACATCAAGTGGTATAGTCTTTTTTACATACGTACCCGTCATAATTTTTACAATATCATCAGCAGTATACGAAGGCAACAAAAAATATGTCGACGGAAAAAGTTTTCCATTTGCATTATTAGACATTGCAACTTGTGTAAACATCTCTTTAGTAATCGACGGAACAGCTTTTGCAATAATTCCTGCAACTTCAAGCGAAGTACTTCCTTCAGGAATTGTTACAGAAAGTAGCGGTGACTTTGGTTTACCTTGTCTAAAGACATCAACCACCTGGAAAAGTGTAAGAGGTTTATCGAACTCATAACCTCCTAGTTGAATTTCTTTATCTTTACCCAAGAAAGAAATAGCAGCACGGAACATATGAGGTGAGGTGATAATATGATTATCTTTAAGCCTATTACTTATACTTACAAGAGTCTCGTTTTCTTCTACGACAAAATTCTTACCTACAGGAAAATCATTCGGGACTGTGTAAAAAACAACATACATGTACGCAAGGATAACTATGGCTATAATGAAACCTACACCGAAACCTGTATTATGTTTTGGATCTTTAAGAAGCATATACGTAACTATAGAGGTAGATTAACTGGTGCCACACCTTTTGCACTGTCAATACGAGGAAGTGTAGGTGTTGCAGCAACAGCTCCTGGAAGATGCCACAATGTTGCAATCTCTTCAAGGTTTAAGGTCATAGCAACACCTTCTGCTGTAGGGTGATCAAAAGGATGAAACAGTGCTTCATAAAACATCCTAAAGAGCTTACGATTTTTCATTGTCGAACTAAAGAAAAACCTGTCCTCCCACTCATCGAGTCCTTTTCTTTCTTCTATGTGTGGATAAAAAGCTTCACGCTCAACATAGGCCTCAAAGAGTTCTTCCCCTCTCCATGGGACACGCTTGTCACTTAATTTTTGCCAAGGATAATCATATGGGTCAGTTAAACTAACTGGCATAAACTTATTAGCTCCCGCAAACACTTTAGGGAAAGAAAGCGTGGTTTGGATTTGACCACTTTTGAAGTTCTCTTTTTTTGTAACATAGCATATTCTAATTGCTGCAACTGCGAGAGGTTTACTTAATTTTTTACTAATTAATTCTAAGGTATCTTTTTCTGCCTGGGTGAGATCCATTTCCTTTTTTGATACGGCTTTTATTTTGTCTTTTTTACCATTTACCAAAAGATTATATGTTAGCTTTTCTTCTTTATATATTGGCTTACCGTCTTCACCTATTTCGTCTGTTTTTACCAACCTTGGTGGTTTTTCATAACCATAGTCATCATATACCTGATCTCCATGCTTAATATACCCTGATGTACGGATCTGCTTCATGCGAGCATCTGCCATTGCTTTTAGATTGATATGCTCATGAGTGTGTTTATTAACATAAAACTTAGGGAGCTTTCCAGAACCATTATATACTGACTCGTCTTGCACTATGACCTGATACCACATATGTTCACCTTTACCAAGAGAGCCCATAGCTTCTAGTAATTGAGTGAGTGGATCTGTCTTATATTCTTCTTTAGGATCTTTATCGAGCCCATAATCTACATACGTTTTTATGGGAAGAAAATCTGCAGGCATCTTATAGTCATCTTTTCCATCTTTATATGGCTCCCCAGTTTCTGGGTTTACAGGAGCCCACTTCTCACTGGTGCGGTAATTTAGACCCCAGATACTAACTTCTTTGGATAGGTGGTGATAATGGATTAACTTTGTGTAGTCATCTGCTTCTACAATTTCTACTTCAGGGTACTGTGCATAAAAATTAGTTTCCATCAAAACCTTAAAGCGTCGCTGCACCCTCACATAAAAATGTATCACACCTTCTATTGAGGCGATCTCAAGAGAACCAAAACTTGGAAGTTTGCCTTCAAAATTTCTCGCGTACACCGTTCCAACACCTGATGCTTGTAAAAACCCTGCGATAGCAACTTCGGTTGCAAGTGGAGATTTTGTTATTTCACGCGGGAGCTTAATTTCAAGCATGACCCAGTCAAGAGACGCTAGATGTTTTTGATTTATATACATCATCCAAAACCTCCACGACCAAGCACAGACAAGCAAAAAGAAACAAAAATAGAGTGTTGCAAGTGCTATATCAATAAGAAATTGCATGAGTAAAAGTATAGCATGGGAAGGTAATAGGTTGTAGGTAATAGGATACAGAAAAGCAGCCCACTGTGGACTGCTTTTCTTAATGTGGTGATTTTAGAATTTTACAACCTATAACCTTCCACCTTTAACCTACTATGCCAGTGTATAATCCCCTGCCACCTTACGGAAAAACTTAGTGTTTTGAAGGTTAACAAGAACGGTGTTTGGCTTTACAATACGCTTTGCAAGAACTCTTTTGATAATCTCATCCTTTGGAAGTGGGCGATTAGACTCCTTAAGAACTTCAATAATCACATCACGAACAACTCCTCCTGTATGCCCCCAATCCTTGAGTCCGTACATACCGCGACCAACGAGCACAAAACGAGAATCCTTAATAAGTTCATTGTGACATGTCGCAACATGTGCCTTCTTGCCGAATGTCTTATTGATCTCTTGCGCAACTTCCTTGAAGTGCATAGGACGGTTAGCACGACGCATAATAAGATATGCATAATCCTTAATACCACGAGCCTTTACGTGTGGAGATGATGTTCTCCCCCACTCACTTAATTGGTTCTTGCCGATAACTTTTGAGAGAGCAAGGTAGCGGTAGATAATATCACGATTATCTTTATATTCAGCAATAAGTTCCGTAAGATGAGCCATAAAACGATTGAAAACTTCTTCTTCACTTACAAGGTCTTCCTCATTGATAGAAGAGTAGAGTTTTGTAAGAGCTTCACGAACATGCATCGCTGTCTTATCATTGGTTGTAAAATGAGAGTAGAAATGATCATCTTCCTTATGCTTTTTGAAATCTTCCCCAAGCGCAAGGTAAAGGTTGATGTGATTCTGTACAACAGGATCCTTAGAGATATGACGCATAAGATGATCTTCAGATACGACCGCGCCCAGTTCAGCAATTGTCTTCTTAAGTTCTTCAAAAACAAAAAGATGTTCTTTGTACTCCTTTGACTTCTTGATTGAAGCAAGAGCAAAGTTCTCAATCTGTCGTACACGTTCACGCGTAATATCATATGTCTTACCAATGGCCTCAAGGGTCATTCGATTCTCTTTCTCAAGCCCATAACGATTAACCACGATCTCTCGTGTTCGCGGGTTAAGCGTTGTAAGAAGCTTCTTAGAAACTGCTTTTGGTTTAAATGTAATACCTGACATATGGTTTTTGATACGTTTACTAAAATTGAGTTAATATTGTTATTCTACCAGAATTTGCCAAAAACGTCAAATTACGGTATGACTCTGGCTAAAGGACCACGTTAACGATTTTATTCTTAACGACGATTATCTTCTTTGGCACGTTGTTACCTACATATTTTTGATACATTTCATGCTTTTTTATAGCGTCGATCACGATAGCATCATCAGAATCTCTTTTAATTTCAATGGTTCCACGCATCTTCCCTGCTATCTGAATGGCCACTGTAACTTGCTCATCAAGTAGCTTTTGAGAGTCATATTCTGGCCATGACGCACTATGGATTGAAGTTGTGTACCCAAGCGCAGAATAGAGCTCCTCTGTGATATGTGGGGCAAACGGAGCAAGAAGCGTGAGCAACGTCACATAATCATCCTTTGTAAAAGAGTTTTCTTCCATTGTATTTGTAAGAATCATCATAGATGAGATCGCTGTATTAAACTTGAAATGTTCAATGTCGTCACCAACTTTCTTTATAGTTTTATGAAGTTCTGTAGTAACTCGTGAAGAATCAGCAATCCTATCTTTAAGAGCATAGACTCTATCTAAAAATTTATCGGCACCTTTTATACTTGAAGTACTCCAGCTTGCTGTTTGATCAAATGGTGCCATAAACATCTCATACACACGTAGTGTGTCTGCTCCATACTCTTTCACTACATCATCTGGGTTGATGATATTCCCCCAACGCTTGCTCATCTTACGACCATCTTCTGCAAGTATGAACCCAAGAAACTCGAGTCGCTCAAATGGTTCTTGTGTTGTTATTACACCAATATCATACAAAAACTTATGCCAAAAACGTGCATAGATAAGATGTCGTGTTGCATGATCACCTCCAACGTAAACATTTACTGCGCCCCATGCTTTTTCTATCTCTGGATCAATCAAAGCTTTATCATTATAAGGGTCAAGAAAACGTAGATAATACCACGATGACCCAGCCCATTGTGGCATAGTATTTGTCTCACGAGTAAACTTCTTACCATCTTTTGACTGCTTAAAAGTCCCCTTGTCTGTGATATATCCAGTTACATTTACCCAAGCATCTATTGCCGCAAGTGGTGACTCCCCTGTTCCAGTTGGTTCGTACTGATCAACATCTGGCAAAAGCACAGGAAGCTCACTTTCATCAACAATATAAACCTTTCCATCTTCGTCGCGCACAATAGGGAACGGCTCCCCCCAATAACGCTGACGTGCAAAGACCCAGTCTTGCAACTTATAGCGAACAACTTTTTTACCTCCAAAGGCTTCGATGATTTGTTCTTTAGCGTCATTAGAATGCAAAGAATCAAAAGCATTTGAGTCAACCAAAATACCTTCATCTGTATAAACACTAATCTTTTTATTATTCAAAAAATCTAACCATGCTTTCTTGTGGTTTGGCAAGGTTATTAGATCAGTAACCTCTCCTTTTGTAAACCAACCAATTTCATGATGCCCAGTATCTACCTCACATGGAACAACTGCTTCAGACGCAAGTTTTGCGTGATAGAAAAATCCAAAAGTATCTTGATTTTTTTGTTTAGTATGTCTGAAACCAAAAGCTGCCTGCGGTGAAAATCTACCTTCCTCTACTAAAATATCACTGTAACCACTCTCTTCTTGCACCTCCTTGTAAACAGCCTCAAGCTCAGTCTCCCCTTCTTCGACTCCTCCTCCAATGAAATGAAAAGATTTCTTGTCTTCAATAACCAAAAGAAACTCACCTTTAGAATTTTCTAAAATTACATGGACCACCTTACGATGCAATGTTTCAACGTTGTCTCTCGGAGCATCATCTCCGGTCAAAATTGCTTTTGGAATAATTACCTGCTTCATTGGAAGATTATATTTCTTCGCGAATTCATAGTCTCGTTCATCATGAGCCGGAACCCCCATAAGTGCACCTGTTCCTACCCCACCCACTACATAGTTAGCAATCCAGACTGGGATTTTTTCCTTCGTTGCAGGGTTAATTGCATAGACACCACTAAAGATGCCTGTTTTTTCAGGAACAATAGAGTAATCATTTTCCTTTTTTGATTCTTCAAGTGTCTTAGTGACATACTCTACAACTTCTGAACATGTCTCCCAGCCAGCATCTAGCCACGTTTGTGCCATCTCAGCTGAGATTGCCACAAAAGTAGCCCCAAAAAGAGTATCTGCTCTTGTGGTAAAAACTTTTACCGACATCTGGCCATCTGCGTGGTCTTTTACATCAGTTAATTTAAATTCAAATTCTGCCCCTTCACTTCTTCCGATCCAATTTTTTTGTGCTAACTTTACACCTTCTGGCCATGCAAGCTGATCAAGATCGTTGATCATACGATCAGCATACTCAGTAATCTTAAGCACCCACTGACGAAGTGGTTTTTGCTCGACGACAGTATCACAGCGTTCGCATGTGCCATTTGCATTTACATCTTCATTTGCTAGACCCGTCTTACATGTCGGACACCAGTTAATAGGCTCATGACTTTCGTAGGCTAAACCCTTTTCATATAATTTCGTAAAAATCCACTGAGTCCATTTATAAAAAGCAGGATCGGTTGTGTTAATCTCACGACTCCAATCATAATCAAGACCAAGATGTGAAAGTTGATTTTTGAAATTTGCAATATTTTTCTCTACGGCAATATTTGGTTTTACTTTATGCTTAAGTGCAAACTGCTCTGCAGGCAACCCAAACGCATCCCATCCCATCGGATGGAGCACATCGTATCCATGCATACGCTTAAAGCGTGAGTAGATATCTGTAGCGATATACCCTTTTGGATGCCCCACATGGAGACCTTCACCGGAGGGATACGGGAACATGTCGAGAATATATGCTTTTTTATTCCCTGGTAAGTTTGGTGTTTTGTAGATACCAGACTGTTCCCAAGTGTTTTGCCAATAAGCATCTTTGTGTAGGTGGTCGTAGAGTTTCATATGCGTATAGTAGCAAAATTATTATCAAGAGACAAAATGAATACAAAACAAAAAACACCGCATAGACTACGCGGTGTTTTGCAAACCCTAAATCGCAAGTGGTGGAGGGTATTTTTCTCTGAACCTTTTCAGGTAATCAGATGTAAATTCTTTCACAAATGAAAGACCTGAGTGCTCTGAAGCAAAAATATCAAGATGTTCTCGAGAAACATACTGAGTGAGATATTTTTTCACACTCATGACAGTTCGGCAGTGATGCCACCTGATAATCTGAAGGGTAACCAAGATTACCGAAAGTGTGACATCTTTTGTGCTATGTCGAATCTTATTAAAAAATTCGTAGTGGTTCTTCTGAATGATCGATTGATCAACCGCCCACAGAACAAAACCAATTTCCTTGTACGAGTTCACCATGTCAGCTGGCATGTACTCTTCAAGAATTTTTACGAAGCTTTCAACATCAACATCCTTGTGACTATACCGAAGATGGTAGGTCAAAACAACTTTGGCAATCTCTTCAGTCGTAAACCTAGTGAGTTCTCGGAAAACGTTTTTGGACACACCAAAGAGTCTTATTATCTCATCGACATGGACAATTGGCTGCAAAGCTTGATCGAGCTGCATACCTTTTCCTCCCTAAAAAATAAACAACACTTATCTAAAATATACAAAGTATGTTGCAAAATGTCAACAGCACATGTGTATACACATGTGCTGTTGTAAAAACTATAGAAACGAAACCTCCTATCTGCCGTAATACATATCAGAAGTAATGATTCTCTTAAAGCATGTCTCACCTACTCCATGGTTCCAAAACGGTGATTGATCTCCTTCATAGTAGTAGTTCGATGCAGAATATAGTGATTCAGATACCATCATATCTCCCCCTTTACCATAGACTGGGGCACCACGAGCATCAAGCTCACGTGATGTGTCAAAGGTAGCACAAAGTTCAAATATAGCAGAAGTAACAAGTTCCTTTTTATTTGTAGCATAGTTCATCTTAACAGTAGGCTGTTGAAGAATCTTATACCCATAAGCCTCTTGTGATACAGGATCAACCGGAACCTGGTAGCCCTGGAAAGCATTATCTAGCTCCCGAAGCGTAAGCGGTAACTTATCGGTCATCTGGATACGATTAAGAATTTCTTGCTGAATACGTGAGATATCAGAAAGTCTCGTATTATCGATTTTCTTTGCACGTATTTCTTGTGGTGTACCGATAACAGAAATACTCCACATTACAGATGAAACCACAACAGCAATTGCAAGACACGCACAAAGTGCTGGAATAAGAGTTTGTTTTGCGTAGTCGCGACGAAGTGTGTACAAATAATACATAAAGAGCGCGAATGCAACAGCAAGTACAGCTCCAGCCTTTAGCGCAAATCGGATCGAAAGCTCACCTCCAAGATATGTGTAGATTGAGGAAACAAGTGTACCAATAAGAGCAAGCACAGAAATAAACAATGTAGCGTAAATCATTGTCTTACGGATAACAATATCTTGTTTAAAGAGATACTTTTTGATGTCACGCGCAATATACCAGGACAATCCTATATAGATAGGAAACATGACGACAAGTGAAGCAACCGCAAGTCGCACATCATTCCCCATAGCCTCAACATAGTATCCTGAACTAATAAGATCAGGATACTTCCGATTAATTGCAGCAAAGACTACTTGTAATAAGTTGCTCACACTCATAATAAGAGAAATTGCAACCCCAAGATATAAGAAGAGGTCAAGAATTTTTGATTTCATATGAAGTCGTATATTTGTATGAGGCACGGTAAGTAAATAAACAAAACGAATCCCGGCAGCCACAGCCACCACAAACAAAAGAGCTACGATAATGATTATTGTTACTATCATAGTAGTATTCTATCACTTTCATGCTATAGTAGAAATACCATGAAAACTCCTTTAAATAAGGCTGAAAAGCTCGCCCTTTCGGTGACCAAAGGTATCGGATCCGTCTGGTCAGTCATCCTTCACACCATCCTTTTTGCGGGTGCATTTTTGCTTGTCTTGCTTGGTATTGACTTTGACCGAGTGCTCCTTGTACTTACAACAATTGTTTCACTTGAAGCAATTTATCTTTCAATTTTCATTCAAATGAGCGTGAACTACCAGGGACGAGCTATTGAAAGTGTTGAAAAAGATATTGATGAAATTGCTGAAGATGTAGAAGAGATCCAAGAGAACGTTGAGGAGATGCAAGAAGATGTGGAAGAAATCCAAAAGGACGTCGATGAGATTCAGGAGGATGTTGAAGACATTCAAGAAAACGTTGAAGAAATCCAAGTTGACACCGAGGAGATCCAAAAGGATGTGGAAGAAATCCAAAAGGACGTCGATGAGATTCAGGAGGATGTTGAAGAAATCCAAGAAGAATATACTGACGAAGCACCAGAAGCAGAGAAACTAGCATCTCTTAAATAAAACACGGTGCATAATCTAGATGTAAACACATATAAGCAGCTATGTGTGATATAGTTAGAGGCAATGCATAAGGAGTCTAAAAAAGTTAATCAAGAGGAAAAACTAGAGACTATTGCACTCTCTGCTACAAATGCCTTCGGTTCGATATGGTCCGTTCTAGTTCACACTATTTTATTTATCGGGGCTTTTATCTTTATTATCACCGGAACAGATCTTAATAAAGTTCTTCTTGTCTTAACAACATTCGTATCACTTGAAGCAATCTACTTGTCTATTTTTATAAAAATGAGCTCCAACAGACAAACAAAAACCCTTGAGCGTGTTGAAAAGGATATGGATGAAATTGTCGATGATGTTGAAGAAATAAGGGATGACGTGGAAGAAATACGACAAGATGTGGAACTTGTAAAAAGCGAAAAACGAAATACTGCTTAAGAATTTAAAAGCAACTACATCAATGTAGTTTACCTTGCACCTTACTCAAACGCGTGTAGTATCCAGTTCACAACCGCAAGAACAATTGAGAAATATATTGCCATAAGAAGTGACGGGATCGAGAACTGAGGGACAAGCTTATCTGCAAGCAGTATCATAAGACCGTTAATAACAAATGAAAATAATCCAAGTGTAAGAAGTGTGATCGGCAGAGAAATAAGTGAAAAGACTGGCTTGATCGTGTGGTTAATGACCGCAAGGACGAGTGCAACAATAAGCGCTGTACCTGTTGTAGAAAGAGTAAATGCAACCGTACTAAACACAAGTGGGACACCCACACCCGTAATATAACTCGTTACAAGAACTGCAAATGTTCTAATTGCTAAATATTTCATGACTTATGACTGGAGAAGCTGTTGCATTTCTTCAAGCTCCTCTTTTGTTGCCGTATAGACAAGTGATTTATCAAAATCTTCTGGTTTATTTGCTGGAACAAGGTGCACATGGGCATGTGGTATGCCGAATCCTTCAATAAAAACACAAACACGTGCACAATTAAGTTTTGCTCTCATAACCTGAGCAATATAACGTACTCTATGCATCATGTGATCAAACATTCGTTCCTCAACATCAAAAAACTGATCTACTTCTACTTTTGGAACCACAAGGACATGTCCCTTCTGAATAGGATTAATATCTAGAATTGCACACACATACTCGTCTTCATAAATTTTATACCCTGGAAGCTCGCCTGTTATGATTTTGGAAAATATACTAGACATACATGTAGATGTTAGAGATTAGAAGTTAGATTAAAGAAATACACACCCTTACAACCATATAAATAAGTGTACCATATTTATGGATTAGTAAAGTTCTTAAGAAAACTTCTTCTGTGAAGTGGTGTTGTGCCGTATTTTTTTATAGCTTCATAGTGCTCTGCTGTACCGTACCCAACATGACGTTCAAAACCGTACCCCTTGTAAATCTTTGTCATCTCTTTCATATACGCATCCCTATGAACTTTTGCAAAAATAGAAGCAAGCGCAATCTCGACGATTTTTTCATCACCTTTGATAACGGTCTCTTGAGCATATCGATTATCAACATGAAGTGATCCGTCAAGAAAAATAAAGCTTTCAGTTGGTACATTTTGAGCGTGAACAGCCTCTAAGGCCTTTGTGAGAGCTTCCTTAAGTGCAGATGAAAGTCCAGTAGTATCGATGCGCTCTGCGTCAACTTCACCAATACCAATAATGATATCGCCAGCTGCAAGAAACACAGAAGCATCCTTTACTATTTTCTCTCGCATACGATCAGTTAATTTTTTACTGTCTCGCAACTCACCTTTTGGGAATAATGAAAGCGCATCTATTCCGTCTTTTATTGCGCAAGCGCAAACAACCATAGGGCCAGCAATTGGCCCACGTCCTACTTCATCTATTCCGATAACATACATAGCAGACAGTAATTAGTTATTAATTATTCGTAATTAGTGTAGCACGCAAAGCCTCCGGCTTTGCGTGCTACAGGTTCCAAATCCAAACACTACAAACTAAGTACGGATAACGAATTACGGTTTATTCGCTCCACTGTATGTACTTTTCTTCTCGTATTGCACATGTCTTTTGCACAAATGCTTCTCTACCTGACCCAAGACGGTACATTCCATACCGCAGTGGATTTTTGTCAGCATAGTTTTGATGATACTCTTCTGCTTTGTAAAACGGCATACGCTTAAGGATTTTTACCTTTGATGGTTTGTCGTATACATGACTTTCATCAAGTTCATGGAGCACACTCTCTGCTACACTTTTTTCTGTATCGTTCTCATAATAGATTGCAGTTGTATAACTATCCCCTCGATCACCGAACTGCCCACCATCATCTGTTGGATCAATGTGGTCAATAAAAAATTGTAGCAGTTTTTTGTATGATGTTTTTAAACTATCATAGGTAACCAGCACAACTTCTTTGTGCCCTTCATGATTTTCGTACGTTGGAGTAACTAACTCTCCTCCTGAATAACCAGAGACCACCTCGATTACACCTTCTGCATTCCTCAGATCATGCTCCACACACCAAAAACATCCGCCTGCAAGTACTAGTGATTGTGTCATCTACGTATAGTATCACACGACGAGGGCTGCAGACGGAACTACTCGTAACGAAGTGTCTCGATTGGATTAAGTTCTGATGCTTTTTTTGCAGGATAGTATCCAAAGAGAACTCCGATCGCAAATGATACGAAAAACGCAAGAAGAATTGGGTTAAGCGTCACCGCAGTCTGGAGCACACCGATTGCGGTTATAAGAAATGCAATAGACACTCCGAGCACAACACCAATTACACCACCAATAAGTGTCACAACAATAGACTCAAGCAAGAACTGATTACTAATATCACGCTTACGTGCTCCAAGTGCTTTGCGAAGACCAATTTCTCTTGTTCGCTCACGAACGTTGGTAAGCATCATATTCATAATTCCAATTCCACCAACAACAAGTGAAATCGATGCAATAGAAGACAGTAGCATAGTAAATACCTTCGTTATTGATTGAGCAGTACTTGCTAGATCCGCTTGATTAAAGATACTAAAATCAGCTTCTGCCATCGAAGCTTTATTGTGACGCTCCAAAAGAACTTCTTGGACTTGGTTTTGTAGCTCTACTAGATCAGATTGATTCTCTGTTGTAACAGCAATAGTGCTTATATATTCACCACCTGATACATATCTAAGCGCTGTTGTAAGAGGAATAAAGATACGATCATCTGCATTACCAAATCCACTTCCACCTTTAGACTTTGTAACACCAATGATTATAAATCTATTTGATCCTATTTTTATTTCTCTACCAACGACGTCTTCCCCAACTCCAAAAAGATCATCACGAGTAGTTGGGCCAATAACAGCAACACGAGAGGCTGATCCATAGTGTGACTCGTTAATGAATTCTCCACTTTCAAGTGTGACAGCATGTGCTGGTTCGTAGCTTGGCGCAACACCGACGATTGTTGTGTTTGTATTGTTACCGTCAGCTAGCACTTGTGATCTTGCATTTAATTCTGG
>CAZJJX010000004.1:37996-75757 GCA_964546555.1 uncultured Candidatus Saccharibacteria bacterium
GAGAAACATCTTTAACAAGAGGTACCCTATCTGTAAGTGCACGAGCATCAAGAAGTGTAAGAGTCTGCTGATTAGAGCGACCAAAATTAACACCACCTTGTCTGTTACCACCACCTCCTGTGATAGTGATAATATTTGAACCAAGTGCATTGATGCTGCTTGTAATTGAAGCTTGAGCTCCATTACCTATTGCAAGCATAATGATAACGGATGCAATACCAATCACAATACCGAGCACCGTAAGTCCGGTACGGATACGGTTAGCGTTAATAGAAGTAAATGTTTCTTGGAGTAAATCTTTTGATGTCATGGTTTTGGTACGATGTGACCATCACGAACATGGATAGTTCTGTCTGCATGCTTTGCAACATCAGGTTCATGGGTAATAAGAATAATCGTTCGTCCTTCTTTTTTATTTAGATGTTTAAATGTTTCAAGTACGATCTCACCTGTCTTGGTATCTAGGTTACCAGTTGGCTCATCTGCAAGAATAATACTTGGATCATTCACAAGAGCTCGCGCTATCGCCACACGCTGAATCTGCCCACCAGAGAGATGATTAGATAAGTTGTACCACCTATCTTCTGGGAATGATGCTGAATGGAGTGCTTTCTTTGCTTTTGCTTCACGATCTTTCACTGGCAAATCAGTATAAAGAAGTGGAAGCATCACATTACGCAACACATTTGTACGAGGGAGGAGGTTAAATGATTGAAACACAAACCCGATACTATTAGCACGAATCTTTGCTTGCTCATCATCTGTCAGCTTAGAAACATCCTTACCATCTAGCGTATACGTTCCATGTGTCGGAGTATCGAGTAACCCGAGAATATTCATAATAGTTGACTTACCAGACCCCGACGGCCCCATAATTGCAACGAACTCACCTTTCTTAATATGAATATCAACACCATGTAATACTTTTGTTACCGTATCTCCACTACCATATTCTTTTGTGAGACCTTTACATTCGATCATAGAATTACTGAGCACGTGTCTGACCTGTCTGTCGAGTTTGGTTATTTTGGTTACCTGGTCTAAAGAGCGATGTAATTGCGGGAGCTTGACCACCTCCACTTACACTAGAAACTTTTTTAAGAATAATCTGATCACCTTCTTCAAGTCCCTGAATAATCTCAACCTCTCTATCTGTCTTTACACCGGTTGTAACCGGAATCTTGCGCACACTAGTGTTAGTTGCTGTACGTGATGAATTTTGTTGCAAGGAACTACTAGCATTTTGATATCGTCTTTTTGTTGATGACGCAAAACGTGCACTCGATGTAGATAGTGAACCAAACTCTGTACCAGACGCATTCATCATACGATTACGTGCTACGCGTGTAATTGAATCTGATTCTACATAGTAACCATTTGTATCACGCTTAAGCGCCTGAGACGGAATAACAAGTGCATAATCTTTGCTATCAGTCACAATATCAACTGCAACACTCATGTTTGGTAAGACTCGAGTATCATTACTATCAAAAGCAACTTTTACTTTATACGTCACAACACCTGAGGTGATTGTTCCAAGCGTATTTATTTCTACAATGGTTCCAAGTGCAGTTAAACCATCAACCGCATCAAAGGTAACTCTTGCTTGCTGACCGATTTTAAGCTTTACCATATCTGATTCATTCACCGTAATTTGTGCCAATTTTTTATCAGTAATAATTGTGCCAAGTGCAGCACTACTGTTAGAGGATGCCATCACAGCAGATGAACCGATGTCAACAGAAACTGATGCCATCACACCATCAAACGGCGCTGTGATTGTATAGTTAGCAAGATTTTGATTCGCATCATAAAGTGCATTCTGTCGTTGTTCTACTGTAAGTAATGCACTACGTACATCAATATCGTCGTCTGACGGTGTTAGATCTGCCAACTTTTGCTTAAGCGATGCGATAGCGCGATCAGAGGAAGCAACAGCAATATCACGATCTGAGACTGCGTTTTGCCATGCGGTATAGTTAGTGAGATAGGATGTTGCTTCTTTGTTTGGAATATTAATAATCCAATTAGACTGTGGAAGTGTTGAGTTCCATTTTATATAGAGCCCTGTATCGCCAATTGGTTGTGCGGTTGTTGTAGTAACAGGACCTGTTCCAGTAACTACACCGGAA
The DNA here is from genome assembly GCA_964546555.1 of uncultured Candidatus Saccharibacteria bacterium. Lineage (GTDB taxonomy): Bacteria > Patescibacteriota > Minisyncoccia > Phycocordibacterales > UBA5272 > UBA11704. Next base: position 40,129 of record CAZJJX010000004.1, read on the forward strand.
TAACTAAAACTATATCCAGATGGACCACCTTGGTACACAACAATTTTTATTTGACCCTCAACCCCCTTCTGGTAACTCCCTGATAATGTTGGAGCCGTCTCAGATGTGTAGGTAGTTTCAGGCACAGCTTGTAAACCGCCATTAAGAAGTGTTTTATATGCAGTCGCCACTTTTTGGTCTTCATCTTTCTTTGCATCTTCTTCTTGCTTAATAGAGTCATTAAGCGCCATAACATCAACAGTCTTTGGATTACGGAGCTTCTCTAGTGCAAGCTCTGCACTCGCAAGAGACGTCTTTGCATCTCGAACTTGTTTGTACGCATCAGTTGCATCTAGCCTAAACAGCACCTGTCCTGCTTTTACCTGATCTCCTGCACGAACAGTGACACCGATGACATTTGCATTTACTTTTGGCTTAATATCAACCTGACTATTAGGTGTAACAACTCCTGTTGCAGATACTGTTGATATAATAGAACTACGCTTAACAGTTGTATATTGATATGAGACCGTATCTTGTGAGCCAAGCTTTGTATATCCATAATAACTAAAGACAAGGACAGCACCCAAAATTGCAAGAGATGTCTTACGATGTTCAAAAGCCCACGACGTACAAGCAAGTACACCTGGTTTAACCGTTTTTGTAAAGAATTGTGAAAGCATAAAAATAGTAGTTAATAATACCTATAGAGTTACTACAACGTGTATGCCTAGTTTATTTCATAAAGTACCCAAAAACAATGTAAGAATTAGTCGCTTTTTGTCTTAACTAGCGGGAAAAGTTGTGTTTCTCGAATTGGAAGCCCAGCAAGTATAGAGAAAAATCGCTCACCAAAACCAAAACCACACGTTGGTGGCATACCGTACTCCAACATCTCAACGAATTCCATATCTGGCATCATTGCCTCCTTATCACCCTCTTTCATAAGCTTTTCCTGAAGCTCAAACCTTTCTCTTTGTTCTCGCGGATCATTGAGCTCAGAAAAACCATTACCAACTTCTGTGCCAGCAAAGATAGGCTGGAAACGTTCTGTCATTGTCGTACCTTTAATTTTTTTAGAAAGTGGAGAGACAAGTACTGGGTGACCTACCAAAAATGCGGGACCTGCGATTTGCTTTCGACAATACTTCCACAATGAGTCAGTCATACGCTCAAGCGTTGTCCCGTCATATGACACATGGAGCTCTTCTAGTTTTTTCTTTACCTCATCTTCTGTTGTTGCAAGGAGATCAATACCAGTTACTCGCTTTACTTCATCGACATAATTAATCGTCTTCCATTCATCATTTAAATCAAATGTCATGCCGTTTAGTGTAAATGATGTTGTACCAAAAACCTCTTGTGCAAGAGTGCGGTAAAGCTCTTGTACAAGCTTCATACCATCATCATAACTTGCATACGCCATATAAAACTCAAGATTAGTAAACTCCTGAAGGTGATGTGGACTTGACCCTTCATTACGGTATGCACGGCCAATCTCAAAGGTCTTTTCAAAACCTGCAGCCATCAAACGCTTCTGCCATAGCTCACCAACACAAATACGCATGTACACGTCCATCTCAAAATCATTGTGATATGTTGCAAATGGTCTTGCCTCTGCACCACCTGTAGTTGTCTCAATCGTTGGCGTTTCAACTTCAAGAAAACCTTTTTGTACAAAAAAGTTTCGAGCAGTCTGCCAGAACTTCATCTTCTTGTAGAAGAGCTCACGCTTTTCTGGGTTAAGCACAAAATCAAGATACCGCTTTCGCATTGCTTCTTCTTGATTCTCAAGTCCGTACCATAATGTAGGCATTGGAAGAAGTGCTTTTGTAAGTAACTGCCATGCTTTTACTTCCAGACTCTTCTCGCCTCTATTGGTAACAAATGGTACTCCATCACATGCAATAAAATCACCAAGATCAACAAGAGCAAGGAATGACGCGAGCGACTCTTCTCCTAACGTATCAATCTTAAAAACACACTGGAGCTTACCATGTTCATCAGCAACATCAACGAAGCTTATCTTCCCCTGACCACGCTTACTCATCACACGACCAGCAACAACACACTGTGCATGATCGCCACCTGCATCAAGAAGTGCTTTTATAGCCGATGTTGATTTTCTTTCATGAAAAAAACTAATACGCGCAGGATACCCTTCAACACCACCCTTCTCAAGAGTTTCTAATTTTTGAATTCGTTCATTTCGTAACTCTTCAAGTGACGCCATAGAATTATGCTTATTATATATACTAAGTATAGCATATTTTACTTAAAACGTTATGCTTGCTCTTAGCATAGAGTTACCACGCACAAACCACCGCTACTTAGAAAAAATACTATTGACCGGTATTTTGAGAACTTTGTTTCTGTGTGCATCACATGGAATTACTCCAGCACGCATATTAACCTGAAGTGATGGAATAATAAGACGAGGCATACCAAGTGTCTTGTCTTTAGATGTTCTTAATGCAACAAAGTCTTCTTTAGAAATATGTTTTGCTAGATGAATATTCTTTTCTTGTTCTTCACCAATAGTTGTCTCAACCATGTATTCTTTTCTTGACTCAGGAAGGTAATCATGACACACAAAGAGTCGCATAGCACTAGGGAGTGTGTAAAGTTTTTCTATCGATGCGTACAACGTCTCAGCACTTCCTCCAGGAAAGTCACACCGTGCAGACCCATAATCTGGCATAAAGATCGTATCACCTACAAACACAGCATCACCAATCACGTATGCAACATCTGCAGGAGTGTGTCCTGGTACATAGAGTGCTTGTGCAGGAAGTGTTCCAATCATAAAGGTTTCATCCTTTGCAAAAAGTTTATCAAACTGACTACCATCTCGTTTGAAAATTGCATCTTCAAAAAATACATCACCGAATACTTTTTGCACATCAACTATAGCTTCACTCATAGCGATCTTTCCTCCAGTTTTTTCCTTTAGATACTGTGAAGCAGTGAGATGGTCAGCATGAACATGTGTCTCAAGAATCCATGAAACAGAAAGATTTTCTTTGTGGATGTATGCAAGGATAGCGTCAGCACTCGTATTAGAAATCCTCCCACTGTGTGGTTCATAATCAAGAACACTATCAATAATCGCACACTCTTTTGTTGTCTCATCTACGACAACATAACTCACTGTATTTGTTGCCTGATCAAAAAAATACTTAACAAAAGGTTTATGTATAAGATACTCTGAATAATCCATAGTTAGAGTCATTATTTATTCCAAGGCATCTTAGAAAGTACGTATGCCATACCACACCATCCAGTAGCCCCTGAAAAAGTAAGCCCGACCCCGACAAATACAGAAAGATATATCCAGGAAGGATTACCAATCTTTGAAAGCATAAAACCTGTGAGAACAAGCACTCCAGCAGTGAGTAACACCTGTTGCATTACTGGCATCCTCTTTGAACCAAGAAGTGAGTGTGTCTCAAGCCCTGATGCCTGCCATGCAGTTATTCCACCTTCAACGTTTACAAGTTCTGCTTGCACCCCAAGCGAAGTCAGTGTTTCTATTGCTCTCTTACTTCTATTTCCTGATCGACAATGTACATAAATTGTCTTTTTATTTTTAAACTCATCAACATGAGCAGCAATAGTATCAAGTGGCACACTTCGCACTCCTTTAATATGCTGCTCTTTATATTCTGCAGGTGTACACACATTGATAAAATCAATACTCTCGTTACTTTTTTCTGCAAGAAGAACTTCTTTAAATGAATTGATAGAAATATGTTTCATAGGGATACAATATAGTACGTTACTTAAGCTTATAATAATGAAAAGCACACAAGCGACTTCGCAAGTGTAAGTGCCTCAGCATTGCACACTGAATAAATTTGTTTTTTACCATCACGCACACAATGCACCATCTTCGCCTCTTTAAGGAGTGACAGGTGCTGCGAGAGTGCTGACTGGGAAAGCGTGCACTTCTCTAAGAGTTCTGTTACTGTATGTGGTTTTTCCAGACAGCACAAAAGTCGCACACGTTCATGATTACCAAAAATCTTAAAAACTAGCTCCTGAGATGGTTGTATCTGTGGCATATTTACATATTAGCATTTACTAATATGTAATGCAAGAGTTCTTTATGCGCTTTATCTAGTTAGCAAAAATTTCTAATATCTTTTTTTGAGTATGTTCTAATTGATCATCAAACAAAAGATATTCCTTTAAATCCTCATACGAAGACCATATGTATGCTCGTATCTCTTCCATCTGTAGATTAATTTCTTCATCGGATCCAAGAAATTCAAATCCAAAATAAAAACGATCTTGACCGTCATATATTAACCCATTTCGCATCAATTTCTTTCCCTTAAAATTAAATCTAACCGGCAGATCACTCTTCCCTACAAGTCTTAATTTTTCTTTTACGATACCGAGCTCCTCAAAAACTTCTCGAAAGATAGCGTCTTCCAAACTTTCCCCTGACTCAACCCCTCCTCCTGGAATTGCAAAAAAGTGTGCTTTAAATGACTGTAAATTAACCAGAAGAAATTCTTTGTTTTTATTTTGTATCAGTGCCGAAACACCTTTTCTGTACATGAATCAATTATACCACCTTCCCTACCACAACCAGATAACAAAAACATTATATTTAGTTTTTTAAGTTGTGATCAGATTTTCTTCCTCAGTTGGAGGTTCAAAACTCTGCATTGTTTGTACAATCAAATCTTTAGGAATGACTGATCTAGTTTTATGCATTGTGACATATTCGAAGCGTTCCCAAATCACCTGTTCAGGCACATCAATGAAAACAACAAAAGAATCTGCCTCAACACCAGATGCAAGGGAGCGCAACACCTCCCTACTTTCGAGTGTGTGATTTGTTGAATCAAAAAGAACATTCTCGCCTTGTGTTAAATATTCTTTTGTGAGGGTGTATGCTTCTTCAAAAATTTCATTCCATGTTGCCGCATCAGGCAAGACAGCATTAGTCCAATCAAATCCTTTTCTATAAAAAATATCATCAATACTCACAATCTTGCAATGAGATTCTTCTTTGATGTGGTTCACAAGAAAAGACTTACCGGAGTAAGGGAGACCGCACATAATAAATAATGTCTTATGTGCATGTTGTATAACTTTCTTAAGATCATATTCCATGCAAATCATACTACCATGAAACTTTAGAGAAAATTATGTTTACATTTCTTAACACATGGAAAGTAAATCTTTTATAGTTTTATAGTTCTTTGTAAGTACAGCATCATAAATATGAAATCCCGAAATTGAAAGCTTGTTATCGTTTCGGTATTTTTTAAACAATAGAATCGTTTCTTTTTGCTCCTTAGTCAAAAGAACATTCTCAATGTTAAACAACTTCTGCCTCTCTTCATAATTTTTCCTCCCCACAAACCAAATATCAAACTTCCATCTCTCGTCTCCAACCTTCAATTTTAGCCCAAGATATTGACCCATTGGAAATTCAACTCCTTTTCTTGGATCATCCCAATCACCAGAAATAAAATAACTCCTAAAATATCCTTTATCATAAAGAGCTCGCATTACATTAAAAATCTCATCTTTATCACCATGCATCATTACGTCCCCAGCATATGCGCCTGTAAAAATAACTTCACCGAGTTTTGACAGGTCACTGACTAGTCCAGACTCCTGAAGTAGACGACCTCCTTCTTTTTTATAATTTTGACTAATGGTTATAAGTTCTGACATTATCTAAAGTATACCAGCTTTAAATATGTGCGTAGAGCTTGATTCGGTCACAAAACTCCTCCTCGCAAGCTCGTCGAAGTAGTTTCGCGACCCCGTATTCTTATCCATCGCAAACAAAGCAGTTTGTTTGCTTCTGTTACTGACTAAACACGCTAAATCACCACAGGAGTTATAATAAATAATAGTAAAAATATAGCTCTTATATAAATATTTACAAAAAATGTAAATAAACTTAAATTTATAATTTATTACAACTACGAGAACTTTACTGTAAATTATGCTAGAATTTTAAAATGAAAGTAAAAATAGGTAAAGGTAGAAAATTATCAACCAGCGACCTTGTTTCTATATCAGAAAAAGACTGCACACTTGTGTTTAGTAATGGAACAAAAAAACTAGTATCAGCTTCAAGAAGAGTGGTGGAAAAGTGTGTAGCAGATAAAAAAATTATTTATGGAGTAACCACTGGCTTTGGAAATTTCAAAGATAAACTTATATCTAGTAATGATTTAGATGAGTTACAAATTAATTTAATAAGAAGTCATGCTTGTGGGGTTGGTAGTTACTTTACAACTGAGGAAGTTCGAGCTATGTTGCTTGTACGATTAAATAGTTTAATAAAAGGTTACTCTGGTGTAAGATATGAGTTTGTTACGTTTGTAAAAGACCTTATCAATGCAAGAATTACTCCACTGGTTCCTTCACAAGGCTCTGTTGGTGCATCTGGTGACCTAGCCCCACTCTGCCACATGGGTCTTGTTCTTGTTGGTGAAGGTAAAGCGACCTACAATAATGAAGTTCTTGATGGTAAAGAGTCACTCAAAAAAGCAAAATTACATCCAATTACTTTCAAAGCAAAAGAAGGTCTTGCGTGGAGTAATGGAACTTCTGTCATGACTGGATTGGCAGGGCTCTCTGTTGAAGAGTCCAAGGTGATTCTTAAGTGGGCAGATGTTGCTTGTGCACTTTCATTCGAGGCTTTACGAGGTGTAACAGCATCACTTGATCCAAAAATTCATCAGGTAAGAGGTCAGATTGGGCAAATGAAATCGGCAGAAGCTATTAGAATATTATTGAAAGGTTCTCAATTAGTTGACTCCGATCTTTCTCGAGTTCAAGACTCATATTCGCTTCGTTGTGCCGCACAAGTACACGGTGCAGCAATGGATGTATTTGAATATGCAAAAAATGTCGTTGATACAGAACTTAATGCTGTTACAGATAACCCTCTAGTATTTCCAAATGGAGAAATTTTATCTGGTGGAAACTTTCATGGTGAACCAGTTGCAATGGCAGTTGATGCTTTAGCAATTGCTATTTCAGAAATTGGTAACATATCAGAGCGAAGAACAGCAAAAATGATTGACCCGTCAACAAACCATGGACTACCTGCATTTCTCATTGATAGTAAAAAGGCAGGATTGTGTAGCGGTCTTATGATACCGCAGTATGTGGCAGCAGCATTAGTTTCAGAAAATAAAGTACTTGCTCATCCAGCATGTGTTGACTCTATTCCAACATCTGCCAATCAGGAAGACCATGTCAGCATGGGTACAATTGGTGCCAGAAAATTACGACTGATTACTAAGAATGTTAAGAATATACTTGCCATCGAACTACTCAACGCTTGCCAAGGCATTGATTTTCTAGACAATAAAAAACTTTCTCCAAAAACCAAAAAGGTTTACTTAGAAATACGGAAATATGTTCCTTACGCCTCAAATGATAGAGTTTTTTCTGATGATATTAACAAAATTGTAGATAATGTTTTAATTTAATCCATAGCATGAACGAAGTTATAGAAAAAAAAGGGGATCTCCCTGGCGAAACTAACATGGTAATTGTTGGCACACATGGAAACGAAATTTGCGGCATTAAAGCACTTGAGGAACTTTTACCTTCATTAGAAATCGAGAAAGGTGTTGTATTTTTTGCCTATGGTAACCCAAATGCAATTAAACAGAATGTACGTTTTACTGATAGAAACCTGAACAGAATGTATAGACCAGCAGAAGAATTATCAGATGAAGATAAAAAAAGTTATGAGTACGAGAGAGCTTTATATCTGCAGAAATATCTTACTATTTCTGAACATGTATTAGATGTTCATGCAAGTAGCAATAAAGAGAGTAGACCTTTTATTATATGCGAGAAAAATGCGGAGAAAGTATATAAAAATTTACCTATAGAAACTGTTGTGCATGGATTTGATGAACATGAGCCCGGAGGAACAGATTATTACATGAACAGAATAGGTAAAATTGGTATCTGTGTGGAGTGTGGCTATCTCGGGGAAGAATCCTCAACAGCTACCGCAAAAGAGTGTATCCTTAATTTTCTTGCATCTCGTGGTCATATAACTAAGCAAATTGAGAAACCTTTATCGCAAAACCATTTTCAAATATATAAACTATACAAAACTAAAACAGGCAACTTTAACCTTACAAACAATTTTTCTGACTTTCAAATTATACAGCAAGGTGAGGTAATCGGTCTTGATGGAGAGGAAGAAATTCTGTGCGACCGCAAAAGTATTATACTTTTTGCACACAATACACAAAAACCCGATTCAGAAGCATTCATACTAGGAGAAAAACTTGCATAAGAGACACTTCCTCAGCTTAAAAAAGCATGAATAAAAAAACTAGAATACCCACTAAGAATATTCTAGTTACTTACAGAGCACATAATTCAATTAACTTGAAAACAAAGTCTCAACGTTACTTGCCATAATGACTCTACCATCCCCTGCAGGATATTCACCAATAATCTGATAACCAAGTCGTTCATACCAGATATACGTTATTGACGGCTCTGGATCTTTTCTGGTCCTAACAACGCCAATTTTAGTATCCCGATTACAAAGATCCTGGTTTCTACGCTTAACCAGCTCTTTTGCAATTCCTTGACCTCGAAATTCTGGAACAACCCCAACTTCGTCCTGATAAATTACTGTTGAAGTAGCGTCAAGTGCAAACGAACTAGTGTTAAGTGTAAGTTTTAATTTCTCAGACAAGGCATTGATTTGCATAGGGTATCCCCATGCAAAACCTATGACTTTATCTCCATACATTGCAAGCCAGCAAGATGATTCACCGGTAACTTCATGATAAATATCTTGAAGCACAGTTGTTCTAGGCCAGAAATCAACTAATTCAAGATTGCAATGCCTATAGCCTTCACTTGCCAGTACACCCAAGTGCTTTGTTCCCCAATATCCGTTACAATTTGGACATTTCAAGAACTCATTCCAGGGAGGACCCGCAAAGACATTTCTAAAACACTCAACCAGCTGGGCAAGAAGCTCAGCATTGTGACTCGGATTAAATTTGACAAAATTAATACCCATGGTTCACCTCTGCCTTTCATAAACTATTATTGAAAGTTTCTATAGTCATCCTATCACACGAAAAAAGTACTTGCAATTAAAAATACTAGCAAGTCACATATTTTTTGTGCATACAACAATTTATCTTGATATTGGGTTTTTTTGTGGTAGGATAACGTTGGAGTACTTTATGTTTCATTGAAGTGTACAAGGAGCTAATAATGACAGGTCACAAACCCGTTAAGCTTGACTTTGGTTCTACCGGAAGTCATGAAAATGACAAACATGTAGATGCATTCAAAAAAGCAAGAGATGTTCAGTTTGTTCTTGCTTTTTCTGGTGGCGCCGATGATGGTAGCCCCATGATTAGCAACATGCTTGAAGGAATTCGTGAACAGTATCTCAACAACACTAACCCTGCCGAATTCGAAGCACTAGTAAACAGTATCAAACGTAAGTATATTGCAGATATTGTTAGAGCAGTACTTGGACCACTACGTGGTTATAAGATAGCAGTTCTAACTGGAGGAACCTCCTGGGGTGTCCCTGCAGTTGCCATAGAAGTTGCTAAAGAACTGGGTTTCACGACAATTGGAGTGTTCCCGTTAACCGCGACAACCAAAGCAAAAAACATGCTTCCTGAAGGTATGCTTGACCTTGCTATTTGTGTTCACCCAAACATTGGTGAAAGCATGTGGGGAGATGAAAGCGTTGTATACACCAAGTTACTAAATGCTGTTATCATTATTGGTGGTAGAGCTGGTACCATGGTTGAAGTAACGCACATCCTCAAACAAAATGAAAACAAGCGTTTTGCAGTAAAACCAATTATCCCTATTACCGGGACTGGCGGAACAGCAGACATGCTTGCATACTTCCCAGGAAACCAAAGCGTGATGTCGAAATCTCTTCCACATCATATCATCCAAGACGGAAAAGGTGCTTTAAGCCACCTCATAGATCAAGGTATCATCACAGATGATTTGTTCGATTAATCAGCAAACCTACGCAAAGGAAAAAAAATGACTACCTCAAATTTTGAAAAACAACTACTGGTAAGCCCGAGCGGTTTTCCAGATATGCCACCAAAGTACGCCATTGCACTACGATGGATGCTTGATGTCATTCGAAAAAATTATGAATTATCCGGCTTTTCTCCTCTTGAAACACCCCTTGTTGAGCGTGTGGAAGTGCTTACTGCTAAAGCTGGAGCTGAGATTAAGACTCAGATTTATGGACTCCGACTAATGAATCCTGGTCAAGGTGCAGATGATTCAAAAGATCTCGGTCTCAGATTTGATCAGACTGTTCCATTGGCGAGGTTTGTTGCAGCAAACCAACAAAACATACTCTTTCCTTTCAGAAGGTATGTTATCGGCCCTGTTTTTCGAGGCGAGACACCAAAGAACGGAAGATATCGTCAGTTCATTCAGGCAGATATCGACGCTATTGGTGATGGGTCATTACATATCCTGCATGATGCAGAGATCGTCGGAGTAATTGCACGAGTATTCAATGAGCTTAATATTGGTTCATTCACTATTAGAATCGGACATAGAAAAGTTCTTCAAGGACTTCTCCGCTCTATCGGTGTAACTGACGAAGTTATGAAAGCTGCCTCAAGTACGATTGATAGACTTGAAAAAATCGGACGAGATAGGGTGATAGAATCATTAAGTAAGTTAGGTGTAATCGAAAGTGACTCGGAAAAGTTGCTGACGATTCTTACCGATACTCGTTCTGTTGACGAAGTTTTAGCAATGTTGCGTACATTCTCATTCAACGATGAGTACAACGAGGGAGTTACAGAGCTAGAACAAGTAATTGCAGGTGTGCGAGCGCTTGGAGTAGACGAAGAATCATTCAGGGTTGATATTTCGATTGCTCGTGGTCTTGATTACTACACAGGCACAGTGTATGAGACTAGATTCAATAAATATCCTGACTTGGGTAGCATTGCCTCAGGTGGTAGGTATGAAAATCTCGCAAGCACATATACTGAAAAGAACTACCCTGGGGTTGGTATCTCAATTGGTGTAACAAGACTATTGCTTCGATTAATCGAAGCAGGTCTAGTAAAAGCAGATAAATCAACTGTTGCACCAGTCATTGTTATGACATCTGCAGGACTGGAGAAGTCGTCAGGTAAATGTAACCATCTCGCGAAAATTCTTCGTGACGAAGGTATCGGTGCAGAGGTTTATTTGGCTGAAAGGAACCTCGGAAAGCAAATGAACTTTGCTAACAAAAGAGGATTTTCAGTTGCAATAATCCTTCGTGAAGACAACTTAACCTCAAATACTGTTGCGGTAAGAAATCTTCAGACAGGTGAACAGTCAGATGTTACAGTTGACAACATGCTCAGTGAAGTTAAAAAATTTTTGAGCTAAAGCTGCGCAAGCAATCTAAGCGAGTCATATCACATGACTCGCTTTTTTCTGTAAGAGTAATAGCATTGCCTTAAAGGTTTACAAATGAGTACAACAATCCTAAATGTAAGTTTTATGAATAAAAAAAGCGAAACCTAGAAGGCTCCGCTTTACCTATTTACTTTTCCTGATCTCCAGGTGTTACAAGATAAATAGGAACTGCCTCAGAAGAACAAGATTTATTTATACACGTATACAGGCCAAACTGTAAAAACCATTGTCCGTATTCTTTTGGTTTCTCCCACCACAATAAACGTCTCCTCTTCCATTCATCCTCCCAGGCACTTAAAAATGATGAAGCATTATTTTTCTGAAGACATCTCCTTTGCCAAACCATGAGCTCCAATGTTTGATTGCAATTTTCACAAAGTGGTGCACTGTTTATTAATGTTGTTTCAGTGCTGCATTTTTTACAGATTGTAGCTATGTTAAAAATCCCAACCATTGAACCACCCTCATATTCACTCTCCCTATACGCAGCTGGATAAAACTCATGACTGCAATTTAACCGAATAACCTTTAGTTGCTCTGCCAGTGACTCCATTTGAACCAGGATCTCAGCTACCTCAGTATTAGTTGGAGAAACACTTGAAGCCTTTTCATCCAAAACCTTCATATTCAAGGGAATAGAAGTATACATACAATTCTCCTCTTAAAACCTAGAAAATACTTCAACCCAACTGTATATTATCACATCTGTATTAAATATTAAAAACTCGCTATCAGATTACTCTTTGAGACACCAACTAGCCAAAATTGGTTAGTCATGTATAGGAAAGTTTTCAATTCTCTCTAGGTTATAAAAACTAAAAGAGAAAGTATATGCATATCTTCACTAACCAAAAATACTCCTCGATATCAATTGGTTTTAGTCACAAGTCTGCCTCGCTTTGCTCGAAGCAGACTCACGACCCTGTATTATGTTTATCCGACTCGATTGATTACAATCTCGCTGTACTTCCAATTTCAAAAGACCGATTACGGTCTAAGAAATTTGGTCGTGTGCGTAGAGCTGGATTCGGTCACAAAACTCCTCCTCGCAAGCTCGTCGAAGTAGTTTCGCGACCCCGTATTCTTATCCATCGCAAACAAAGCAGTTTGTTTGCTTCTGTTACTGACTAAACATACTAAAACACCGCATGACTACATGCGGTGTTTTAGTATGTTTGTGCACAGTAATAGAGAATGTTAGAACTGAGTTAATGAAGTCGGGGATGATTCCCTACATCCCAAACTTAAGAACTTGGATAAATAAAACTAGCCAATCTTAACCTGGTCTAGAATAAATTGAGCAGTCTCTTCTGGTGTTTGGCGGCTATTATTAATACTGATTCCATAATCTGATTTATGAAAATTCTCTGCATATGTTTTTTTGATTTGTTCTACTTCCCAAGCTTTCAATTCTCTGGTTCCACGATTAGCAGTGGCCACACTAAGATCTGGTGCAAGTGTGAAAGCAAAGATAGGGACATTTAAATCTTCAAGCCCCTTACTTATTATTTTAAAATTCTCACTAGAAACAGGATATGAAATAACAACGTTAAGATTCCCCATAGTGATAAAATTTCTTGTAAGTGAGATTATATTTTGCATATTATATGGAATTGATTCATCAATAGACATCCACTCAATAAATTGTCTCAGTTTTTCTATATGTGCAGTTTTTGGAATTTTAGAAACAAGCAATTTAGCAACAGTGCTCTTACCAGCATTCATGCTCCCGTTAATTAAAATAATCATATAGGTGAAGTATACCAGTTCCAACTGCAAATAGGGTGTAAGAAAAAATCCCTTATTCTAAGAAATTTTTTCATGGTGCACAGTAATAGAGAATGTTAGAACTGAATTAATGAAGAGTGAAGTTGTTCCCTACATTCCAAGTCTCAAGAATTTTAGATAAAAAGAGGCCCGCAACGAGTGCGGACCTTGTTATGGTGGACTTTTCTTCAGGCCACCTTATATCTCTATAATATCAAATACAAAATATTTGTCAAGCATTTTGTTAGAAATAAAAATCCCCTGCTTTTACAGGGAACTTTTAGTAGAAACTATTGTGTGCGTAGAGCTGGATTCGAACCAGCGAAGCCCGAAGGGCGATTGATTTACAGTCAATTGTGATTGGCCACTCCACCATCTACGCAAGTAAGGGTAAGTATAGCATAAAATGTGCATAAGAAAAAGGGCGACGCCGCAGGCGTCGCCCTTTTTCTTACATACTCACTACAGCTTTCTTCTGTAGCTTTTCTTTACTTGCTTCTTAGGCTCGCTAGTTACTTTTTACTCACAATCTCCTTTTGTGTGAGTGGACTCGGAATCTTACGAGGTTTCTTCGCTTCAACGGTAAGCTCACCTTTTTTATCAAGTGACACTTCTGCAATACCACCTTTTACGAACTTCTTAGTAAGTAAAAGTGAAGCAATCTTATTTAGAATATGTGTCTGTATGAATCGCTTGATCGGACGCGCACCATAATGTGGGTCATATGACTTATCACCGATATAGGTAATCGCTTCTTTACTTACTTCCAAGTGGATTTCTTTTTCGAGGAGTCGTTTTGCAAGGGATGAAACTTGTAGTCCAACAATTTCTTTTACTTCATCTTTTGAAAGTACATCAAATATTATGGTTTCATCAAGACGGTTAAGGAACTCTGGTTTAAAGAATTCTTTTACTGCATCCATCACGCGATCTTTTACTTGTGTGTACTCTGAGTCACCTGTGTGGTTACTGAATCCCATCTGTTCCATCTTCTGAATATACTGACTACCGATGTTAGAAGTCATGATAATGATAGTATTCTTGAAGTTAACAACTCGCCCCTTACTATCTGTAAGACGCCCTTCATCAAGTACCTGTAGAAGGAGGTTGAATACCTCAGGGTGAGCCTTTTCCACTTCGTCAAACAGTATCACAGCATATGGTCTATGACGAACTGCTTCAGTAAGTTGCCCTGATTCGTCATAACCAACATATCCAGGAGGTGAACCAATAAGCTTACTAGTTGAGTGCTTTTCCATGTATTCACTCATATCCACCTTAATAAGCGCTTTCTCGTCATTGAACATAAACTCTGCAAGCGCCTTCGTAAGCTCGGTCTTTCCTACTCCTGTTGGACCTAAGAACATGAATGACCCGATAGGCCGTCCTGGGTCGTTAATACCAGCACGTGATCTACGTACTGCACCACTTATCTTTGTGATTGCATCGCGCTGTGAAATAACACGCTTACCAAGCTCATCTTCCATACGAGCAAGCTTCTCCTCTTCTTCCTCAAGCATGCGCACAACTGGAATACCAGTCCAACGAGCAACAACTGAAGCTATTTCTTCTTCGGTTACTTCTTCCTTTAGAATACGGCGAGTCTTTTGTAGTTTCTTTAATTTATCAAAACGCTCATTTAACTCTTTTGTTAGTTCAGGAATCTGGCCATATCTAATCTCTGCAACACGCGTAAGATCTGCGCGAAGCTCGGCATTATCAGCTTCTGTACGAAGTGACTCAAGAGACTTCTTGATCTCACCGATTTCTGCAAGTGTCTTCTTTTCATTCTTCCACTTAAGCTCAAGCTCGCGAGTTCTTTCTTTTACATTCGCTATCTCTTCATCAATAACCAAGATACGCTGCTTGGTTGTTGCACTGTCGTCACTTTCCATATCTGCAACAAGCTCTTTTGTGAGAGCTTCTTTTTCAATCTCTAGTCGCATGATCTTACGATGCGCATCTTCTAGTACTGGAGGCTTGTTCTCAAGAGCGATGCGAAGCGATGACGCTGCCTCATCGATAAGATCGATCGCCTTATCTGGGAGGAATCGTGATGTGATGTAACGAGTCGAGAGGTTAACCGCAGACACAAGTGCATCATCAGTGATACGTACACCATGGAATAGCTCATACTTTTCTTTAAGTCCGCGTAAAATAGCTAGTGCATCGGCTTCAGACGGCTCTTCCACAAATACTGGCTGGAAGCGTCGCGCAAGTGCTGGATCCTTCTCGATATGCTTCTGGTATTCCTTGAGCGTTGTGGCACCAATTGCACGGAGTTCACCGCGAGATAGCGCAGGCTTAAGAAGGTTCGCAGCATCAGCTGACCCTTCGGTTGCTCCTGCTCCTACGATTGTATGTATCTCATCAATGAAAAGAATAATCCCTCCTTCAGATCTCTCGATCTCTTTCATGATTGCCTTAAGACGCTCTTCGAACTCACCACGGAACTTTGTACCAGCGATAAGCATACCAAGATCAAGTGATACAAGTTCTTTACCTTTAAGTGACTCAGGCACATCCCCTTTTGCCATACGAATCGCAAGACCTTCTACAACAGCAGTCTTACCAGTTCCGGCTTCCCCAATGAGAATAGGATTGTTCTTGGTACGACGAGAAAGTATCTGCATGAGTCGCATGATCTCAGTATCACGTCCGATTACTGGATCTAACTTATCTTGGCGCGCCATGTCAGTAAAGTTACGTGTGTACTTTGCAAGTGCTTTATTCTTCTTTGGGCCTTGTGCTTCAGTGATGTTCTGAGTGCGAAGCTCTTCAAGGATGTGATACGCCTGATCTTTATCAATACGAAAACGTGCGAGCACTTCACGGACCTGTCCAGTAGACTCAAGGATAGCTAAGAAGAGATGCTCTGTTGAAACAAACTCATCATTAAATGATTGCGCAACCTTAAGCGACATCTCAAGTGTCGTTGCAAGCTCTGGTGTGAGATACATCTGATATGACGGACTCATTGTTGCAGATGCCCCTGGAACTTCTATTGCATCGATAATGCTATCTGTTAAATGAATGATATCTATCTCGAGCTTTTCGAGAATTGCGTGCACTAAAGACTCTTCTTGTGTAAGAAGTGCGCCCATAAGGTGGAGTGGTGACACCTGGTTCTGCCCACGCTCAATAGCAAGCTCATGAGCTCGTCTGATTACTTCTTTTGCTTTTGTGGTGAAATTATTAAATGATGGGGGCATAATAGATAGCTATTAGCTCGAGTAGCTAGGCTACGAAGATCTCTGGAGACAGTAATCGTAGGACATAACTAAACTGACTAATTCAAATACAAATTCAATAAATACAAACAAAAATGACTAAAATCAAAAACAATTTCTTTCTCTTACAGTGTAGCAGGATTCGGCGATTCAGAAGTGTGAATTAACAGGATATCTGGATACTCTTTCGTAACGGAATACTCTTACATTCTCAAATTATTTCTCACAAGTCAACTTGACAAATATAATAATATACTATTTTATATATTTTTCAGATTACCTTGTAAAAATACTGGCTGCATACCGAGAATTTCTTCAATCTTGTCGTCACCATATGGTGGATCTTGCAGTACGTATAATTTCTTCCCGAGAAAAAACATATACCCCATCTCAAGGAACGCATTCGCACCTATTCTGTTTTTCTTATCACCTTTATCGAAGTTACAGACAAGGAGCGCGTCACTTTCATCCATATGTTGTTTGTACATCATCATTCCATCCTTTTTTATTCTCCAAATATCGTTATCAGATGTAATATTTTCAACCCCACCAATTGAGTGTAGATACTCAGTAAATGTGTCTTTCCCTGTTGCTAATTCTTCTTTGGTAAGTTGAGGCATGACAACACTGTGCCCCATACTTTCAAGTTCTGATTTTATCGCACTCATCTTATCCAAAAAAATCATTGACCCTGCGAGGACTATTTTCATTTGATAGATATTTTATGTAACTACAACCTACAGACTAACCATCTATACTCTCTCCTCCACCGCATGCCAATCAATATGGTTCATGAACACATTGATATAATCCGCGCGCTTAAGTCCATAATCAACCATAAATGCATGTTCAAAGACATCCATTACAAGAAGTGGTGTCGTCCCTGCAAGATTTCCTTCATCGTGCTCACCAATCCAAGTGTTAAAAAGCCTTCCATCTTTTTTGTCATGCACAAGCACCACCCACCCAATCCCTCGCATAGCAGCCATTCCGCGGAATTCTTTTTCCCAATTCTCAACACTACCCCACGTCGCCTCGATCTTTTGCTTAAGCGCTCGCTCACTGAGCGGTACTGCATGCTTTCCGATGTTTCCAAAATAAAGCTCGTGTAATCTCATACCATTCCATTCCCATCCAAAGCGTCGATGAAGCTCAGCGTACTCTGGAGTCCCCACTTCTTTTTCTTTCATCAAATCAACAAGCTTGTTTGTATTAGTAACATACCCTTGGTAGAGTGTGAAGTGATTATTAAGTAAAGCATCACTCATACCGTCTATTCCAAATAAATGTGAAAAATCTTTTGCTACGTAAGGTTGCATATAATTAAAAGTTATAAATAATGATTAACTTAGTATACAGCTTATTTGATGTATTTTATAGCAATTTCTTTCATTGCTTCAACTAATCTAATGAGATCTTGTTTTGTTGTTGATCGTCCAAGTGAGATGCGGATATTCTCCTGTGCCTCGACTTCAGTTGCACCAAGTGCCATCACGACATAACTCCCCTCAGTTTCCATAGATGCGCAAGCACTCTTGTGTGAGACAGCGAAACCTTTGGCATCAAGCCTGAGAATCATTTCTTCACTACTAATCCCTGGTACACGACAATTGATGTTATTTGGCAATCTTTTCATTTCCTTATTTGCATTTGTCTGATGTCTGTCAGTCTCTATGTCAGATTGTCTGACTTTATTGAATGCTCCATAGAAAATAATTGATGGGATTTTTTTCTTCATCAACTCAATAGTCTCATCTCGGAGCGCGCGTAATCGCGCGCTCTCCTTCTCTTGCAGTTCTTTTGCTTCCGTAAGCGCAACACCAAAGGCATACGCACTCGCAACATTTTCTGTACCACTTCGTATTCCACGTTCTTGTCCACCACCATAAGTAACTTCCGCTAATTTAATCCCTTCACGTTTATATAAAAGTGCAGCACCCTTTGGACCATATACTTTACTACTATTTACTGTCATGAGATGGCACTTAAGCCTAAGAACATCTAGGTTACAATAATTCGCTGCCTGACATGCATCAGTGTGAAAATATGGATACGACGTAAACGTCTTCCCACTTTCTCGTTTCCACTCATCGATTGCACGACCAATTTCTTTTACTGGCTGAATAGTACCTATCTCATTATTTGCACACATCACACTTACAAGAATTGTTTCTTCACACAATGCATCACGAAGATCTTTTAGTTTCACTATGCCATCTTCATAGACAGGAAGATAGGTCACACGGATTTTTTTCTCGCGCTCAAGTTTCTTAATAGGCTCAAGGACTGCAGGATGTTCGATAGCACTCGTAATAATATGCGGAAGAGTCTGATTGTCTGATTGTCTGATTGTCTGATATCTGAACCCATAATACACACCAAGTATTGCTAGATTACATGACTCAGTTCCAGAGGATGTGAAATATATCTCATACGCATGAGCATTAAGCGTCGTTGCACACATTGCGCGAGCTTTATCAAGCAGCTGTCCTGCACGAGCTCCTTCATGATGAATACCAGACGGGTTACCATATGTCTCGATTGCTTCAAGGAGCGCGGCCTTCGGCCGCGCTCCAATCTCAGTCGCCCCCGCATTATCCAAATAGATTCTTTTTTGCTTCTTTTTAAAAAATGTAACCATACTACTACTCTACCATAAAAAAAGTACCTACAGACATTAGTTCAATGTTAACTTATGCACGTAGGCACATGTGATACATGCTTATTGTGACAACATTTACATGCCAATCGGCAATGCCAGCGCTTCAATTTCTGTGTTCGAAGAAGCTGGCGACTCCGACTGTTCACCGATACGCAAAAAGATCGGGTCTTCATCTTTGCTTGCAACAGTAGCCATAGCGGCCGTTGCAGCAAAAATAATTTTGAATGTCTTCTTCATGATGACTCCTTGAAAGAAAAGCAAGCACAATAGAAAAGATCACTTTTGGAAGTTTATCTCTCACAACATGCGAGAGACCACCTTCTATTTTTAATACTAGCATGGCCCACTAGATTGGGAAACATCATAATTTGCAACTACATCATTCAAACAAAAGAGTCTACACATTATTAAATACTATAAAAAGAGAAAGCGCCGAGCAGCAAGCTGCCGGCGCTTTGGTTTTACATCCACCGAACGGGAACGTTCATTTTTTGTTAATCGATCAGCCCGCAAGTGGGTCGGACGTAAGCAGTGAAGCTTTGCCGTACAGGATTAACAGATCAATATGATTCCTTTCATGTTGATGTTCCGGCAGACTTTGTCGGCCGAGGTTGATGGAAGACCCTCAATCGCCGGCCACGGTTTGTGCACAAGGGCACGCAGGCGGGCAAATGAGGTCATGCAGACAGGGGCAGAGAACGACGTGACCCATGGTAAAAAAAGAATTAAAAATCCTCTCTTAACCAAATCACAACAGCAACTCCGACAGGAGGCTGTTTTAAGATCTCTAGCTAGTGATCTTTTATGATCACGCTATCCCTGCCTGCACATGTATCATTATAGCATGCACATTTATTTTGTCAAGCATTTGTGCGTCTAAAAAAATTTTGCCGTACATTCCATATTTAGACCACCTATTCACAGTAAACACATATTTATATAAAGATATATCATGCTACACTCGATATGCACGAAGAACCTCCATGCTTACAACAATTACAACTAATCTTAATTCGAACCCGACACTCCTCCTTGGGATCCTACTCTTCATTGTAGTCTGTTACGCACTGTACCTTGATCATAAAATTGTTGTCTTAACACGTGGCAAAAGTGGAGCATCCCTTGAAGACACCATAAATGCATGTCTAGAACAGGCAGAACAAATAAAAATAAACAACGAACACATCATTCATCACGCAAAAGTGCTTGATGAAAAAATGTCACACACACTACGTAATGCTCAGACAATACGTTATAAAGCATTTGACACTAACGGTTCCAATCAAAGCTTTTCAGTTGCACTTGTTAACGAACAAGGTAACGGTGTTGTTATCTCTTCTCTTCATTCACACGAACGTACTAGTACCTTCGCAAAGCCGATCACAGGGTATGAGAGCACCTACGAGCTTACCGAGGAAGAACTTGCTGTACTTGATGATGCAAAAAATGCGCATATCGTACAAGGTGTGTAGGGTTTAGTATCTGACATAAGGTGTTACCAGGAAGTTAGGGGCGGGTAAGCTTTGCTTACCCGCCCCTAACTTCTCTCCCATCCACCACTCTATAACTAATAACTCTCCCCACACCCCCACAGCACAACCCTTCTTCTTTCACAAACACTAGCAAAAAGCCATCTTTTATGGTATAATTGCTTTTACAATTTTATGGCTAAAAAGCTTTCCACACAAGGTTCACAAACCGCAACAACCAGACAGCCCGTTATCGCGGTTTTAGGTCACGTCGACCACGGCAAATCATCTCTTCTTGATTTTATTCGCAAATCAAACGTTGTTGACGGTGAGGCGGGAGGTATCACACAGCGTATTTCAGCGTATGAAGTAGAACACAAGCAGGCAGATGGCAAAGTCCTCCCTATTACATTCTTAGACACTCCAGGGCACGCAGCATTCCAGGGTATGCGAGAGCGTGGTGTAGAGATTGCAGACATTGCAATCTTGATCGTTTCTGCTGAAGATGGTGTAAAACCTCAAACCCTTGAAGCATGGAAGACTATTGAGGCACGCAAACTCCCCTACGTCGTCGCTATCAACAAAATAGACAAACCTGGCGCAGATATCCAAAAGACAAAAAACTCTCTTGTTGAGCATGGCATCTATATAGAAGGGTACGGTGGAGAAATTCCATGTGTAGAAATTTCAGCAAAGACTGGCAAAGGTATCGACCTTCTCCTTGAGACATTGCTTCTTGTTGTTGAAATGAATGACCTCAAAGCAAATCTAGGTACAGACGCTACAGGCTATGTGCTAGAGAGTTTTGTTGATGCGAAGCGTGGAATCTCTGCAACACTCATCCTAAAAGACGGCACATTAAGCGCTAGTGGTGCCATCCTTGCAGGGACAGCATTGTCCCCTATTCGTATCATTGAGAACTTCGCAGGTAAGACAATTAAGAACCCGCACGCTGGACAGCCAATCATGGTAACTGGTTTTGATGAGATACCTGCTTCTGGTGCAATCTTTGTTTCTTCATCTGACAAAAAAGCGATTGAGAAGCTAACAAATGAAACAAGACTTGCTCAAGTAAAACAAGTAGTTGACCCACGTATCTATCGTAATGCAAAGGTTGTTATCCCTGTTGTTATAAAAGCTGACTCGCTTGGGACACTTGATGCTGTTAAGCTTGAGCTTAAGAAGCGCGAGACCACAGACATCAAAGTAAAAATCATCGCCGAAGGAGTTGGTAATATTTCAGAAGGTGACATCATGCTTGCTTCATCAGATGAAAAAACAGTGATTCTAGGATTTGCGGTAAAACTAGAAGCAAAAGCACGCGACCAAGCGGATCGCTTCAAGATAACTCCAGAGATTTTTGATATTATTTACAAGCTTTCAGAATGGTTCGATACAATTGTTGAAGACAGACTGCCTTATGAAGAGAAAGAAACCATTCTTGGTACGCTCAAAATCCTCCGTACGTTTTCTTCACAAAAAGATAAGCATGTTATCGGTGGACGTGTTGAGACTGGTAAGATCGACAATGGCGCACTCGTTAAGGTTATTCGTCGTGGCGTTGAGCTAGGCAAAGGTCGTATCGTAGAGCTCCAATCACAAAAGATTAAGACTAATACTGTCATTGAAGGTAACGAATGTGGACTCATGGTAGAAACAAAAGTCGAAATGATTCCAGGAGACATGCTTGAGGCTATTATGATCGAAAAGCTTCGCGTATAAAATACAAGTGTGCAGAGAAACTAACAATTAACGATTAACTATTAAACAGTACCACCATGGACGCCAATATTCCAAAATCAGAACGACAGCTCAAAGTAGAGCAACAAGTACTTGGTATTGTTCAAGACTTCTTTCAGCGTGAGTCATCAGGCCTTTCTATGATTACGGTCACTCGAACAGATATTACTCGTGACATGCGTCATGGTACTATTTTTATTACCGTACTACCTGAGGACAAAGAAGAAGCAGCAATTAACTTCGCTAAGCGTATGCGTAGCGATCTGCGTCACTATGTTATGAAGCGACTTCCAGTAAAAGTAATCCCATTCTTTGAAGTCGAGATTGATTACGGAGAGAAGAACCGTGTCCATATCGATAAATTACTTAAAGAAGAAGCCTCAGCGATGATCCGCGCAAGCGGTAAGGCAGACTTCGAAGGTACTGACGGTGAGTATTTACCACGACAAAACCCCCAAGTAGCAAGCGAAAAAGACGATAATTAAAGAGCAAACCTCACCAATATACAAGGAGGAATAAGGGCGACACCTTCGGTGTCGCCCTTATTCCTCCTCACACCCCTATCCCCCTAACATCCTTTATTATAAGCACTTTCTGCCGCATCTTGACAAAAGTTTATTTTCGTGTATAATATGTTACTGATACACCTTCGTGTGTGTCACGGTTCATTCAATATTAAAGCGCTTTGCGCAGAAAGGCTCCCATGAGCAATAAAGGAATTTCCAAGACCATCGCCGATCGCGAACAACAGTCACAGGAAGCCAAGCGCCGCAAGGCTGCTCGCGGCCACGGTGGTGGTGGCCAGACGATCAGCGAGCAACTCGCTCCGCTGGCACCCCCCTCCATCCTCGGCTCCGAGCTCATCGCTGAGCTCGTCGCCGGCCGGCTCCTGCCGGGCGTCATGGTCAACTTCGACGGTGAAGCTACCTTCGCCGTCGGCCGCAACAATTCCCTTCTCATGGAGAAGGTCGTTGCGGTGCCGGAACTGGCCGATCACGGCCAGGACAACAAGGGGGTCTTCGTGACCCTCGGCCAGGTCTGCCGCGACGTGTTCGAGAGCCCACTCTCGGGCAAGAGCGGAGAGAAACAGGTGGCGATGCGCGAGTACTTGCGCAGCCGCCTCGACCTCGAGGCCTTGAAGAAGGCCCTCACCACGGTCCGAACCGTCGACTACGTCGGCCACAGTCAGGAAATCTGGAACCGCGCAAGTGATTCCATTGACCTGACCAAGCTGTCAGGCGACGGCACGATGACCGAGATCACGCTCGGCACGAGCGCCCAGGCGGGCATCGTGCTTGGGATTTCGTTTGTCCAGCAGCCCTGGTCGGCCCTCCTGGTTGAGATCGGTCACATTGGCGAGAAGCACCCGCTTCACGCCACTGTCCCGGTCGGCACAAAGGTGAAGTGTGATCGGGGCAACTTCCCGACCATCTCTCCGGAAAGCCGGGAAAAGAGCTCGCTTGCACGTGGTGCAGGAGCAGTCCTGGACTACCTGGTAACCGGGATCGACAGCATCGAGCACGAGCTGATCCACCAGGAGATGATGAAGGCGTGCAAGCGCCTTCACGAGGAGCAGAAGACTGCTACTGCTGCTTCCGAAAAGCGGAGCCACGCTCCCCAGTTCGGGCAGCGGCGCGATGTGGCGCCGGACGGCACACCGCCGCCCGCTTCGAAGGCCAAGGCCGCCATTCTGACCGCTCCGGCGACTGCCCCTGCTCCGTCGGATGCCCCCAGATCAACCAACAACGGTGGCCTCGCTGCCTTCATCGCTGAACTGCGCAAGCAGGGCGTCGATGGTGCCGAGCTGGCCACCTTCCTGGTGGCCTACAAGGAGAGTAGTCAACTCTTGAGCTGATGCTCAAACGCCACACGCAACGTGTGGCAAAACCCCGTCGTACGGTTCGACCGTCCGGGGTTTTTTCTTTTGTATACAAAAAATATTTCACAGACTTCCTTGCAGTTTGAAAAAAATTAATAACCCTACATTAAAGTGTTGCGATTATTTCTTGAACTCACCTGAAAATTTCTTGACAAAATAGTATAGTCATGATATAGTATAAGTACGTCTGAAAACGACTACGTTCAGTTCCTTAACCTACACTGGAGTTTGAAATGAAGAAATGTTTGGCAATTCTTGGCCTGGTGGCTCTGGCTGGTTGCAGCGGGCGCGCTGACGTTGCCTCTCGTAATCTCTCGGAGGCGGCAGACAATTTCGAAATCATGCGCCGGATCGTGTTCTACAACGGTATCACTGATACCTACATGCTCACGATCGAGGGCTACTGCGCGCTTGGCAACAACGATCAACCCAAGCAACGGACGATCACCTGCATGACAGGCCCGAACGAGTACAAGAAGCACTTCCTAGGCCTGTCCGACAATGTGACCTACTTTGCTGAACAGATCAAGGCCGAAAACGTCTCGACATATCAGTACAAAGTCATCTTCCGGCCGTCCACAATCGTTCCCAACATCAGTGCAGATGTAGGCGGCGGTGCAACGGTGCTGAAGAAGTAGACAGGAAACACTGCACCCCACCCAAAGCCCCGCTTCGGTGGGGCTTTTTGTTTTCATAATTTCTCTAACAATACAACGTAAAGATATCTCTATGAATTAACATTTCATTACAAGAAAGGACTTGGTCACAGAACTACTTCCTCACTTCGTTCATCAGAGATAGTTCCGCAACCCCTGTTCAAGTCCCTACGCAAGTGACGCAGGTCACTTGCTTCATGCAGACATTGTAAATATAAAATACTCACCTGATTACAAGTGAGCATTTTATATTCATGTGCAAGGTATCATACCACACTTGAACTTTTTGAAACAATGGTAAATAACATAGAAATCATAAGAACTTGGAATGTTTATCTCAAGGAATTGCTTGAAAAAGATTATAGTGTCCACTTTCAGAAAGTAACCTTTTGATTGTGATATAATTTGAATATGAAAAAAGACAATCTCACAGACGTTGTTCAAGCAATTCCAAAAACTCCTGTAAACACTCAAGTTGCTCCACAACAGCTCGTAACAACAAACGAAGGTGATATTGTCACTCTTGGAAAGAAATAGAGTTACTGTATATACGAGAATTGTATTGAACTATATGTATTAGTATTAGAACTCTATTTCATTGATAAAACAACATAATAACAATAGAAAGAACAGAAAATAGCAAGTAAAATCAAGCGAAAATTGCTTGACAGAAATGTATATTTGTGATACAATATAATTCTGTTCATTCACGCAAGGAGAGTACATTATGTCAGCAGACACCACTGTCGTTATCGCGGCCTGTCGTCGGTTTCCCGAAGACAGCGAGCTGTCGTACACGGCTGAGGTTTGCCAAGCCGTCGAGAACCTGTTCGATGGGGAATGTGCACTGGAAACGGCGAAAGCCATTTTCATCAAGCGTCCCCACGTGTGGTTCACCGGCGTCGGTGGTCTCAGCCGGGCGAAGCAATTCGCCAACCTTCTCGCGCAAGAACTGCGTGAGAACGGTATCCTCGAATACGAGGATCGGCCGATCATCGAGATCGGCGCTGACAGGGTGTACATTCTGTCGCGCAAGGGAAAGCGTAAGCCGGAAGGCCATCACTTCCCCTTGGGTGGAGTCGAGGCATTCGAGCAGACGCCCGACCGCCTCCTCCACACCTGGTAACACTCAACTGTTGCCAGGAAAAGCCCCGCTTCGGTGGGGCTTTTTGTTTGCTGATTTCTTCTGATAAAACAGGTAATTATCAGAAGAAACTCCGTGTCTTCTTACCTCCAAAAATGATAAAATAGAGGTACTATGATCTTCACTCCATCTAGCCCAAATGAACTTGCAGAAATACTCAAACAAGCAATTCCAACTCACGGTAGAGATATAGACCACACCAAACTTCGCTATGTCATTTATGCAAGAAAATCAACCGATGAAGAAGGCAAGCAAGTTCACTCTGTGGAAGATCAAGTTGCAGTGTGTCTTGAGTTCGCAAGCAAGAATGACATCAATGTTAGAAAAGAAGATATTTTGATGGAGAAAATGTCCGCAAAAGAGTCAGGTATGCGATCGGTATTTTTGGAGATGCTTCGCAAGTTCAGAATTGGTGACTATGATGGCATTATTGCGTGGCATCCTGACCGCCTTGCTCGTAATATGAAAGAAGCTGGAGAAGTGATAGATATGCTTGATAAAAACATTATCAAAGACCTCAAGTTCCCAAGTTTCTCGTTTATAAACGATACCAGTGGAAAGATGCTTCTTGGTATCACTTTTGTGCTTTCAAAGGAATACTCTGACAAATTGAGTGATGATGTTTCAAGAGGTAATGCAAAGAGTATTGAACGTGGTAGTTACGTGAACAAGGCAAAGCACGGTTACCATAAAGACAGGAATAGTAACCTAGTTCCTGCTGGTAATAACTTCATCTTGATGCAAAGAGCCTTTCAGCTTCGTCTTGAAGGAAAGACACTTGATGAAATATCTGAATACCTCACCAAGAACGACTACTACCACGCCAACACCGAGATATCCAAGAAGGTGTACGGAATGACGAAACAAAAACTACAGACCATTATGAAAGACCCCGTGTATACAGGTATCTTGAAGTATGGAAAGAATGTCGTTGTAAACCTGATTGAAATACAAGGGTTCACACCGATGGTTACTGTTCCAGAATTTATGAGGATCAACAAACTTCACGATGATGCTGACTTTATCAAACTCTCAAAGAGGTACAGAAAAGGTGAAGATGTAAAAGCTAACCTTATGCGTGGAATGATTATTTGTGGAGAATGTGAAGAGGAGCTAACTGCTGGAATTACTACCAAAGCTCAAAAAAATGGCTCTGGTGGATACTTTTACTACAGATGCGATACAGAAGGTTGCTCACAGAAAAACAAAGGAATACGAGCAAAAGAGATAATCAAGTTCGCAGTTGACTACTTGAACAAAAAACCATTCTCAAGCAAGGAGAGTTATGACCACTTTGTACTGGAGATGAAAAAGGTACTCGCAGAGAATGCTTCCATTTTGAAAAACAATATTCTCACCAATGCAAAACAACTTCTTGCCCTCAAAGATAAACTTGAGAGAACAAAAGACCTTTTGATTGGCGACGAAGAAGATACCGTCAAAGATTTTTACCGAAAAGACCTTGCAAAGATTGAGACAGAGATCAAGGAAAAAGAGAAAGATGAAAAGAAATACAAGAAAATGCTTGTAGAAGGAAAAGACGCAATCATCACTTATGAAGAGTTTATTGAACTTATGGAAAAACTACCGCAAAATATACCTAAAATAACCCAAATGAAAGATTTGGATTATATTATGTCAAAAATCTTCTTGAACTTTTTTGTTTTGAACAAAAAACCTTACAAACTAACACTAAATGTACCTTTTGATGTCTTGGAAAATCAAAATGTACTGAATGGTGCCCAGGAAAGGACTTGAACCTTCACGCCTTACGGCATCAGTTCCTAAGACTGATGTGTCTACCAATTTCACCACCTGGGCATGTTTATTTTTAAACACTTTTCATTTCAACATCATTTCAAGAATGGTGTCTAGGGATTATACACTAAAATATGCTAGAGTGCTACTTATGACTATCCATGCTATCTATGAGGACTCAGATATCCTTGTCATCAATAAACCGTCTGGCATGGTGGTGCATCCTTTTGATTTTTCGGAAGAAGATACTGTGCTTGATTGGCTCACACACCACCATCCTTATATTTTTAAAATCGAGAATCATTTTACATTACAAGATGGTCGCACGATTAACCTAGGTGGTATCGTACATAAACTAGATAGAGATACCTCGGGTGTCATTATTATCGCAAAGACCAAGCATGCTTATGATACTTTACGAAAAGCATTCACTGATCATACAATTCGTAAAGTCTATCTCGCGCTTATCGAAGGCACTATAGAAGCTGACGCGCTTCACATCAATGCTCCCCTTGGCAGAAATAAAAAAGACTACAAACAGGTTGCGTTCCCGAAAAATCCTCGTGGTGAGTTGCGTGATGCGGTGACTGACCTCACTGTTATCATGCGTGGCAAAGATGTGACACTTGTAAAATTAGAACCACTAACTGGTCGCACACATCAACTTCGTGCACATATGAATCACATTGGTCATCCGATAGTTGGAGATAAAGCATACGGTAGCACTCATGACACCGCTCGTATCATGTTACATGCACAAAAGCTCACATTCATTCTCAACGATAAAGAGCACACATTTGAAGCACCAGCTCCTCAAGAATTTATCAAACCGTTTGAATAATGTTGAATAATTATTTTTTTCTAAGAAAGATAATCGCAAGCACTGTACCTATCGCTCCACCGATTGTATCCATGAGCATATCTTTTTGCGCATCCCAGATGTCCCCCTGTGACCCAAGCACGGCAAGACCTGCCTCTGGATTCTCCCCTATTGCATATCTCCACTCAAAGAGCTCATAAAATGCAGCAATTGCTGGAATAGTAACAAACGCAGCAAAGTACGCGAACCACTTCTGATTCACCACTTTGTACTTAAGGAGCATCTCGATCATCGGATATGCGTAGAACCCAACAGTCATGTGCGCAACTCTGTCATACATGTTACGCTCGAATCCAAATAGATTATTGAACCAATCAAAAGGAGCGAGTGCAAATGAATAGTGCCCTCCATAGGTGTGCATGAAGATAAGCACACTCATAAGAGCATATGAGAGATTGGAGAAACGAATTTTACAGATATAGAGAATAACAAGTAGAAGTGCAATCGGTGCGATAGTCACGTTCTCTGTAAACCATACAGCACGATCGTATGGATTAAATGAGAGATATATAAACTCGATAGCATATGCACCCAATAAGATATGAGGAAAATATTTTGAAATGAATTTCATATACAATAAGTGTAGCATGATTTAACACTCATAATTTTGAATCATGTCCTTTTATTAATTTCCAACAATGATTGTTGATGGTTTACATAATGGATTTCCATCATTTTTTGTTATACAGACCTGTAAAGTATATGTACCTTTATTTTTGTATGAATGCGAAAATGTTAAAGATGAAAATTTTGTCGCAAAACCAAGGGCTGGCCAATTGTATGGATTTGTAACATCTCCTGTACTTGGTTCGTCACCAAATCGCACCACATACTCTTTATTTACTAAAGAATCCTTAAATTGTATATTCCACGTACCCGCCTCATTAATCAAAAGTGAACTTGGTCCAACAACAGTAGCAACTTCTGAAAAATCTTTTGCACTTTTTTCTAATGTGTATCCTGTTGCTGTGCTATTTGCTGTAGTGCCCACATTTTTGGAACACTCGTTTGCAATCGCTTTACGAGTCAAGGGACCAACAACACCAAGCCCGGTTAAGCCAACTTTTTTCTGAAAGTCTTTTACAGCTTGCTCTGTCTTTGGACCAAATGTTCCACCGACAAGAGGAGCTTGTTTTTCAAAATATGCATTCAAAAATTTTTGAAGCTCAGTCACAGACCTTTGTGTGGTTTTATCTGTGTGTCCCTTCTGCAAATTTTTTGTAATTTTTGGACAATAGGACTGGTATTCAATACTAAACGCGTGCATATTTTCAATGTTTATAGTTGAAACCAAAAACAAACACGTTGCTATTGACCAAATATTTTTTATTTTCATAGATTAATGATATCACACGCCTTGTTTTGATAGATAGAATAAGTATTTTGAAAAGCAGTCTAAGCTTGATAGACTAGCATGATGCTTTGGACAATATTTGGGATAGTTGTTGTGGTTGCACTTTTGATAGACTTTTTCGCAATGAAAAAACAAGGAGCACACAAAGTGTCACTCAAGGAAGCTGCAATATGGTCATCAATCTGGGTTGCGCTCTCACTTCTGTTTATGACATGGCTATGGTGGTATAAGGGAGGTATGGCTCTTGACCCTGTAATTGCAGGAGAAGCGAATAAAACAGCACTTGAGTTCCTTACTGGGTACCTTATCGAAAAAGCACTTGCTGTAGATAATATTTTTGTATTCCTTCTTGTCTTTACCTACTTTAGAGTTCCGCAAGAGTACCAGAAGCGATTGCTTATGTTTGGTATCTTATTTGCTCTTTTTTTGAGAGCGGGAATGATCTTTGTTGGTGTATGGCTAATCGAAGAATTCCATTTTATTCTCTACATCTTTGGAGCATTCTTACTCTACACAGGTATAAAAATGTGGAAGTCTATCGGCAAAGAACCTGATCTAGAAAATAGTACCGCAATGAGACTCCTTAAGATGGGGTTACGAATGAGCCCAAAACTTGATGGTGAAAAATTTACCACTACACACGAAGGGAAGAAGGCTGCCACACCGCTCCTTGCTGCGGTCATCATGATTGGACTTGTCGATATATTATTTGCGGTTGATTCTATACCGGCAATCTTTGCTGTTACGACCGATCCTTTTATTGTTCTTAGTTCAAATGTCTTTGCGATACTTGGACTACGCGCGATGTACTTCTTGCTTGCAGGACTGCATGAGAAGTTTCATCTTCTCTCATATGGGCTTGCGATTATTTTAGGATTCATTGGCACAAAGATGCTCCTTATGGATACTGCGCTTAAGATTCCAACACAAGTATCACTTCTTGTAACATTAACTATTCTTGTAGGATCTGTCATTCTTAGTCTCTACATTCATCCAAAAGGAAGCACTGAGAGCTCATATCCATTTGACCCAAAGGAGGATAACATTGATAAAGACTAGATTTTATTTAACCAATGCATCAATACACAGGAAGAACCTGTGTATTTTATTGATGTGCACCCCAATAGACAATGTTAGAACTGAATTGATGAAGAGTGGGGTGATTCCCTATATACCAAATTTGAGAGCTTGGACAACAAAAGTGCAATTACCCACACCCAGAAACACTATATATTAAAAAGAAAGACCACCGAACGCGTGGTGGCCTTTCGGTGGTTGAGCTTGTCTGCATTTCAGTAGATCGAGAGCCTCTTTGGGTCTTTTTTGTATTTCGTCGGTCTAATTGCCCACACAACAGTGGGTGGGTCACTTTCCAAATTGATCGCATGGAAACCGTTGGAGTTATTGTCATCATACTCGCGAGGTGGGAGCTTCACCTTTTCAGGGAAGTGACGATAAAGAACAGCCCACAGTCTCAGGAAATCACGATCACTCCAGTGGCCAAAGGACTTGTACGTATCGATATTTCCACCCTCCAGAATGAATCGTGCCATGTCGATGTACTGAAGTTCTTGCAACTTCTGAGGGCGAAAATGTCTCGCTACAAGATTTGTATAACACGGACCATCAAGCGACTTCCACCAAGCACTGTCCCTCGCCTTGCACAGGGCTATCTCTAGTTTGAAGTCATATGGGACCACACGACGTTTCTGCACTGACATGTAACCAGGAAAGGTGTACTGAAATGGTGGAGCAAAGACATCGGTGCTACTGCTAACCCTACGTTCCTTCATATGGCCGAGGACCAAGGTTTTGAAACCTCGACCATCTCCATCATCTTCTCCGATTACCACACCCACTATCGCTGTGTCATCATTAATGTAGGCAATGAAGGTGTCTCCAGACCGCGCTGAAGGACTTGCTTTGTCAACGTTCATCAAGATCTCCTTGAGGATCATAGCGGTACCATCTATAGCAAGATGGGTTTTTAGGACCACATGATTGGTAGATTCTGCTCTTACGGAGAAGAAAAGTCAATAGTATCGAGGTTGGAACTAAAAAACCTCCGTTTTCACAGAAGATTTTTAGTGAAAATTCAGTTGTGCCCAGGGCGGGACTCGGTCACAAATCTGCCTCGTCGCTTCACTCCTCGAAGTAGATTCGCGACCCCTATTCGAGTCCCGTCGTAAAGCACGCAGGTGCTTTACTTCTGATTGACACCATCAACAAAAATACACAGGAAGAATCTGTGTATTTTTGTTGATGTGCACCCTAATAGACAATGTTAGAACCGAATTAATGAAGTCAGAGGTGATTCCGTATATACCGAATCTAAGAGCTTGGGTAGAAAAAGTTTAATTTACCCCACACCCAATGACACTATATTAAAACAAAAAGCCCTGAAACGATTTAACGTTTGACAGGGCTTCTTCGCTAGCATTGCGCTAGCGGTGTAGACAGGTCACTTCTTCTTGTTCGGCTTCGCCGGAGTCGCTGCCGGAGCAGCGGTTGCCATCGGAGCGGCGGCGATGGTTTCGTACTTGGCCCACACAGTGGGCGCGTCAGCCTTGACTTCCTTCCACTTCGGGTGGAACTTGCCGTCGACCAGATCGTCGAGATGTTCGATGATGCAGGCCTTCAGCGCCGACAGCTCTGCCTTCGTGGCGGCGCTACGGATGTTGCGCGTCACGAGATAGGACTGGGCGGCAATCGTGCCGACGGAAGCGTTCATGTTCGTGTAGTTGATGCGCGTCGGAACATAGAAGCTCATCTTCGAACTCGATGCCGAGCTGATCTCGAGCAGGCGATAAGCCGGCGTCAGAGTCTTGGCGAATCCGAGCGGTTGCCCGCCGACAGCCAAGATGACGTCGATCTCACCCTTGTCGAGCGCCGCCTTTGCAGCAACGTCAGGCTTGTCCATCGTGAACGGAATGAGGTTCATGCCGATGTTGCCGAACACGTTCATTGCCGAGGCAGTGGTGATGCTGCCGCCCCAGGCCCCGACCTTCATGCCTTGCAGGTCTTCGAGCTTGCTGACCACGACGGTTTTGCCGCCGACGGTCGTGAAGCCGAGGTTGACACCGCCCGACGTCTTGGTTGCACCCTTGGCGATGAGGTGAACCTCTTCGTTGTAGAGCGGAAACAGTGTCTGCAGGTCGGCCTCGTTGACCCGCGGGTCCTTCATGCTGACGAACTTGAGGGTGTCGGTCTGCACGAAGCCCACATGGGCGGTCTTCTCGACCAGGTTGGTCAGGTTGTCGTCACCGCCCTTGGAAGGGAGTTCGATGAGGTTCACCCTGTCGCCACACACCTGCTTGATGTCGACGTTAGAACTGAATTGATGAAGAGTGGGGTGATTCCTTATATACCAAAATTATTAAAATATAAAAATTAATATTTCCTCTTATCTATTTAAAATAACTTCAGAAACTTTTTGTAATAAAAACATAACAGGTTCTTCGCTCTCAATCCCATTAACTTTTTCAAATTCATGATCAACACCCGGAAGAACAAAATATTCCACTCTACTTTTATCAACTGCGTTTACAATCTTTTCTTGAGATTCTTGAGGGACCACGTTATCTAAACCACCTCTAAAAAAATATAATTTTCCAATCGTATTATTACTAATATTTTTTAGTAAAATCAATTCTTCAGGCATTGTTTTAAGAAGTGTTTTTGTAGTAGTCTCACTTTTACCGCAACCACTTCCAGCCATAAAAATTGCTTTTGCTTCTGACACCTCTTGCAAACCCAATAAAAGAGTCCCGCCAAACGATTTTCCGAAAAAGTAAAGTTCTAGTTCTTTTATGCCTTTAGAGGAAAAAAACTGTTTCATTCGGTTAACAGCTTCCCGAATATCATAAACTTCTTCTTTGAACGTCTTACCGTCATATGCATTTTTTCTACCATCTCGACCAGAATCTGCTTCAATTTTTTTATGAGATGTATTTATGCAAACAACATTAACTTCTTTCGTGAGGTTATTTACAAAACGAATATCCCACTTTGTGTTTATAGGACTATCAAAAGTAGGTTTATGCTCCCCATATAATCCTTTAAGAATAAAAAGTACTTTATTTGTTTCCCTGTGTGAGGGGTAGATAAAAATCTCGGTTTTCCCTTCCCCAAAATAAGATGTGTGTATCTTTTCTTGTATCATTTTCTTTATCTAAATTCTGGCGGGAGTTTAGTATCTTTGAGTACAACATCATTTCCCGTTTGTTCATCAGCTGTAGATCCAAACTTATATGTTGTCTCGGGAAAAACGTCTAACCTATTACCTGGGATAGAAAGAAATCTCAATTTAATTTCCTTGCAAACTGTCTCATAAGAATACTTGGGAAAGTGTTTACAAAATGCTTTAGTTAGTCTTTCAAAAAGATACCTTCCAATCATTCCGTCAAACACGTGACTGTATTGAGACTTTTCTGTAGTACCACTCTCACTTCCCACTACATGCTTATCAAATTCTTTCAAATTATTTTCTCTTCTTATTTTTGAGTCGCTATATATACCCTGAAAATCTCTCTGAACTAGTCTTTTTACATCTAAATCATCACTAATTTCTACTAGAGCATTTTGACCATGTAACTCTGGCAAATGACCTCTCTTGTTTAAAAGTAAAACCCAAGCATCTTGAACAGGGCCAATAATGTTTTCAACAAAATAACCTAAAGGGTCTTTCGGGGAATTCCTAAGACAAAGCTCCACAAGTAACGGTTTATGGTTTGGTTCATTTGGATCATCAGCATACAAAGAGTGGTAAGGTAATACGACTGTTTTCTCTTCAGATAAAGGAAATGGCTTGCTTTCTCTAAAAATTACCCCTGAATCAGTATGCACACCTTCATCAATAACAAGACCCAAACTTTCAGGAAGAATACTAAATCTTTCAATTGATTCCGTATCTGCGTTTTTAAACATTTCCAAAAGATCGTCATTTACCAAAACACTATGTTCAACAGAACCTCTTTTAAGTCTTCTTATAAATCTAAAATGTTTTTTATCAAGATCCATCTTTGCATAAAACGCCTTAGTTTCTGTATCAAGCATTGTTCTTGTGGAACTTGTTGGTTGCATTACATGATATCCATCTGGAGTAAAAATTCTTTCAGTATCTGGATGCCAAAAAAATTTATACCGATTATCTTTTTTTATTGCAGCTAATAATTCTGGTGTTGGACTTGATTCAAAAATAGTTAAATCTTTTGACTCTAAAAAAATAAAAGGAACATCTGTGTGAGGAGTTTTACTTTGGGGATCGTACCTTCGATCAACTTCAGAATACTTACTAAAGTCACCTTTTGAGTCATTCAAATATCTTTCAGCATACACCGAAGTTTCTTCTGGTTTGTTAAAATTTATATTTTCTAGTTTCATAATCAAATTATAGCATTTGATATAAAATAAGTTAGAACCAAAAACCTCCTAACATTACGAGAGATTTTTAGTGAAAATTCATTTGTGCCCAGGGCGGGACTCGGTCACAAATCTGCCTCGTCGCTTCACTCCTCGAAGTAGATTCGCGACCCCTATTCGAGTCCCGTCGTAAAGCACGCAGGTGCTTTACTTCTGATTGACACCGTCAACAAAAATACACAGGAAGAATCTGTGTATTTTTGTTGATGTGCCCAGGGCGGGACTCGAACCCGCACGCTGTAACC
>CAZJJX010000005.1:0-70370 GCA_964546555.1 uncultured Candidatus Saccharibacteria bacterium
CGAACTTCTACGCTTCCATATTTCCTAACAGTAGTGTGAATAGTGTCTTTCGCGCCCCAAGTGACTTCCCTGCCGGCAAAGCAGGAGATGTGCTCACGGTTGATTTCACCGTATGTAGTATCCCATGCATGGGATTAAATGGTGGACCGATGTTTAAACAATCTGAAGCATTCTCTTTTCAAATTGCAACAGATGACCAAGAAGAGACCGACAAGTACTGGAATGCAATTATTGGTAACGGTGGGCAAGCAAGCGACTGTGGATGGTGCAAAGACAGGTGGGGCGTATCGTGGCAGATTACACCACGCACTCTCACTGAAGCTCTCAAGATTGGTGGAGATGAAGGCAAGCGTGCATTTGATGCGATGATGATGATGCAAAAGATAGATGTTGCAAAGATAGACGCTGCACGACAAGGTTAATGTAGGAGATATGTATTTACAGTACATCCACAATAACCCGTATTAGACACACATGAAAAAGAAGCATCTTCCTATCATCATAGTGACCCTTCTTGCTGTATCTGGTGTTTTTATTTTCAGTCAAAATAAGAATACTCCTTCAACATCAATTGCTTCTGACTACAAAGATGCCACCTATATACTAGACGGGAAAAATGTCATCCTAAAAAATACTCGTGACAAATCATCAGATCAAGTAGATTCATCAGGTGAACTCGTGTACTATTTCGGAAATGATCTTATAACCGACCTTAATAGTGACGGATACAGTGATACTGTCTTCCTTGTTACAAAACAAACTTCTCGTGGTGAGATTTTATACTATGTCGTAGGTGCAATCTATACAACACGTGGCTATATCGGTACTGACGGTTACTACCTAGGCGATCGGATTGCTCCACAAACAATAAACGTAAGTAAACAAGGAAATCATAAAAATGTCATCGTCGTAAACTACGCAAAAAGAAAAGAAAGAGAACAGATTACCGTACAACCATCTCTTGGAGCAAGTGTCTATTTAAAGCTTGATGAACACAATAGATGGGGAATTGTTATGCAGGACTTTGAAGGCGAACACAAATAAATCAAAACATCTTCATCCTCTAGCAGTCATCCTATATACTATACACATGAAATCTATTGCCATAAAAATAGCACAGATGTTCACTATCTTCATTGGATTAGGTGCTTTGTGTTTTTTGTTATGGGAACCAACTGTAGAGGGAGTAAATGTTTCTAAGACTCTCTTTGAAATCTACTTCATGGATCCATTTATTCTTTTTGCATATAGTGTTTCCCTTTTGTTTTTCGTAGGTTTATACAATATATACATAATCCTATCTTCTCTACAAAAACACACATTCTATAGATATGAGACAATTCATAATCTGCAGATCATTAGACGATGCGCAGTTGGAATACTCTATTGCGCATTCATTGGAGAAGCTGTTATCTTTATGAACGAAAGTGACGATAGAGCTGGCGGGGTCTTTATGGGCCTTCTTGTTGTAACAGGGTCAGTATTTGTTCTTTTTGTAACAACTCAACTACTAAGGAAGATTAGCAAGAGGCTGCACACATAATGCCTTACAAAAAATGAAAAACCGCCGAAGCGGTTTTATGTGGGACACTTAAGATGTCACAGAATACATAGATTGCGCACTTTTTGGTGGTGGCGTTTTTGTGCACGCAACGTATTCAATGACATAACACACTACACCACACAATTCTGCAATCAAAACTACTGGTCTTGCAAAAAATTCCTCAACGATTTCCTTAATCCATTGATTTGAGTCATCAGGGTGCAGAAACAAGTATAATGCACCCAAAAACAAAACAAAGGAAACCCGGTGAATCAGTCGTGTACGAATAACTTCGTCCCCTTTTTCTTCATAGGCATACTCGCTGTAGAGCTCTGCTGTAAGAAGAAAGGGTGAAATAAGTATCCCGTGAAGCACGGAAAATATTAGTGCACGACTAGAGCCTCCAACGAACAACTCACCGTCCAAAAATATCTGTGTAAAATAAAACACCATCTGAAAATAGCTAACAGCAACAGCGAGAATCACAAAGCTGTACAGAATTTTCAGAAGCATCTTTCTTGAAACACCACACACATAATCAAAAAATACAACAATCTTCTGAAAGAGTTCAACTATAAGTAAGTCAATGGCTTTAAGCATTGCAAGCTCCTTATGTGAGAATTTTGAAAGTTCCACCCATGATTCTACTTAGTTATTCACTAAAGTCAACACATGTGTTAAAGGGTACTTTCTCCCTGTCCCCTGTTTTGCCCTGGATTATCAAGAACACCCTTTGCTATACTTATACATATGACAAAAACTTTTATCCGAACCCTTGTGTCTACCCTTGCTGTATACACAACATTACAAGGTGTATTTGCATTATCGCCAACTGTTTATGTAGATAGTGCCTATACCCAGAAATCTGCTGATAACCATACATTTGGAGTTGACGCATTTCCAACGATCCAAGAAGCGGTGAACGCTGTCGAGATGGACGGTATCGTCTATGTAAAACCTGGTACCTACAAAGAGTCTATTACAATTTCAAAATCACTTTCACTAAGTGGGGTCATCGATAACAAAACAGTCGGAGCGTCATCATCTGCACCAACAATTGATGGAGGCACCTCAACTGCAGTGATAACCATTCAAGGAGTTAATTCACCGCTTAGAGTGTCAGTTTCTAACTTTCACATTACTGGTGGCAATCATGGTATCCTCGTTGTACAGCGTGCACGAGTTCTAATCAGTAACAACACTATAGATGGTTACATAAAAAATGGCATAACCCTTGGATCAAGAATCATAAAAGGTGATGGTATAGTATCTGGCACAATCTTCAACAACTATGTTCGTGGTAGTGGACCTATAAGCACCATTTCGCAAAATGGTATCCAAGTTGCTGAACAAAGTACAGCAAAACTCATTAATAACACTGTTATCAATAATATCTATCTTCTCCCTGGTATAAAGTGGGCGACGGGAATTTTAATTCACAATACAAAAGGTGTAACAGCTTCAGGGAACATTCTCATCAATAACCAAGCAGGTATCAATATTCTCCAAGCTACAAATAACGTTCTTGAAGGAAACACTTTTATTGGTAATAACTATACAAATGCCGGGATTATGGTTACCGACTTCGAAGCAGATGGTCATCCAGCAAGTAATAACACAATTAATAAGAATACAATCACGGGTGGCTTCACTGGTATTTGGGCAAGCTATACACAAAAAAACAAATATACAAATAACGTTATTTCTAACACAACTCAGTACGCCATCAATCTTTGGGA
Organism: uncultured Candidatus Saccharibacteria bacterium; assembly: GCA_964546555.1. Taxonomy (GTDB): domain Bacteria; phylum Patescibacteriota; class Minisyncoccia; order Phycocordibacterales; family UBA5272; genus UBA11704. The sequence continues at coordinate 3,283 of CAZJJX010000005.1, forward strand.
CACTGACTCAAACACAGTATCTAGTAACACAATTAGTTTTATTAAAGCTATAAATCGTGGAGGGTATGCAATATCACTTAACGGTGGTGACGCAAAGAAGCGTAGCATAGGATCTAGTTTTAACTACGTTACTGATAACGTGGTAACAGACAGCGATAACTCCTTCTACAGTTCAAATGAATCAATCAAAAACATCACTGTAAGAAATAAGTTCTAATAAAAATACATAAAAACCTATCATTACAATGATAGGTTTTTTGTATGTACACTATTTAGAAATCATAAATTTCTGATACTGATGTTTGTTATTAACAAACTCCTTAATTATAGAATCCATAACTTCTATCGCTTCTAAGGGGTATGTGCCTGTTGTTGTTTCATCAGAAAGCATAATGTACTGCGCTCCATCAATGAGCGCATCCATACAGTCACTAATCTCAGCACGAGTAGGAAAAGGATTCTTTGTCATCGACTTAAGCATCTCTGTTGCAACAATAACAGGAACTTCATGTTTACATGCGAGATATGCTAACTCTTTTTGAACAAGAGGGATTTTTTGGACAGGTATCTCTATCCCAAGATCACCACGCGCAACCATAATCATGTCTGTTGCCTCTAGGATTCCACCTATTCCATGGAGCGCTTGACGTGTTTCTATTTTTGCAATAATAGGAACAGTATCATTTGTGTGAGATGTAATAAATGCACGAAGGTTATCTATATCTTCTTTTCGCTTCACAAACGAAAGAGCGATCGCGTCAACATGCTCACTAAGACCAAAAAGTGCATCCTCTTCATCCTTTTGCGTAAAAGGATTTATACGGATATCAGTATCAATGATATTAACCCCTTTTTCGTTAATAAGGACTCCTCCTCGTGTTACCGTGCAAATAATTGCATTATTGGTATCCACAGAATCGACAAGAAGCATAATTTTTCCATCATCAAGAGCGATTACTGTTCCTTTACGCACATGTTGGTAAAGCTCGTCATAGGAAATAACGCACGCGTGTTTATACAGCGTAAGAGCATCATTATTTTGAACAATGGCTAGCGTATCATTTTGATCAAGGGTAACTTCTTGTGCACTCAATTCCTTAACACGGATTTTTGGACCACAAAGATCTATAAATACTTTAATGTCTTTGTCTAACTTTTTTGCAACATCGCGCACCATGCACAATCTCACATGATGCTCATCGTGTGTTGCATGACTCATGTTAAACCGTACATACGATACATTGTGAGTAAGAATTTTTTCAAGAATAGCTTCAGTACATGTACTTGGGCCAATCGTAAAAATTATCGAAGGTTCGACATTGTAGATTGATAAAGGAGATGTCGTAGACATAAGCAAATGTTATACATGAACATCAAACGTAAGCGATGTTGTTTCTCGTATCTCTCTTGACTTCATGGTTCCATTGTCATTAAGTGTGTAAACAATAGCTCCTCCAAACATCATTTCACGACCTTCGATATCTTGATCTGAAATTGATTCGATATATTTCATAAGCGCGCGAAGTGCATTACCATGAGAAACAATAAGGACATTCTCGCCTCTTCTAAGCCTTGGAAGGATTTCATCTCGATAGTATGGCACAATACGATTATAAACATGCTCAAGTGTCTCACCATTTGGAATAGGAACATTCCATCCACGACGGACATGGTCAAACATTTCTTCACCAAGAAGATCTTTCATCTCATGCTTGTTTTTGCCCGTATAGTCACCATAATCTCGCTCATTGAGTGCTTCATGTTGTGTAATGGATACTGTTGGTTGTTGTATCATACCAAGAATTGAGGAAAGTGTTTCCATTGTGCGAACCTGCATAGAAGCGTACGCATGATCAATAAGAATGTCTCTAATACTGTTACCAAGAAGTCTTGCATCTTCGAAACCTTTTGGTGTAAGTCGAACATCACGAGTGCCAGTCCACATGCTTTTTTCATTCCACTCTGATTGAGTGTGACGAATAAGAATAAGTCTACCCATCGGGGGTGGTGGAACTTGCACTGTATTTGTAAGTGCCCCGCGCAAAAAGTTCTGAATATTCTCAACTGTGGTGTGCATGATACGAGATACCGCCTCAACAGTGTTGTATGCAATATGCGGAGTAAGAATCACACGCTCATCTTTTAGGAGAGATGAAATATAAAACGACTCTTCAAGAAGTTTAGTTGACTCTCTATCTTTGGCTTCAATAATCATGCATTTTTCTTTTACCAATTCTTCACCTTCAACAACATCAAGACCAACACCTGCTACTTTTGAATTTTTAAGAGCCAAAAGTAACGCATGTGTATCAATAAGTTCACCGCGTGCAGTGTTGATAATGTACACATTATCTTTCATAAGTGAAAATGCATACTCATTCAAGATTCGTTCTGTATCTGGAGTAAGCGGAGCATGAAGTGAGATAATATCTGACTGTCTAAACAGATCCTCCTTTGTGACATACATAAAACCAAGCACATGAGCGTCATTTTTATTTTCGTATGTATCATACGCAATAACATCCATACCAAAACCTCGAGCAATCGAAATCATTCGCTTACCAATCTTCCCTGTGCCTATAACACCGAGTTTTTTACCATATAAATCAATACCACGTATTGCTTGTGGCTCAAGACAGATATTTTCTTTTACTGTCTTTGCGGACTCTGGAACTTTTCGTGCAAGCGAAAGGAGTAGTGCAAACGCATACTCAGCAACAGTGTGTTCACCATAACTTGGCACAACAGTAACACTTATCCCACGTTCGTTTGCCTCGTGCACCGGAACATTATTGTACCCTGCGGAGCGACACGCAATGAGCTTAAGATTTGGCATTTTATCAAGCATTTCTTTTGTAACCTGGCTTGAGACAAAGACAGAGATAATCTCTGCATTTTCTGATACCGTATCAATAGAAATAGGATTATCATGAAATACACATTCATGATCAAGCAACCCTTCTTGTAGGATCAGTTTATCTTCATCATGAATATCATAAATATGAATTACTGCCATAGAACTTTAAGTACACATCAATATGTATGTATAACTAAAGTGTATCACATGTCTTTTTTGTTATACTCTTGAAGTACACACATTTAAAGTCTACATACCACATGAAAATTCTTTCCTTAACACCACGCATGATACTCGACTCAAGAGGATACCCAACTGTTGAAGTTGATCTTTTTTTAGAAGGCGGAATAATGGGGCGTGCCAGTGTTCCAAGCGGTGCATCAACTGGCAGTCACGAAGCACTTGAGCTCCGTGACAACAACGAACACTTTGATGGTAAAGGGGTAGATAAGGCACTTACCTTTATACGAAAAGATTTGACCCAACACCTTATTGGAAAAGAATTTGCAACCCAACAATCGTTTGATGATTTTTTATGTGAACTCGATGGCACGCCAAACAAAAGCCATTTTGGTGCAAACACACTTCTTGCTCTCTCTCTTGCCTACGCCAAAGCAGTAGCAACTTCACAAAAGCAACAACTTTTTGAATATATAAGAAGTCAATATACCCTCACAAAACCCATGGCTCTACCGATGCCTATGATTAATGTTTTAAACGGTGGTAAACACGCAACTTCATCAACCGATATACAAGAATGGATGATTATCCCAATAGGAGCAACAACCTTTAAGCAGGCGCTTGAGTTTGGAACAAAAGTTTTTTATGCGTTACGTACTCTTATGGCAGAGCGCGGGACAAATGCAGTTGGAGACGAAGGAGGGTTCCCTCTTTCGCTTGTCACACATAACAAAGAGGCGCTCATACTTCTTTCTGAAGCAGTTTCCAAGTCAGGTCTTACCGTAGGAAAGGATATTGCATTTGGTTTAGATGTAGCTTCAAGTGAATTCTACTCTGAAAATACTTATAACCTTACCTGTGAAAATAAAAAACTTTCAAGTAACGAGATGGTTACATGGTTACAGGAACTAACTCATGAATTCCCAATCGTAAGTATCGAGGATGGTCTCTCAGAAGATGACTGGTCAGGATGGAAGAAGCTCACTGAAACCCTTGGCAAAACTACACAACTCGTTGGTGATGACCTTTTTGTAACAAATACGGAGTTTATTAGGCGTGGCATAGATGAAGGTGTTGCAACTGCGGTACTCATAAAACCAAATCAAATTGGAACACTCTCTGAAACATTACAAGCAATTATACTTGCCCAAACCAACAATCTTCGCACCATCATATCTCACCGTTCTGGCGAAACTGAAGATGTAAGTATCGCACACATTGCGGTTGCGACAGGTGCCGGACAAATAAAAACAGGATCACTTTCAAGAACAGAACGTCTTGCAAAATATAACGAACTCCTTCGGTTACATGAACGAATCGACCTCTTCATAAATCCATTTACACAATAATCAACTCGTACACAGCGAAGTGACAAAGGCTCATGCTATAGTTAGCATATGATTGATCGTAGACATCAGCTACATTTTCTTTTGTTAATTCTTGCCCTTGCTGGAATCCTCAGTTTTTTCATTATACAGCCTTTCCTTATAACAATAACACTTGCAGGAATCTTTGCGGTAACTCTCTTCCCTGTCCAAACTTTTATTCTAAAAAAAGTAACAGCAGTGCCTGCTATTGCGTCTACATTAACGCTTATTGTTGCAACGATAAGTATTCTTGCACCACTTCTGTTTGTGCTAACACAAGTACTCCAAGAAGCTGCAGACCTATACACTGTAGGCACCCAAGCAAATACAAGCAAACATCTTATTATTACTACCGTTGAAGGGCTTGGAGCAACTATTGATAGAATCCTGCCAGGAACACAGACTGTTTCCACAAAGTTCTTGGAAAATTTTGACATCTACCTACAGCAACTCACTGGTTGGGTGATTGATAACTTAGGATTTCTTTTGTCTGGACTCTCTTTGTGGCTCCTTGATCTCTTTGTTTTCTTTGTTGCTTTGTACTACTTTTTGTATGATGGTAAAAAAATTGCAAAAAAAATTATAGCACTGAGTCCACTTGATCAACAAGATTCAAAAATAATTCTTAAAAAGTTGCGTATAGCTATTAATTCAGTCGTTAAAGGGAATGTTTTTATTGCATGTATCCAAGGGATTCTTGTAACAATTGGACTCCTTATCACTCTTGTGCCGAGCGCTTTCCTGTGGGGTGTTGCTGCAACACTTACCGCACTCATTCCTGGATTAGGCACTGGAGTTGTACTTCTCCCAGCAATTTTATACCTTTTTATTACAGAGCAAACACTTAGGGCAGTTATCCTTATGGCGTGGGGCGGTATCATTGTTGGACTTATTGATAATCTCCTTAGACCAAAGCTTGTAGGGGACGCAATGTCGCTCCACCCTCTTCTTATTTTACTTGCAATGCTCGGTGGACTCTTCTTCTTTGGGCCAGTCGGGCTCTTTGTCGGGCCTATTGTAATAAGCCTCCTTGTAACCTTTATTGATATCTACAGTGATTTAGTTAAAAAAATTAATAAATCTCCAAGCGACTTTACATAACTTCATTTTGCTATACTATATACATGACACAAAAAGCTAGAGGATATATCATTCAAGATCTCATTATTATTGCACTTAGTATTGTTGTTGCGATAGTTCTTGTAAAAACACAACTTATTGTGCATTTTTTGGAATCAACAAAACAATACGAGTTCTTGGGAAGCTTCGTTGCCGGAGTATTCTTTACTTCTATTTTTACAACAGCTCCAGCAATAGTTGCTCTTGGAGAAATTGCACAAATGCAAAACACATTTTTTGTAGCATTTTTTGGAGCTCTTGGCGCTCTTCTTGGAGATGTCATAATTTTCCGTTTTATACGAGACAACCTATCTGAGCACCTCACAGAGATAATGAAGCATCAAATAGAAGACAAAGCTATGCATTTCAAACACCATCTAAAATTTTTTCGATGGGTGACTTTTTTTGTCGGAGGAATCATTATCGCATCCCCTCTCCCAGATGAAATAGGTATCGGACTTCTAGGTCTTTCAAAAATGAACATGCGATGGTTTATCCCTATTGCATTTATTGGTAACTTCTTCGGTATTGTCCTTATTGGTATAATTGCCAATTCGCTTTAACATATTAGCAAAAACTCAAGAGCACTTACTATTTTTGGAATTAAGGGTATACTTATGTATATGCCAAAAAATGCACACTATATAGCACTGGTTGTTCTTATTGTTTTGTTTGTAAACACTGGGGCTGTTTACTTTGGACAAAAACATGCAAAAGAAGCAGAACAAGCGGCTCAAGAACAAGCAACCAGCTCTTCTACACCGGTAACAAGCTCTTCTACCTCAGAAGAACCTAAGAAACAGACGCAAGGGTCAGCACCTCAATCACAAAATACTTCCACAAAAGGGTACAATACATATACCAATGCTCAACAAGGTTTTTCTATTAAATATCCACCACAGGTTCGTGTTGTACCTAATTTTTCTACATTCCACGAGATCGGCAACAATTGGAGACTGTACCCATCACCAGCAAACCAAGGTAAAGGTATTATTTCGTTCTCTATATTTACAGTAGATCAAGGTAGTTATACAAATGGTAAGCAGACTTACCCACTTTACTACACTGCCGAGGTTCGCGTAGGTATAAGCCCAAATGTTAAAGAGTGTTATACAAAGGACGCCAGTTTCCCTAACCAAACCGTCACTTCAGTAATCATTAATGGTGTTACGTTCAAAAAGTTCATAACCGAAGAGAAGCATGGTGATCAGTATACGAATGCAGCAAGTTACCGAACAGTACGAAATAATTCATGCTATGTACTTGAACAAATCCAATCCGGCACAAAGGTGAAGAACGACACTATGGCCATTGCCACATCTGATGGCGAGCTTGCATCATACTACACAACCGGTGAAAAAATCATCAAAACATTTGTATTTACAAAATAAAAAGATACATGTCTACAATACTACGTAGAAAAATAATTATCATTTGTGTATTTGTGATTATTATTTTTCTTGGGACATCAAAGTACTTCAAAGACCATTCACCAGACCAAAAGCAGACCCCAATTCTTAACTACCAGGACTGCATAAACACTGATAACACAGTTACTAACTCAATAGAAGGCACCTGCACCACACAAGATGGCAGAATTTTTGCAAAAGAGAGAGCGGTCATTGCAAAATACGATAATGCAAGTATTGACGACATCATTCTTGAAACACCTAAGCCAGGTGATGTAACAGGAAAGCGGTTCCTTATCCGTGGAAAAGCTCGTGGCATGTGGTTTTTTGAAGCATCATTCCCGGTAACCATTCTTGATGCCACTGGTAAAGTTCTTGTAAGAACACACGCCAAGGCCGAAGCCCCTTGGATGACTGAAGATTTTGTCCCCTTTACTGCAACAATAACAGCCCCAACAACATACATTGGTAAAGCAACTATTGTGTTACAAAAAGATAACCCTTCAGGTATCAAAGAAAAAGATGCATCAATTTCTTTTCCTGTAACTATAGAATATTAAAAACACGCGCTTTCGCGCGTGTTATGTTTTAGTGTACATCAAGGACTATCACCTAAGCACAAGCTCATAGAGCAACCATCCACCTGTCAGATGAATAATCGCAAACAGCCCTGTCAAAACGTTTGCAAGAACTATATGTAATGACTTGTATTTCATGCCATTTAGCCAAAACCTCATGACAGGAATAATAATAATGAACAATAGATCAGCTACAGCATGAACTATGCCTAGAGTAGAGTCAAAAAGTGAAAACCCAAAAACTTCATGACTCTTTGCAAAGACCGTAACCTCAACCGCTAACACCTCAAACACAATCGACAAGATAAATCTATCAGCCCAGATCTTGTGTTGATTAATAACGTACTCATACCGCGCTCTCGCGTTTGTTGCGGTAATGTGCACATAATAGAACGTCACACAGGTCGTAGCTGCAGAAACAGCAACAACAAGAAGAAGAGTACCGAAAATAACATCCATGGAAATACTCCAATAGTTAGTCTTGGCATATCGTAACAGAATTACTGTTTTTCCACAAGAAACCTATGAAATAGATATTTTTTACTAAAAAACCATACCCCAGAGAGTAACGAAATTCCCCACACAACAAGTGAAGTATATATAATCTTATCAACAAAAGAATCGACAAAACATATATAGAACGTAAGAAGAAGTGCACACGATGAACTCACAGTGTGTACAATAAGCACCCTTTTAAGTAAAGGTGACAATGTAATTCTTTTACCACGATATAGAGCTCTATAAGTAAGATGTAAACATACAAAAGCACTATCTGCTACCAGAAACCAAACAAGTGTAGTAGAAATAAGTAACCAATTTTCAAAAGAAGCAACAAGCATATACCCAATACAGAGTGTCGCAATTGTCTGAAAAATAACCGCGATATAGGCAATTCTTTTTGAGTAGAGCTCACTGTGCAAAAATTTATCGAACATGTACTCTAGTGTACCTCAAAAAAGCTTATCGCTATAATCTGCTCTCGTAACAAATTTTGGAAATTTGCTATACTTGCATATATGAGAAAAACCACCATACTTGCAGCGTTTGCACTTGTTATTATTTTTGGAGGCATTGGTTACCTCGCATTTAAAACAAAACAATCAGAACCAATACATAAGGTTCTAAGCGTTGCTACCTACTCATGTAAAGATAATAAAATAATCGGCGCAAAGTTCATGGACACAGTCTATAAAATTCAGCCAAAAATTACCCAAAGTGAAATACCACATCCAACAGGAAGTGTATATATTACCTTAAGTGACGGCAGAAGTATGCGCCTTATGCAAACAATTTCTGGAAGCGGTGTTCGCTATGCTAATGATGATGAATCATTTATCTTTTGGGTAAAAGGACAAGATGCGCTCGTCTTAGAAGACAACGAAGAAAAAAATTTTCATGAATGCACCGTAAATAATCTTTTGGATAGAAATAGCTCTACTACAAAAAAATTACATGATACCGCATGGTTCTCAGCTATACTTCCTGACTTTGCAACGTCAAAAGAAAACCTAAGACCTGGAGCGTTTCTTGCTGATGAAACATACACATATAACCTTTCAAGTTCAACGACAATTCCAGGCACCCGTTACATCATCCCTAAACTCTTCGTACAAAGGACAAACCTGTCACAAGATAGTTATCTAAGCGTTGAAAAAATAATCCCCGGCAAGTCATGTAATGCATCGCTATTTCTTGAAAACTCAGGAAATGTATCAGAAGAAGTGCACGGGGGCATCCGTTACTCTGTCGGATCATCAACAGGTGCAGCAGCTGGAAATCGATACGAAGAAATTATTTACGCACGACCAGTCGCAAATTCTTGTATCGGGGTACGATATTTTATACATTCAACTGTCCTTGAAAACTATCCAAAAGAAATGGTTAAGGCGTTTGATAGACAGTCACTCCTTAAAACTTTTGATGACATACGAAACTCAATAACCATAAAGTAATCTATGTCTCTGTTGTCGTGGATGGGTAGTAGTAATAAACAGGAACAAACAACTAGTGTTATTCCAAACACTTCAATTTCTTACACTCACATAAAAAAAAGAAGTGCACGCCTTTTGAGAATAACAATAAAACCAAATGGCACCGTTACTGTCACCACCCCTCTTCACATTTCAACTCATGATCTCAAAGATTATTTGACACAAAAAGCTTCCTGGATAGAGGAAAAACTAACCTATCTTGCAACACTCCCTCAAGCACCCGACAAAATTACAAGGGAGCGACTGTACACTAGTCACAAAGAAGCGGCGCGTAAGCACGTTCTTAAACTACTCGAAGAGATAAACCACCATTATAATTTTACCTATAATAAAGTTACTATAAAAAATCACTCAACCTTATGGGGAAGCTGTTCACGAAAAGCTAATCTTAATTTTAATTATAGAATTCTTCATCTACCTTTGCCACTTGCTCGCTATATTGTCGCGCATGAATTATGTCATCTTCGTGAATTTAATCATAGTCAAAGATTCTGGAATCTTGTCGCACAAACAATCCCTAACCACAAAGAGTTACGAAAGGAGTTGAAAAAACAAGTATTTGGAATACTCCAGTAGCGATTATACGTTTATTTTTTACATAAGCTCTACTATACTCTTATCTATGATTCACAAAAAAGTACACAAAGTGCTTAAACATACGTTTATACCTCATAAAGAAAATGACTATAAGCCACATTTTTTTAGAGAACATATCATTCTTTCGATTTTAGTAATAAGTTTTGTGCTACTTCTTATTTCGTTTACGACTTACATTGTGTTTCGTTATACAAAATTTGGATCATCAGTAACATCTTCAGTTCTTATTGATCTTACAAACCAAGTACGAGTAGAGAATGGTCTACGTCCGTTATTCTATAATCAAGCCCTCTATGAAGCAGCAACCATGAAAGGAGCAGACATGGTTACCAGGAATTACTTTGCTCATTTTGCACCGGACGGAACTTCTCCGTGGCACTGGATTAGAAAAGCTGGATATTCGTTTTTATTTGCAGGAGAGAACCTTGCTATTAATTTTAGAAATTCACACGCAGTAACCGAAGCATGGATGAACTCACCAAAACACCGTGCAAATATCCTAGATAGCAGATACGAAGACATAGGTATAGCAACCATCGTAAAAGAAGACAATGAAGAAACCAACCCATCAGGAAAAGCAGTTATTTTTGTTGTGCAACTCTTCGGAAAATTAGAAAAAGACCAGACACCCCAATCATTTAAACCAACCCCTCTTGGTCCAACAGCAAACACGTATGAAAAGATACTTTTTGATACTTCGTACTATATAAAAAACATCTATACAACACTTGTCATCATCATTGTCACCGCTCTACTTTTAATGATTTTTATAGAAATTAAAAAACAGCATCCAATTCATATTCTCTATGGAGTTCTTCTCTTATGTCTTGTAGTGCTGTGCCTTATCATCAACAACCACCTCATGTAATCACTAGAGGTAGAGTCGTTTTGCTTCACGTACAATAGCTTCAGGGTTAGTTTTCCAAACATCATCAACATCAACATAAAGCTCAATTTCATTATTATCAGGATCAAGTATATACAAACTATGAGTCACTTGATGATCTGTTGCGCCAACTAGTGGAACATTATGTTTTTGTAGCACCTCATATGCTTCACGCAATTCATCATCTGTGTTGCCAATTTTAAAACCAATATGATAAAGCCCGGGAGTTGGATGACGATGATCCTTTGGAGCACCTCCAACTTCAATGAGCAACATTTCGTGATGCGTTCTTCCAGACGAATAGAGTGCAATATGGAGATTCCTGTGAATTTCTTTGAAACCAAGAATCTCTCTATAGAACATAGCTGATTTTTCTAGATTTGAAACATATAAAACAATATGACCCAGCTCATGAATTTTCATAGATAGAATAAATATAATGTTAGTTGTTTAATACTTTTATTTGTAAAGTATTATATATGTATAACAATACCACACATTTTAAAATCTGTGTATAACCTTTTAGATATTACAGAGTATACTTATACACATACATAGATATGACTACAAAAAATAGCATTCTTATACTAACAGGCGCTCTCCTTGTGGGAGGGATTCTCTACCTTACAGTCCCGAAACGAAATACTGACACATCGAATGTCTCTCCGATCTCAACCACCAAAGAAGAAGTTTCTACAAAACCCCCTGCTCTTACTGCTTCGACTGAAGAAATCATTGACTATCTTACCGATAGTCAACTACATGACACTACGCATGATGCTGATAGTGTATTAACGTCACAAGAAAGCACATTATTTGACGCTTCTGTTAGTACTAATTTCTAAAAGATCTATGTTAAAAAATTTTTACACTCTCATAGCCCTCGGCGCCCTCTTGTCTCAAAATATTGTTCTTGCAGAATCTTTAAGAAAAGATGAATCACCTACTAAAAATACCAGAAAAGCCACAACCACTGAAGCTTCCGGCTTTTGTTCACGAATTGAGAGTGTTTTTATCCAAGTAAAAATGCAAACACCAGACACAGAGGAACTAAAGGGTGGCAACACCAAAGCTCTTAGAGCACAGGAAAAAAGTATTGAGAAATCACTAAGTATTACCAAGGGTCAAGATCTGTCACGAAACACTCTTATTAACGAACTTACAAAACGCGCAACTACAAATGAACAAAAAGAAGCAATTGAGCAGTATAGCTCCTCTACAAAAAATGCACTTATAATAAGAAATGAGGCATTAAGCAAAACACTTGCGAGCTATCAATTACTACTAGCATCATCTTCACGTTCACAAAAAAATGCCACTGAAAAAGCTCGGATGACATTCAAAACATCACTTGAAGAAGCAAAGACAAAGGCTGTAACAGACTGCACATCAGGTGTACCTGGAAATACCGTAAGAGACAATCTTAAAAAAGCTATAGAAGAAGCACAAAAAACCTGGAAAGCAAGTATGAAGAATATTCAACAAGAAAAGATAGCTCATACTAAAAATTCATACAAGGAGCAGGTTTTGCAAATTGAAAAAACATATAAACAAAGTATGGAGACTGCACGCAAAAACTTAAAAACAGTATTTCTTTTACAAAATGAACAAGAACAAGCAACGAGTACTCGTTAACTATTTATGAAAAGAGCTATTTACGCAACACTTTCTATACTATCAGCAATTAGCATTAGCTATGTCATTTATTATGTATATTCGCATAAAATAGAACCGACACCTATTGTTGAAGCACCTGCCCCGGTTATAGCAACCACAACCCCGCAAAAAGTAGAAGTCCCAGTCTACACAACAAAGTCAGGTAAAAAAATTAAAGTTGAGGAGACGAACCCATCTGGAGAAAGTTTGAGCACTATAACCATTAGCACAGAGGGTTTTGCAACCAATACCCCTATCGTACTTGAAACTAACAGGCTCACTAATTATTTTTATGCAGATCTCAACAATGATTCTTTTGAGGAACTTATTATTACAACAACTGCGCAAGGAAGTGGATCATTTGGTGAAGCGTTTATCTATACCTCAGCGAGTTCAACTATACTTATTCCTGTAACTATTCCTGAACTAACAGAAAAGGACTCTCTCAAAGGTGGTCTCTTTGAAGGGTATATGGGGCACGATAGCTTTATGTTTGAAAATAATAAACTTACACGTGAATTCCCAACATATAAAGCAACCGATATTCAAAGTGAACCAACTGGCCCAAAGCGTGCCATCCTCTACAACCTTCAAGAAAAGAATGGTGCATACTTTATTACTTACACTAAAGCATCTACAACACTACAGATGATCGCGACCACCACACAATCAATAGCAACAAGTACCCAAGCCAATAGTAAACAAATTCAAGCAACTTCAACAAATCAGACACAACAAAAAGCTACAGGGACACCAACAATATCACAGTAATAGTAATCAGTGCTATGACTAAAAACCTTATGATACACTAGAAAGTATCATGTTTGTTCAAATACTTAAAGTACTCACAGCATCGGCTCTCGTGATTGCTATTTTTACTTTGATTAGCGAACGAGAAATTTCATATAAGCATAGAGAAGACCTGGTTTCAAAAAATGTCACAAGGGTGCCGTCGATTGGAAACCGAGTCCCTGAAGTCGAACCTGAGACACTCAAGCAAAAATACAGTGTAGCAGCATCAGTTCCTACAATGAGCACAAATGTTGAAACAAGTCCTCCCCCATTACAGAAGGAAAGTGTTACACCTATACATAACGAAACAGGAAATACACCCAAGGAAGTGGTGTATGTTTCTCAGAAAGAGGGCGTCTCTGATACTGACGAGACATATCACCCAAACCTCTCCCCATGTAAAACAGCTATGGGATTCAAAATCGGGCGTTTTGACTCAAAATTTGGCATCACAAAAGAGGCATTTATTGAGGAGGTTAACAATGCAGCTCAGATGTGGGCAAATGAAGTAGGAAAACCAGTCTTTACATACAACTCACAGGGCCCCCTTACTATTAACCTTATCTACGATGAACGACAAGCAAGAACAGACTCGGCGAATAATCTAAGTCTCGAGATAGAGAATTCAAAAGCACACGCAGACCAACTTAAAAGTATCTACGAAAAAGAAAAGGAAGTTTATATTGGTGACACAAAACAGCTGACAAAAGACATGAATGCTTTTAAAGAGCGCTACAAAGTCTATACAGACAAAGTCACAATGTATAACAACCGAGGAGGGGCACAACAAGAGGAGTACGACGCAATGACCAAAGAGCTAGAATTCCTTAAACAACTTTCAAAAGAACTCAATAGTAGACGAGATTCACTCATAGCTTACCGAGACACAATCAATGCAAAAGTAAACCGTTACAATGAACTAGTCACATACATCAATGAGCTTATCGAAAAAAGTAACGCCCTCGGCGGTAACTCATTCACCGAAGGAAGATTTACTCCGTATTCAAACACAATCGACATTTATCAATATAACGATCTTGTTAAATTGCGCCGAGTTATTGCACACGAACTCGGTCACGTGATCGGCATAAGACACGTTGAAAATGTTGCCTCAATTATGTACTCAATGAATAGTGCAACAACAACCGTACTTAGTGCACAAGATGCTGCAGCTCTTAAGAGTGCTTGTGCACAATAACTCTACATATATGCCAATACCCACTAAAGAATCGTTTCTTACAACATTAGATACACCAGTTAAGATCCAAAATTATCTTGAATCGATTCCATTTAATCACGAGGAAGAAGGAGAGACGTGTCGTTCTGCTCACGAAGCACTTCGCCACAGAAAGGCACACTGTCTTGAAGGTGCTTTCATTGCATGTGCCGCACTTAAACTACAAGGGAAACGACCTATTATTGTCAGCCTAAAAGTCCGTGAAGATGACTATGACCATGTTGTAACAATTTATAAAAAAGGAAAGCATTTTGGGGCTATGAGTAAAACAAATCATGCGGTCCTTGGATGGCGAGATCCGGTTTATCGTTCAATACGAGAACTAGTTATGTCGTATTTCCATGAATACTTTCTTACAAAAAACGGAGAGAAGACCTTGCGAGGATATTCTAGACCCATCAATCTAAACAGGTTTGGAACATCCTGGATCACAAGTAGAGAGCCGCAGTTTCCTATAGGCATAGCGATTGCAAGGCAAAAACATATCCCCCTACTTCCTCGTAGTTATGTAGATATCTTACGCAAGGCAACACCTCTTGAGAGAGCTTCTGCATCGATAGCATGGGAAAGTATTAAACCTTAAATCCACATCTCCATGGTAGACTTAAGCAAGATATGTATCATAAAGAACTCGTAAAACATATTCAAAATAAGAAAAAGGATTGGATAGACAAAAATACAATCAATCAAGAACTTCGATCAGACGGATGGAGTGAGGACGATATTAAAGAAGCGTGGTTCTACATCGAAAACCCTGAAAAACAAAAACGATTTTCGCTTTCACGACTTTTACACTCAGAAATGAGTGTTGGAACATTTCTTGCAGTTCTTGTACTAGGTATTGTTTCTGTAACTTTGCTCACAGGATATGTTCAAGGTTTACAACCTGCAGGAGACAATACAACAATCATGTATGCGAACCCTCCAAAAACGACATTTGTCTATGGAGAAGATGCTGCCCTCAAAAATCCTGATTTTTTTGAAACAACAAAACAAAAACTTATATTAGAAAAAACCTTATTTATCGAAGTAAACCTCTCAACTATGCTACTTCGAGTACACAAAGATGGTGAAGTGGCTCTTGAAATACCTGTTAAAACAAAAGGTAAAGAAGGTTCGTGGTGGGAGACTCCAGCCGGTCTCTACAAAATACAAACAAAAGAAAAGTCACACTATTCTTCGATGGGTCATGTTACGCAACCGTGGAGCATGCAATTTCAAGGTAACTTTTTTATTCATGGTTGGCCAAAATATGACGACGGCACACCAGTTGCAAGCGCTTTTTCTGGTGGGTGCATTCGTCTTACTGACGAAAATGCAAAGAAAGTTTATGACCTTGTTGAAATTGGCACCCCAATACTTGTTTATGAAAAGGATTTTATAACTGATACTTTTGGATACACCGAAAAGAAACCAAACCTACAGGCTCAAACGTATTTGTTCTCTGATCTTTCAAATAATTTTATATTTCTTGAACAAGAAAGAAGTGCAAAGATTCCTATGAGAGGTATAACAAAACTCATGACGGCACTCGTTGCGACTGAGTACATCAACATAGAAAAACCTATTCACGTAGAGACTCGTATGCTTGTGCCCACAAGTAACCCAAGGCTCCAGCCGGGAACGAATACAACAGTGTACCAACTCCTCTTCCCTCTCCTTAGAGAATCGTCCAACGAAGCGGCGGAAGCAATAGCTTACACCTACGGAAGATCGTCATTTATTCGTCACATGAACGAAAAAGCAAAAGCTATTGGAATGACTAAGACAACATTCAGAGACCCAACTGGTAGCACTGATGAGAACACAACGACACCGGAAGATATTTTTATGCTTGCAAAATACATCTACAATAACCGCAGTTTTATTTTTGATATTACTTCAGGAAGAGTAAAGACCAGTACGTATGGTGAAAGCACATTCAAGAATCTCGGTAATGCTAGTGATTTTATGGGAGTAACTACATTCTTTGGAGGAATCACAAGCAAAGATGATGCATACTCTCTTGGCATCTTTAAGGAAGAGATTGGTACGATGACACGACCGATTTTCTTTCTAGTAACACAAGGCGAGCCAAGTAAGCAGTCGATCCTAGAGACATTCAATTATATTACAAAAAAATACAAGTAATCTTACAGCTTGTCTGTAGTGAATGTAGAGACTACGTTATCTTTTACAATTTTAAATTTAACTCGCCCAACGACACGTTTATCGTCTACTTTTACTGTTACCCTCCAGAGACCTTCGGTAACATTTTCTTTATGAGAATACGCCCGGTACCCATCTTGTCTTCCTCCTGCTAACGTAAATTCAATCCTCGCAACCTCCTTCCACGTCTTTGTTGCTACGTCGTAATATTCCCACACGTGACTAAGTGGTGCAGTAAGTTCTGCAGGAGCAGAGACTGAACTAAAAAAATAAACTCCTTTATCAGAATCCTGAAGATGGTATTGAGGGGATCTTAACGAAGCAAAAAAACGATTATCAACTTCTGATGTTCCTACAAATGTGCCATCATCATTACGAATAACCATATGATATGCACCAGCTTTTGAAAGTACAAGCGGTACTGCAGGAATAACATTGAGGAAATATAGCATTCCAATAAACATTGGTATACCAAAAGCGAGCGCATACGATCGTGAAGCTTCTTCCTCTGCGGACTCTGAGGTGTACGACAGGATTCGTACATAGCATAGCGAGATAACAATAGCGATAATTGTACTTATCAAAAACGTTGTGTCATTTTGCACCTTCATGACAGTCGGAGCATTAAATACAATAAAGAAAAAGAGAGCTGTAAGAAATACACCGATATCAAGTGTAAGTCTAAAATAGTGGGATGAGACAACTTCATTTGCAAGAACACATAAAAACAAAATTACAATAAGTGGCCACGAAACTGAAAGGATGGCACTTCTTAGTGCATATACACAAATAAACGAAAGTGAAGACCCTGAGAAATATGCAATTACAAAGGTAAGGAACGAAAAAAGTTTACGCTCTGTTGCTGACGCTGTGTTACGCGATATAAGAATCTCACGGAGTGCAATAGCCGTACCAACAATACAAAGGTACACTGCTCCGATAATAATCGTCGCAACGTGGCCAGCTTCAGGTAATATCAGGAGATCAAAAACAAATCCAGCAACGAAAAGAATTGTATTGATGTGTCGCACACTCGCCTTCATGAGTCTCGCGAATCTTGTCATACCATAAGTGTATCAGAAAATAACAAACAAAGGAGCTTTACCTCCTAATAACCCGCACCATCACTTTGTGGTATACTTTGCTCTTAAAGTATATATCTCCATGGAACGAAAAGCACTTACTGTTTTATTTTTTACGCTTGTCCTAGACATGATTGGTATCGGGATGATTATTCCGATTATTCCGATTATTTTCAGCGACCCAACCTCTCCTTCATTTTTGCTTTCTGGGATAGCTCCACACTTTTGGTATTTTCTTGCTGGGTCAACAATTACAATTTTTGGACTTGTGCAATTTTTTGCCGCCCCAATTCTTGGCGAATTATCTGACATACACGGAAGAAAAAAATTACTTTTCCTTGGGGTAAGTGTACTTGCTCTTGCTAACGCTGTTTTTGCATACGGAGTTATGATTAAGTCACTTACCCTTGTGCTCATAAGTAGAGTTATCGGTGGTATAGCCTCTGCAAACTTTAGTATTGCACAAGCATCCATTGCAGATATTTCAAAACCTGAAAACAGAGCAAAAAACTTTGGGCTCATTGGTGCCGCATTTGGAATTGGGTTCGTAGTAGGTCCTGCACTTGGTGGTTATCTTGCACACATCTTTAATTCTGCATCAGCACCATTTTGGATAGCTGCACTCTTTGGAATACTTAATATGATTGTCGTATACACTTTCTTACCTGAGACACACACAACCAACCGTCTAATAGCAAAAAAAATAACATTTCTAAAAGCTTTTTCAAATATACAAGCTGCAATTCACGACAAAGAAGCATCTCATATTTATCGTATTAACTTTTTCTATTTTGCTGGATTTGCATTTTTTACATCATTTTCTGGCCTTTATCTTGTGCAAAAATATTCTCTCGGCGAAGCTTCACTTGGGAACTACTATGCCGCGATAGGTATTTGGATTGTTATCACACAAACGATTATCTTACGTTTTATTAGTAAGAGGAACCCACCTGCAAAAGTACTAAGAATTTCTATGGTAGTAGTTGCAATAACATCTTCACTTACACCGTTTATGCCAACACTTGCATCGCAATACCTTCTTATCCCCCTTATTGCTATCCCTCAAGGCCTCTCAATGGCAAATCTTACCGCGCTTCTAAGTGGTGCTGTTTCTAAAGATAGGCAAGGTGTTGCACTTGGAATTAACGGATCACTCTCAGCACTATCGCAAGGAATCGTACCAGTGCTCGGTGGAGCAATCGGAGGGATCCTTGGGGTACGTTTTCCATTCATACTTGGCGGTGTTTGTATTTTTTATGCATGGTATACTATGCGCAAAACAGTACATATGGTACAGTGAAATATTTTTAATTAATAATTGTAATACTCCTTATGAACAAAACAACACATACAATTGGTGCTATCATTATTGTGCTTATCGCGCTTGGTGGATTCTTTGGATTCAACCGCTTTACAAGCAATATGCCTAAGGAGTACGTACAAGAAACATCTGCAGGAACCACAACAATCAATACCACAACAGGTGAGGTCACCTCTGGAGCAAAAACCTTTACACAAGCAGAAGTCGCTGCCAATAATACCGCAACTAAATGCTATACAAGTATCAATGGTGGCGTATATGATCTCACTGCATGGGTTAATGCACACCCAGGCGGTAAAAATCCAATTCAAGGTCTATGTGGAAAAGATGGCACAGAAGCATTTATGAAAAAACACAAAGGTGGCAAAAAGTTCATAGACATCCTTGCAAGATTCAAAGTTGGCAATCTATCATAGTTTTACAAAAATGTTTTTATCTCTTCATTTTCTGGTACTTGGATTCACATTATGGAACATTGTTAAAGCAGACCATCTTGGGTTTACTTGGATACAAGGAAAAGTTGCAACACTCGATAAAAATAAAATACTTTCTTATCATTATAAAGTTTATGCAGGCCTCATCTTAATGGTACTTACAGGTTTTATGATTTTTTGGCCAATGAGAGAATTCTTGCTAAGTCGAACACAATTCTATGTAAAAATGGCTTTTGTACTGACGCTTTTTATTAATAGTTTTGTCATTGGCAAACTACAAGTAATAGCAACAAAAAGAACCTTCGCATCACTTACACCACAAGAAAAAGTACCCCTCTTTCTAAGTGGGGCAGTATCGACTACATGTTGGATTCTCACTATTGTAGCTGCATTCTTCTTGATACCAGAATAAAAATATTGAAGCAACCCACACACTACTCTAAAGTTATTTTTCACCCTGAAGATCTAGCAACAGTGCCGTAAACGCGGTCCATCCATGAGTATCTGACACATGAAGAAGATGACGTCTCTCCAAAAGAGCGAGGATTGTTTTTGAATTCACTTTTGTTGCGTACTCTTTTGCTGCCCGTGTTATGTCTTGGTCTATAGATGTCTGTGCTCCAATACGAATAAGTAAAAGCACTCGTAATAACTCAATAAATTCATCATATGCTCTGGCAGCAGATAAAGTTTGTTTTTTGAGTTTTTCAATTTCTTCTGCAAGCAACC
Organism: uncultured Candidatus Saccharibacteria bacterium; assembly: GCA_964546555.1. Classification (GTDB taxonomy): domain Bacteria; phylum Patescibacteriota; class Minisyncoccia; order Phycocordibacterales; family UBA5272; genus UBA11704. Next base: position 23,666 of record CAZJJX010000005.1, read on the forward strand.
CAGCATCACCTGAGGCATATGCTCGGAGAATAAGGAGCATTTCATTTGTCTTTGGCGCCCCCAAAACCGAAAACACATGTTCTTCTGTGATACTGTCTAAACCAAGGGTGAGCACCTGCTCAAGAACACCAAGAGCATCACGATATGAACCTTTACCATGTCTGGCAATAATAAGTGAAGCCCCTTTCTCAAGAGTCTTGCCTTCCTTGTGCGCGACGTATTCCAACCTGCTTGCCAATATTTCAAGTGAAGGAATAGCAAAAACAATTTTTTGACAACGAGAAATAATCGTCTGTGGTAGTTTTTCTGGATCGGTAGTAGCTAAGATAAACACAACGTGTGAAGGCGGTTCTTCTAAGGTCTTAAGGAGGGCATTTGCTGCTTCTTTTGTAAGCATGTGTGCTTCGTCGATAATATATACCTTATAAGCACTAGAAAATGGTGCTGTTCGAACAGCCTCACGAAGCTCGCGTATTTCATCGATGCCTCGATTTGATGCCGCATCTATCTCAATAATATCTTCTGGATTACAGCCAATCTCACGAGCAAAAATTCTAGCAACAGTTGTCTTGCCTGTACCCCTCCCTCCACAAAAAAGATATGCATGTGATATCTTTTTTTGTTTAATTGATGATGTAAGCAGCGTAACTAACTGATCTTGCCCAATAACATCAGTGAATTGTAGTGGGCGGTATTTACGGTAGAGTGCAAGATAATTGTCTGACATATACAAAATTATAGCATGACGTAGGTTGTGTTAACAGTACGTGCGATTTTAGCTACTTTACTATGATAAACTATAGAATATCATTATAAGTAAATACAAAGCATACTATGAATCCAGAAATAAACACCGCATTAGAACAGGGAGAGTAAGTGGTTTGGGATGGTGCAGTTAACCGAAAAGTTATTTTTGTCCGCCAATCTCTTGCTGCAATAGTTACTGTAGGGGTTTCAATGCTGTTATTTTCGAAAGATACTGTTGAATTGACTTCAAGCAGCGGAACCAAACAACTTATATCTGGAGATCTTGTTGGTTTTATTGTTTTAGTGGCTGGCTTTATTTTTGTTCTTATTCGCTGCATATATCTTTACAAAATTGCATACGCAATAACCAACAAAAGGATCATTATACGATCTGGCATCATTGGTGCTGACTTGAACTCGATAACATTTCAGCAAATCAAAAGTTCAAACGTTAATGTAGGACTAATTGGAAAAATTTTCTCGACAGGAACTATTAATATAGACACGGGTAAGGTAGAAACAGTAACTCATGGCACAGGAACAAACAAAACATCCGAAACAAGAACTGCTTACGATAGATTGCTCGACATAGATACACCATATGAAGTGTACAAAAATATCCAATCAGTATCTGCTTCACGTCAGGAGAGTCTTTACTCAGGTAGAGCAGACATGGAAAATAATACTGATGCCTACAGAAATGCAAATGAGGTAGTAACGCAACCAACAACCCCTCCTACAACTATCTAAAATCACTTTAGAAAGTAACACACTTTTCAGTCACATTGGAACCATAGTACGACACAAGCTTTGCAGGCAATTTATGCGTCTTTTAATAACTATTTACTCTTAGTATGTGTTAAAAAATTAAACCAAAAGCAAAAATGTGGTACAATCTCAACCTCTGCTCAAAAAGGAGTGAGTCGTGGTAACACAAACTGAACAAACTTTTAACAGAAACAGGAATCGCTCTCCGTGTTTCAATAGTAGTTCATGGAAAGATAGGTCAAGCGTGTTCACGTGCTACAGAATAAGCCTTACAGCTTACTGTGATGAAAGTATAAAAGAAGAACGTTTAAGGAAAATGGAGGCACAATTTGCAAAAAAAAAGGTAGCTGAGATTAAAAAAATAAGAAGGGATCATGTTTCCCTTACATTAGATAAGAGTTATTTTGACCAATTGGCACGACAGATTCCAAAAAAAATAGAAAGATGCCATGTACCCGGGAGATGGTACATAGAATACACACTAATATTTTGTGTTAAATAACGCGTAGCCTACGGTGCAGGGAAGTCCTGCACCTTTTATTTTTAAATACACCCATCTATTTATTGTCCCATTCCTTGATACTACTTTCTACCTCTTGTGATGTGTTGCACTCCATTAGTTTCATTCGCAATTCTTTTGCACCGTCAAAACCGTTCACGTACGCCTTATAGTGCTTTTTCATAATAGCGAAACTTTTGATGTCACCCAACTTCTCCTCATAGAGCTTCGTATGTTCTATACAAATACGCAGCCTCTCTGTTACACTTTTCCCTTTATTAAAAGTCTCTTCATCAAAAAACCACGGGGTACCAAATATTCCTCGCCCAACCATGACACCATCACATCCGGTGTCTTGTGCACGTTGTTTACCTTCAGTTACTGACTTAATATCACCATTCCCTAAGATAATTGTACCTCCATCTTTTACCTCCCCTGTTATATCGCGTACAAGTTTCACAACTTCAGGCATCAGTTCCCAATGCGCATCAACAAGTGACATCTCTTTTCGTGTACGAAGATGCACCGTAAGTGTAGGAATATTACATTCAAGAATCTTTGGCAACCACTCCATAAATTCTATTTTGTTATATCCTAGACGTGTTTTTACAGATACTGGGATATCTACCGCCCCTTCTTGCGCTGCACGTATAACTTCTTGAGCACGTTTCCAGTCCTTTATGTGTGCTGCACCTGCTCCTTGTTTCTCAATACTTTTATCTGGACAGCCCATATTGATGTCGATTCCATCAAATCCTAACTCTCGGCAGAACGCTGCAGCTTTGCGCATGTTTTCTGGCGTCGAAGTAAATAGTTGCGCAACAATTGGTCGCTCAATATCTGTGTATTCAAGATCTCGCTTAAGCACCTCTCTTCCAGGAGAATTGAGACCGTCTGCAGAAACAAACTCTGTCCACATAACGTCTGGTCCATGTGGTTTTGAATACTGCGCAATCATTGTACGAAAAGCAATATCGGTAACATCTGCCATTGGCGCAACCACAAAAAGCTTTTCACCAACAAGAAGCTTATTGTCTATTAGTTTCTGCCAAAAACCACGCACAGGTACACCTGTACTTTTCTGTATTTTTTTTGACGTTTTACTAGTGTGCTTGGGTAGCAGTTGCTTGAGTAGTTGTCGTAGCATGGTTCCCTAGTATACCATTGACACTGCCTTTTTGAAATGTCATATCACTAAACCTATAAAACACCTTGTTGCCATATCTAACATCAAGGTACTCAAGAGTTTCTTTACTACTTGCAAGTTTAGTCTTAAGTGGTTCCGTGTCTATTGCACTGACAAGAGTCGACCATGTCTTCTTAAAATCAGAATCTTTCAAAATTTTTACCATACTTGTTTTTGACATGCTATAGTACGTAACATCTCCATCTACGCTAATTGATATAATTTCAACAGGAAATATAACACTACTTATTTTAGACGAGAGATCACTTACATTAGTGAGTAACTCCCTTTTATCTATCTTGTCAGGAATAATAATTTCCGTTAGTGTAAGCGATTTGTTTTGAAAGACACTTGTTGTTGATGATGCAATCTCTATACGAGGGTATGGGTCAAGGTTTTCTTTGGTACTAAACATGATCCCATCATTGGTAAGTGCTTGGGATTCATTAATTTTAAAAACAGGTGTCAGTCTCTTTATATCTATTACAAGTGTATGAAGCCCTTTAGGTGAGATAGTGAGCGACCCAATCTCTGGAACCTCACCAAAGACAGTCTCAGTAATTCTTTTTGTACTATATGTGTAAATTTTATTTGAAGGGAAAAACTTAAAAAACTTTTTTGATGCATCCTCATGAAGCTTTTGGTCGATTGCAATTTTTGTTAGATTGTCTACACCACGAATGTCATATGATGTAACCGAAAAAAAAGAGGTTCCAAAGTAAAAATAAACGGAAAGTACAATAAAGCTAACACTAAGCAAAAGTGTTGTGTAGCGAATTATTTTTACTAAAGTCTTTCTTTTAATTTTCATGGTACTTAGAGAAACATTTACAAAAACAGCCGACAACACAAACTAGTTAAGATTAACTAAGCACGAAACGCTTTACCAATTGTTTTTTTGCCATTCATGAACGGAACAAGAACATCAGGTACTTTAATCGTGCCGTCAGCTTGTTGGTAGTTTTCGATAATTGCAATAAGAAGTCGAGGCGTTGCAGCTGCGGTGTTGTTAAGTGAGTGTGTATACTCCATCTTACCATTCTGGTCCTTATAACGAATATTTAATCTTCTCGTTTGAAAGTCATGGAAGTAACTTGCCGAATGTGTCTCACGGTACTTATTTTGTGACGGCATCCATGCTTCGATATCGTACTTCTTAACTTGACCTTGTCCCAGATCACCTCCGCAGTTAACAACTGTATGATATGGAATACCAAGCTCCTCCATCATCTCTTCTGCATTGCGAGCAATTTCTTCATGATGCTTGACCGATGTCTCATGACTTGCTTCACAGAGCACAACTTGCTCGCACTTATAAAACTCATGCACACGCACAAGACCTTTTACATCTTTACCATGACTTCCCGCTTCTTTACGAAAACACGGACTCCAGACAATGTATTTTTTTGGAAGATCTTTTACATCTAATACTTCATCGCTATGGTAGAACATTGATGCCACTTCTCCTGTTCCAGCTAAGTAATCATCACCATCTTTATAGAGGTCATCTTCTCCGCCCGGCAAATACCCGGTACCTAAAAGTGCTGACCTCTTCACAAGCGATGGCACAAGCATCGGTGTAAAATTTTTCGCTTGCCACTTTTGCATAACATACTGCCAGATTGCAAGTTCAAGCATTGCTGCATCATTCTTTAAGAAGTAACCACGAAAGCCTGCGGTTTTTGTACCACGATCGAAGTCAACCATATCACTTTTCTCCATAAGCTCAATATGATCTAGTGGAGTAAATGAAAACGTTGGCATATCTCCCCACTTTCTCACTTCGACATTATCTGCATCGCTTGCACCATCTGGCACAGACATATCCGGAATATTTGGAACAGCAAGCATGAGTGTCCTCCACGACTTCATTATTTCTTCGAGCTCATCTTCTTTTGCTTTTAACTCTTCTTTAACTGACTTCATACTTTCGATAAGGTCAGCTCGCTCAAGTGCTGAAGCTTTTGTGATTGCATCACTTGCTGCATTTTGCTTTGAACGAAGTTCTTCGACAGTACGTAGGAGTGCGAGTCTTTTTGTATCAATATCGAGTAAATCGGTAACATTGAATGCAATCTTCTTTTTTGTTGCCGCAAGCGTGATTAGCTCGCTGTTTTCACGAATAAATTTAATGTCTAGCATATTCCCTATTTTATCATGTTTTCTAAGGATTTAGAAAGTATGTAACACGAACTGTCAGAGGGGCTTTACAACTAGCAAACTTAGTTATAGTGTAGTGGCAGGAGCCCGTTTAATAACCATCTCACTATTCACTATTTCAAAACTGTTAAGGAGATCACTTTATGAAAAATTTGTTGAACAGACAGTGGCTTGTTGCCATGTTTAGCGTTTTTTTAAGCCTGATAACCGGATGTGCGTCGACACAAAACTCGGCATACGACCTCCAGATAAACGTCTGGAACATCAACAAACTTCCCCAAAAGCTTCAAAACGATATCAAAGGTGTACTCGTACTTGAAAATACAAGGGGGGCATTCCATCAAGACTTTTCACCAAAATTTGGAGCGATTTTACGGGGTGGGTCAGACCTGAAAGAAACCCCTTGTGAAAAAATCCAAGAAGGTGACTTCAGTGGAATAAATAAAGGATCATGGGAACGAGACCTTAAGAAAAGAGTCTTTGAGGTCACTTACGTTTCAGGGCTGTTAACACAAAAAACAGTAGAAGTGGCAACGTTTGCAGGAATAGCATGCCTTTCATTTGATAGCCCAGTCAACGCAACAGTACGATTGAAAGGTTCTCAGGAAAACCTGCTATCTCCAACAAAACCCCAGGGCGCTGTGAAAACTACACCAACTGATTGGGATCGACAAAAAGGTAAGAAATTGAACATTCACTTTCTTACCCAGGAAGAACTTGAATGAACCTAGTGCACGCCACATTTGTGGCGTGCTTTTATTATATTTGCAATTATTTTTGAAAGGAGTAGTATTCAGGGTAATACAAAGGTAATTTTGTATACAGCTATAAAAGACAATACTATTTTAGGTGTCTTTTATAAATGTCCTTTTTATAGTAGTCACCTTGATGTAGCTAATTTGTCTTTTATATCTTGACACCAGCTCATCAAGCATGTCACAAGAAAAATCAATTTTTAATACTTATTTTACATGCACATCCATACTCCGATCAGTTGGGCTGTTCGTGCTTTTTATTTCACTATTTATTACTTCACCAGTTATAGAGCTTATAAAGGACAATAATCACACCTCGTCAGTGTTTGCAGTATTTGCTGAAAGTGACGGCGGAAGTGGTGGGGATGCTGGTGCTGAGGGTGGTATGGGCGGAGACGCTAACAATACATCGGCATATTCAGTTGCATTTAGTCAAACACCAACGATTACACTTTCTTCAACGAATATAAACGGAATTGCGGTGTATTTTACCCCTCCAATTGCTACTTTATTAATCTCTGGATCTGCAGTTGACTATCTCCCGGTAACTTGTTCTAAAAACTCTGGGGCAATTTTCCCTATCGGAACTACCACAGTTATATGTTCTGCAAATAACTACTACACAGGAGAAACAGTTTCGACTTCTTATTCTGTTGTTGTGACGTACCTTGATCAGATTGCGCCAACAATTACACTCATAGGATCATCAACTCTCACTATTTCTCAAGGTTCTACGTACATAGATGCTGGCGCTACTGCGATGGACAATTATGATGGAAATATCACCTCGAAGCTACTACAAACAGGATCTGTAAACACCTCGATACTAGGCACTTACACACTCTCATACAACGTAAAAGACAATGCTAATAATCAAGCTACGACCCGTACAAGAATCGTAACCGTTGCTGACCTAACAGCTCCAACTCTTACCCTTATCGGATCAACTACAACTACTATTGAAGCAGGATCTGTTTATGTAGACGCTGGAGCAACAGCACATGACGGCATCAATGGTGACATAAGCGGAACAATAACAGGAACAAGTACACTCAACCGATTCACCCCAGGAATATACACAATTACCTATTTTGTAACAGACGCGTCAGGAAATAGTGCAACACCTGTGGTAAGGACAGTTGTTGTTGTTGATACCCAAGCTCCAGTTATTACACTTAATGGAACATTAACACAGACTGTAGCTGTAGGGGCACCGTACATTGAACTTGGTGCAACAGTTACCGATATCGTTGATGGAGGATTAACCCCACAAATTGACTCATCAGCTGTTACAACAAATATTGTCGGAACATATACAGTAACTTACCGCGCAACCGACACTCACGGTAACGCTGCACTACCGGTAACCCGTACTGTTTTTGTAGTAGATGTAAGTTCTCCCACAATTAGTCTTAATGGATCTTCAACTCTCACTATTAACGTTGGTAGTCCATATATAGAACTTGGCGCAACAGTAAACGATAACTATGCGTTAGGTCTTCTTGCATCAGCAAGTGGAACAGTAAATACAAATACTGTCGGTAGCTACATAATTACTTATAATGCAACTGATACAAGCGGAAACAGAGCAACACCTGTGATTCGAACCATCTTTGTTGTTGATACACAAAATCCAGTCGTTACACTTAACGGATCTTCAACTCTCACTATTAACGTTGGTAGCCCATATATAGAACTTGGCGCAATAGTTAGTGATAATTACGATCAAAACATACATGCAGTCATTAGCTCATCAACAGTAGACACCCAGAGGTTAGGATCATACTTCGTTACGTATACTGCAACAGACACCTCAGGTAATCCTGCAACACTAGTTACCAGAACAGTACGCGTTATCGATTCACAATCGCCAGTAATTACTCTTGTTGGATCATCTACAATATCCATACCAGTTAAAACTCCTTATGGAGAGCTCGGCGCAACTGTATCGGACAATTATGATGTAGGGTTAGTTGCATCAAGTTCGGGAAGTGTTAATACGTCTATAGTTGGACTTTATACTATTACTTACTTTGCAATAGACAGCTCATCAAATGCAGCACTCCCAGTTATACGTACAGTCGCAGTTATAGATAATCAGGTGCCTGTCATTACATTAAACGGAACATCAACACAGATCATTGAGGTTGGTTCTCCATATACTGAGCTCGGCGCGACAGTAGTTGATAATTATGACGCTACATTCTCGGCAACTGCTAATAGTGCGTCAGTTAATACTGCTAATGTCGGAACATATACAGTGACGTATACCGCTACAGATTCAAACGGTAATAATGCCACCCCAATAACTAGAACAGTTATTGTTACTGATACACAAGCACCGCAAATAACTTTACTTGGCAGCAACCCTCAAATAATTACACTTGGAGCACCTTATGCCGAACTTGGTTCAGTGGTTACAGATAACCTAGACTCAGGACTGGTTTCCACTGTTAACTCTGCATCACTAAATACAGCCGTTCCAGGAACATACTCAGTCCTATACTCAGTAGCAGATTCATCAGGTAATACCGCAACTGCCACTCGCACAGTTAACGTGGTCGACACCACACCCCCTCTCATCACCCTAAACGGATCATCAACGATTACTCTCTTTGTAGGAGATACATATACCGAACTTGGTGCTGTAGCAGTAGATGCAGTAGACGGAACAACGACTGTTGTAATAGCAGGTAATGTTGATACAAGTGTTGTTGGGACAACAACCATTTTGTACAGTACTGTTGACCAAGCAGGAAATGGAGCAACAAGTACACGTGATGTGATTGTGTCTGCAGTCATTGTTCCACCTGTTGTCGATACAGTCCCTCCAGTCATCACCCTAAACGGATCATCAACGATTACTCTCTTTGTAGGAGATACATATACCGAACTTGGTGCTGTAGCAGTAGATGCAGTAGACGGAACAACGACTGTATCAATAGTTGGAACTGTAGACACTTCTGTAATTGGCACTTATACGATTGTATACTCATCGACAGATATCGCAGGAAACACTGGAACAGCAACACGCACCATAGACGTGGTAGCTGTACCACCAACTTCTATAGTCACAATTCTTAACTCAACAATTAATGGTGTATATTACATCTCATTACGCCCTACCCAAGATGAAGCTTCTGTACTTCAGATCTTCGGATCTTCAACGATCGTGAACTCAACAACATCAGGAACTGTAGTTATTAACTCATCACTCCTTAATGCTGACCTTACATCGTGTACTGTTGATTCTGCTTTTGTAAAAAATTACACTGCATCACATTGTTCAATTACTACAACCATAGTAGACCCTCCTGCTGGATTAAATGATCTTACAGGCACAAACGCTACAACGTCACAAATATATGTATCTGACGTTACCTATTCAAATGTTGTTGATAGCTATGTTGCAACTTCAACAATCACAAACTCAACACTTACAGAGGCAACCTCAACTAACTCAACGATTGCAACATCAACGCTACAAGATAGTGTAGTTGACGGAAGCACTATTACAACAAGCATAACTACAGATAGCACAATTGCTGACTCAACACTGACTGGTAGCATAGTCTCTAGTTCAACACTTGTAGCTACAATTAGCAACTCAAACACTATAATAGAAAGCACCACTGCGTCATCAACAATTGTAGAGTCAATTGTTGCAACAAGTACTATTAACACCAGCACCATAGCTTCGTCTACAGTTGGAAACACATCTCTCACTGATGCTATAATTACAAGCTCTGCAGTAGACTCTTCTATACTTTCTACAAGCACAACTACAAACTCAGAAGTTCTCACGAGCACAACTACAGGAAGTGTATTTACTAACAGTGTCGTAACAGATAGCACTATTGCATCATCAACAATTGATACATCTCTTGTTGTGACTTCAACAATAACAGAAGGCACAGTCGCAACATCTACGGTAACCCAATCAAATATAACAGAAAGTATTGTTACAAATAGTACAACAACATCATCGACAATAGATTCAAGCACTGTTGCATCTTCAGCGATAGACACTTCAAGTGTTGCAAACACTACAACCACAGACTCAAGTATCACATCATCATTTATTGCAACTTCAACAATCACAAACGTTTCACTTAGTGAAGCAACAACAACAAATAGCTCAATTGCTACATCTTCAATTGCACAATCAACCGTAGACACATCTTCTATTACAAACTCTACGATTGCATCAAGTACACTTGCAGTAAGCACAAGCACTGATTCAACAATTCTAAATAGTACCACCGAGCAAACATCACTTACTAACAGTACAAGCACCGATTCTGCAATCCAAAATTCTTCTATTACTTCAACATCTATCGCTTCATCTACGGTTGCAACATCAACTGTTACAGGAAGTCTAGTCACTGACAGTACTGTTTCATCCTCAACAGTAGATATAACCACCCTAGCAGCATCAACAGTACAAGGAAGCTCTATCGCAACAAGCACACTAGTAGAAACTCAAGCAACAAATACATCTATAACATTATCTACCATTACTACAAGTACAGTAGCAACTTCAACAATAGATACAAGTATAATTGCATCTTCAACAGTACAGAACTCATCGATAGTTGCGTCATCAACTATCACAAACTCCACCTTAGACACAAGTTCTGTTTTAGGTACCACACTTACAAGTAGTACACTTACAGAAGCATCGACAACAAGTAGTGCACTTACTAACACAACTATCACAAACTCAACAGTAGACACAATTAATGCATCATCTTCAACGATCGCTTCTTCTACGCTTTCAAACAGCACAATCATTGACACAATACTATCAAATGTAATCGCAGCAAGTAGTTCTCTTATAAATGTTTCACTAACTGACACAACAATAACTGACAGTACCCTTGTAAACGCTACAACAACCAACACAACAATCACTAACTCAACCCTCCAAAATGCAGTTATCACAAATGGTACTGTTCTTAATGGATCTATACTTAATGGCACTCTCTTTACAAATGGCACAACAACTACAATCACTTCAACAACAACACTACAAGATGTCATCAACTATACACCGACTGCACAGTATGCTGTAAGCACTCAGGGTCTTACCGCAACCTTCACAGATGCAAGTACTGATCCAAATAGCACAAGCGCACTTCATGATATCTGGACATACATTTGGGATTTTGGTGACGGAACTCGTGCTACAACAACGACCTCGACTCTTGGCGGTACCCAATTACATACATACTCACTTGCTGGTATCTACACCTCAATACTTACCCTCTTTGATGGTGCATCAAATAGCTCAGCTCAATCAAAGCAAGTCCAAGTGACAGCACCTGCCCCAGTAGTACCTATAAGTTCTGGTGGAGGTGGAAGTTACAGTATCTCAGGAGGAGGGTACTTTGTTAACTCAGTCGTTGCTAGTACAAAACAAATCCCAACCGTAAATGCTATCCAAGAAGCGCCTATTGCGACAACTCCAACAAAACTCCAAACTTCAACAACAACACAAAAAGTTTCAACACAAAAGGTAACTCCTAAGAAAAAGGTGACCTACAAAAAAGCTCCTACTCCACTAAAAACTGTTAAGGTAAAAAATGCAGAAAAGACAGTTAGTGAACCTACGTCACTATGGAACAAGGTAGTCACATTCTTCAAGAAAATTCTCCCTTAACTAATTGCGGATAGTAAAAAAGGCACCTTACGGCGCCTCTTTTACTTCTACTCCTTCTCTTCTTGAATCACTTTTGGAACAATATCTATAACCTCAGTGCTTGGAAGAATATTCTCCATATCCCCTATTTGTGTTTCATTAAGATCCTTACTTACTTCTCCTTGTAATTCATTTTGCAAATTTTTTTCTTCTTTTTCTTCTGTATTCATATCAAGTATCATCTATCCAATAAACCTACAACCTAATTATACCAATTACCCTTCATCGCATCTACTGCGGGCTTTGTGCTCAAGAGTCTCAAGATCACGCTTCATTTCAAGAATTACTCCAAGCACTTTTTCAATATCTGCCTTTTCCATATCGACATCATTAAGCGTTTTTTCAATCACTTTCTTATCATGCTTAATACCAGACATAATGATAGAATCACCAATAAAAACAGATACGAAAAGCCCAGTAGCAAGTAAGAGAATAACAGAAAGCACAAGACATCCAAGTGGTGAAAAAATATACCCAAGAAGCGGCGAACTATTTTCTAAAGCATCTGCTAAATGCCACACGCCTCGCCAGAAGAGCACAACACCTGTCCCACCAATAAAAGTATAAATAAATGGATGTCTTGAAAGTCGTGCACGAATCCTGTCTTCCATCTTATCAAACAGATAGTCGATACTGTGAAATAGTTTCATATAGTTACGAGTATAATCCATAATAGTGCGTAAATAAAAGGCACAAAACAAGCCTTATCTACCCCCTTTTCTCCTAAACAAAAATATGGTAGTATTAGAGTCACATTCACTAGAAAGCTCTCCAAACAAGAGAGCCGCTATTGAAAAATGTGCCCGGTAAACATAAACCCTTAGTTCATGTGGCACAAGGCGAAAGCCAAAAATAAATACAGCCGTCGATTTCTGCAAGACCTGTATTTGAACTACAAGCTATGGCTTCTGTGTAGTTACAAAAAAATAATAAGGGCCCTTAGCTCATATGGTAGAGCGCCGGTTTTGCACTCCGGAGGTGAGGAGTTCGATTCTCCTAGGGTCCACAAAATCAAAACAACCAGACTTCTTGTCTGGTTGTTTTGATTTTAGTGGGCACGTACAGAAAGTGACCTGCGTCACTTTCGGGAGAATCGAATATGGGGTCGCGGAACCACTTCGACAAGCTTGCGAGAAGGAGCACCATGACCGATTCTCCTAGCGATTGCACCGCGTAGTTGAATTCGCCAAAAACAATAATATTGACAAATACCATAAATGTTGTTATACTGTATAGGTTCATTCACTTTTTAGGAGGGCTTATGTTGAAAAGTCTCGGAAACGCACTCATCGATTTCGTGTGCGCAACAGCCAAAATCTTCGGGTGGACAACAGGGATAATCCTTGCTGTTTGGTTCTGGATTGACCCTGTCCACATAAGCACCGTGCTAAAGACGGTTGCCCGCAACCTTCTGCCTGTTGCAATTCTTTTTATGATTACATGGGTAGTGCTGACCACGCACAAAAAGAACAACAATGAGAATAAGGGGTAAAAACCCATCAACCTGCTTCACGCTTTGGTGTGGGGGTTTTTGTTGTATTACAACATGGACATCAAATATCAAAAAAACAAGAAACTATTTTTTAAAAAATCTCCCAGATCATATATTGACAACCATCCCCTTTTTGTACGAGAATAGTTAAAGTTGTACCCTCGTCTAGTAACCCAAGAAGGAGAAGATGATGCTCACACTCCCTACACATATTGAAGGCTGGGTTTCCCTTGTGCAAGAAGGTGAAAAGCGTTCGAAGATCCCACTTAGCGAAGAAGAAGAGAGCTACACGGTTTTTATGCTTATGCGCAATGTCACCAACACACAACTCTTTGAAGATCCTGTAGCGATTATTTTGCTTCATGGATTGACATATAGTGCTGGCGAACATGCACAAGCACTTCATTCAGGAAAAGCAGGTGATGTTGCGCTTATCATTGCTGGACTCTACCCTGACTACAGAGCGCGCGGATCTGTGTCAGACACATACTTCACAGATATGAGTAAGATTGCCTACACATATGCAGCTCACACTCTTGCGCGAATGAAAAAATACAGTGACTCCTACACGTATGCAACAATAGCTCAAGCTGTTCCCAAAATTAAGCGAGTACTGTCATCTGCACGAGACTGTAGATAAAGCACAAGCCCCAAGGTTTACCTTGGGGCTTTTGTATTCTATGCTCATATATGCTCAAAAAAAGAAAAACCGCCAGAGGTCTTGCGACATGACGGGTAAAGCAGTAGATCTATATGGTCCAGTTGACGGCTTATTGTGTAGGCTTAGTATTCGGCACAGTCTTCGTAACCAGGGTATTCACCGCGTGCCGCACGCTCTGCCTCGCATGCATGGCACCGGTCACCCGTTGCAGGATGATCATGCTCGACTCCCTGCTCGGCGGTCAGTCGCTTAAAATCCTCCCACCAACTTGGTGTATTAAGCCGGTAAGAGATGTTATGAACGAACTTCGCATCACTCATCGAGAGATACATCCCTCGATGAGTGACTGTGAGGCGTTCGCCCGAAGGAAACATCACACCGCCAGAGAACATCCCGTGAGCAGGGTGCGGTGGACGCATGTCCTCCTTTCCCCAATCCGGGATTTTGCAGTTTTCGACGAATGCTTGCACGTTGTCAAACAATACGAGTCGCGCGATCGCCCAGTACTTGTCTGGGTAATCTGCGGTGACAAGCTTCCGACCGAGCTCTTCCTCGGTGAGCGTCGTACCATTCAGCACGATATCCACCAAGAGCTTGAACTCGGGACTGCAGTCGAACCAGCGCTTGAAGCGCTTGCCCTTCGATGTGTCGATGACCTCACCCCCGATGAGCGAATCAATCTCCGGCTTATCAAAGCTGCCGATGTGGTTGCCCCAGTTGCTCCAGTCCATCGTCAGATCAATGTCACAGTCAAGGCCGTGATTACTGTCCTTCTGGAAGTAAATTCCATCGTCCGTGAAGCCAAAATAGTGGCGCCACGCGACGCGAGATCGCAGACGATCCTTTTCGGGGATATCAGCAGGTCTGTTTGATTTCACGTTGTAGGCAACATGCCCATCATCTCGATAAACCGTAACCGAAAGGACATCTTCCGGCTCTCGTGCAATGACGCGACCAACTCGGGCGAAGGTGAGCTTCTCCCAGAATTGCCGCAATGTTGCAACAGCTTCTGCGCTCATAATTTCTCCTTAAGGATTTACTAGAGGGTTCAAACAAAGTTTGTTTACCATAGCTTTAAATTTTCAATTACTAAGAAGTGTAAAACTTAAAGCTATGGTAAACGCAAAGTAAGTACTGTAAAGAACTATCTAGTATTAGATAATATTTTAAAATAAAGTCAATGTATACACATTGAAGTACTTGCTATAACTAAATTTTTATTGTATAATAAAAACAGGGCTTAACAAAGGAGAAGAGTATGCTCTTGTGTTTGTATGACAAGTACTTTAAAATCATTTCCTTCCTACTTACTCACTTTGGAGGGAGAGCGAAAAAACAAAAAAAGGAAGCAATGGGATGGTGTATTACAGCACTGAGCAAGAATAGTCCTAAATGCCTTGAATACATGAGGCGAGACTTGCGCGACGCTGATTGCACAATGATTCACATTGGAGTGACTCATTCCATGCTCAACACCATTCTTCAAGAATTTTACAAGCGTGAGATGAGGAAGCTGCAAGACCTGACCTACCCTTTCACCCAATTAGACTTAAGATGGATAGATGAGCTTCGTAAATCCTTAACTGACTATGGGTGGACACTGTCAGATATCGGGATTTCCGAAAATGATTTCAAGCGAGCAAGGTCATATTACTATTTTAGAAAAGCCAGTCGACATTTGGAAAACGCTCGTCATCCGATTCAAGAAAGAGATACCAGTTTGGACGTGTTCTTTTCGATGTTACGAGGAGTAGCCAAAGGATCTTCTGAGACCATTGATCCTGATCTTCTGCCTGCTGTCTCCCGTGAACTACCTCGTATTAATGTCTTAGTCGACTTAGAAATCAGGTTCATGCGCGAAGCTTTGGAAGAAGGTGAAGTATCTCTTGCTGACATAGGAACCAATGAAGAAGAAGTGGGGACGATGCTACATGACTACCACAGGCATAGAGCAATTGAGTCACTGAAATTCGCACGAATCAATACCAGCATCAGTTTCTCCAATCTAGAAGACATGAGAGAACACTTGAGTAAGGCCGGGATGACGCTTGCTGAAATTGGAACTTCAGAAGAAGAAGCTAGACAGCTTACCTGCACAAGCTATAAAGAGAACGCCTTATACTGGATAGAATCAGCCAAAAGAGGCGAATTGACTCCTGAAGGCTTGCAAATAACCCTCAAAGATATACAGAAAAACTTTCAGAAAAGCGGACTAACTTTCCTCGACATCGAAATGTCAGAAGCCGAGATTGAAAAGCTATTTGGAAAGTCAGAAACCGAAGACACAAAACTTAACAATTACAGCAACTAATAGACGGAATAACATTCTGACGAACCTGATGCCGCTACTTACACCAGACCGCTTGCTCGCAGGCGGTTTTTTTATAATTCACACGCAAGGTTTCCTGTATATAAAAACCCAACCGCATTTCTGCAGTTGGGTACCACACTGGTAACTGTGCTCATTCACTTACAACTGGAACTACCAGGTAATCACTACCACTTTTTTTAATTGTAATTTCACGACATATCTCCATAAAATAAAGTGCTCGAGCAAGATCATGTATTGTGAAATCTTTGATTTTCTTACCGACAATTTCAAGTAGTATTTTATGTGAAAGAACTTCACGAAAGTCATTCATTACCAAATGGACAGACTCATCTGATCTCTCGTGTAAAGTATCATATGTTGAAATATCGGAGACTTCCGGTAAAGTAAACATTTCACCAGATATGAACAAATTTCGGATTAAGCACCACTTATTTGTAATCTCCCTATTAGGGGTTTCTGCTGATGTTGGGTAAGCAATTGCAACAAGCGCAACTTCAACCAACTCACACATTTCACGAGCACCTTCCGGGTCACTTGCTTGCCCTGTTCTATAGCTGCCTCGCCTAACCCACATTGTAATGAATGCGTCTAATCGAAGTATTTCATCAAATGGAAGGATGATATTTTCTCGTAAACGTAAGGACAATTCCTGGTACACTTGATCTGGAAAATAATCAATGACATTCCGCCTGGAGCCAAAAAAGGTTGCCATAGTATCTCCTTATCATATTAAACATGGTACTACTACTCTTATACTACTCGCCCAAAGAAGCATTGTCAAAGAAATTTTCGCTCCTATCACAGCAAATTATAGAAACACTTTACTTTGTACTTTGTTATTTAGATACTCCTTTATTATACTTATACTTATATGCTTACTATACAAAATCTTACAAAAATATTCGGCAACAAAAAAGCGGTTAATGATGTGAGCTTCACCATCAAAGAAGGTGAAATATTTACTCTTATCGGACCTAATAGTTCAGGAAAAACAACTATTGTAAAAACTATCATCGGACTCCTTGCTCCAACAAGCGGAACCGTTAGCATCAATAACCACAATGTCATAACATCTCCTGAGATAACTAAATCGCTCATTGGGTATATTCCTGATGAACCATCTATCTGGCAACATATGACAGGAGAAGAGTTTCTCTATTTTACCCAGGCACTCTTTGGCATCGATGAGAAAAAAAGAAAATCAAAACTCAAAGAGCACCTTGCGCATTTTAATCTTGCAGGACTCGAAAAGCAGTATTTCGGAGAATATTCTCGCGGAAACAAGCAGAAGTTCAGTATTACTGCAGCATTTGCTCACCACCCAAAACTACTTGTTATCGATGAACCGATCGTTGGACTCGATCCAACAGGCGCAGACATCGCCAAGAACATGTTCAAAGATTTTGCAAAACAAGGTGGCTCTATCCTTCTTGTCACTCACACACTTCCAGTAGCGGAGGAAATCTCTGACAGAATTGGCTTCCTCAAAAACGGTGAGCTCATTGCATCAGGCACCCTTAGTGAGTTACGAACTCAGGCAGGGCTAGGCAGTGACGCATCTCTTGATGATGTCTACAAAAAGCTTGCATAATCCAACACCCTATCTATGCTTAGACTTTTTCTTCGTTTCGAATTACAAAAAATTAGCTCGTATTTCAAGACAAATACCCTTGCAAAAACAATCACCACAGGAATGTTCCTTGCGGTATTCCTCTTTGTCGGTGTTGGCTTATACTTTTTTTTCTTGTCAGGATTTCGCTATGTTAACTTCAGTGTAGAGCAAGAGATACAGCTTCCGCTTACGCTTTTTATGTATGAGCTCTTCTTACTTGTGATGGCAGGAGTTATTGTCTTTAGTGCAACAGTTTCCACTATCTTCAATCTTTTCCGTGGACAATATGATGCATGGTTCATTAGTTCTCCAAAATACTATCTTTTCCCGAGAATTGTTTTCATTAAAAGCGTACTGACATCATCGTGGCCACTTTTTATAATGTTTTTGCCAGCTATCCTTGCTTTTAACAAAATCTATCATCTGGGTGCTGACACTGTTATCGTGCTTTTATTTTCAGTAATTGTCTTACTTGTTGTACTTGTTGGGTTAAGCATGCTTACAACACTTTTCCTAAGCACCATCTATTACAAAGCTACCACATTAGTAAAAAGTCACTTTACATTCGGAGCACTAGTAGCGATACTTGGTACGGTATTTCTTGGTGTCCTTATAGCAGCATGGAAAACCGTAAAAGATATTGATCTTGTGGCACTTTTTAAGGCAGACAATGCTGATATCAATGTCACCATCGCAAACATCAGTGAACATTTCTATGCATCCCCTACCCACCTACTCGCTCTTGAAATTTTGTATTTTCAAGAAAAACTTCCAGGACTTGCATGGAAACTACTTACATTGCTTATACTTCTAGCACTGTGTGTATGTGTAGCCATCTGGAAAACATCACGTATTTTTTATAAACAATGGCAAGCACTCCAAGAAGGTTCAACAAAGCTCTCTGACCAAACATCAGTCATGAGCAGTAAAACAGTCTATCATTTTACAGGAGGTCAGGTTATGGCACTTTTCAAAAAAGAAGCACTTGTGCTAAGCAGGAACCAGCGTGGTGTTGTATGGTTCTTATTCTTATCAGGACTTTGGCTAGCGCAAGTTGGTACAAATATCATCTTGCGCCACAACCTTACACGACATCAGACTGATATTACCGAAAAACTAGCAGTATTCCAATCGCTTCAGTTTATTATTGCCATTTACTTTATTTGTTCATTTGCACTACGATTCGTCTTTCCTGCGTTTAGTGTAGAAAAGAAGACCGCATGGATAATACGGAGCGCACCAATTAATTTCAAAAAGCTTTTTTTGAGTAAGTATCTTTTTTATGTTACGTTCTTTATTGTTCTTGGTGGACTCATGAGCTACATTAACGTACGTATTCTTGATCTTGAATGGTTAAACGTACTCTACTCGCTCTCACTTTTCCTTGTAACAGTTACTGCGATTGTGACGCTCGCGCTTTCGCTTGGAGCACTTTTCCCAAGTAAAGACACCGATGATCCAGAAGCAATAAGCACAAGCATGTCCGGACTTTTCTTTACAGCCCTTTCACTTGCGCTTGGCGGGCTAAGTTCATATGTACTTTATCTAACACTCACTCAAAAAACATCGCTTTTTCTGATTCTTTTTGAACTTCTCCTTCTTGTCGGGACAGTGATTGCTCTTCTTAAAGTTCCATATCTTGCAGAAAAGCGACAACTACAGTAGGTGTGCAAAATAGCAAAGAATAATTTTACTTTTGCTATATACTACTAGGTATATACAACAACCATGAAACCACTTCACATTATTATCATTTGTGCCTTCTTTGCAATTGCGGGCGGAAGTTTCTATTACACAAATTTTGCACACAAAGGTGCAAATGAATATGTAAGTGAAGAAAAACCTAAAGTAGAAACCCCACAAGACACTATCACCCTCTACAAAGAGTACGGCGAGGTTGCCTTTAAGAACAAAACAACAGACACATTTATAGTCCTTAAAGACCAAAAAACTCAAGTGGCAAACTACACAACAGTACGCACAGGTAATGGGCGTGGCTATGTAATCTTCCCAGATAACTCAAGTATCACGCTTGCGACAGGTACTGAGATAGAGATCTCGTACGAGCCAACAAAAGTTTCTATACTTCAGATAGTTGGATCAACCTATCACCGTGTTACTGCACTTGTTAACGGTAATAAGTACGAGATTCGCACACCTAATACGCTTGCGGCTATTCGTGGCACAAAACTTGCCGTAACCTATAATCCATCAACCAAAAAGACTAACGTCTTAGTTACAGAGCATCAAGTAGAAGTTACTCCTACTAAAAATGACGGCACTCCAAGCAAGGCACCTGTAATGGTAAAGCAAGGTAGTTTTGCAAACATCCAATCATCAACAAGCACAACTAAAGCTGAGGAAAAAATGGTAGTAAAAACAAATGATGAGATGAAAGAACCAGCTATAAAAATCTTTATGGATGAGAATAAAATCATTGATAAAGAGTATGACAAAGTTCCACCAGAACAAAAGGTGGAGTTCATGGAAAGAATGATCTCAACCATCCAAAAAGAGAATGAAGAAGTGCCAACTACTGACGACACCCAACCTCAAACAAAAACAACGACGCGAGTTGAGACCATTACGCGTGTTATCAAAGTAATGAACGAGACAACTTCACCAACAACATCAACAACCAAAGTAGAAACAACAAAACCTACAACTTCCACGACCAATTCCACAACCGAAACAAAAACAACATCTGATATACCAATAACGACTACATCACCACGCAGCCAAACTACTGATACACAAACCCCATCTCGCACTCTTATTCCTTTCCCTACCGACAAGGAAGAGCTCAGTTCAAATGAACAGAATTTTATCGATATCTTCTACGCAACATACGAAAAATATTTCTTCGTAGATGAGCCGCAAGCATACTGTAAGAAAATAGGTCAGATGAAGGCTCAAGATCTTGTTAACACACTTCTTATGGTTGGCAACACTTCTGGATTTATTATTCCACGGCAAACCGACCTCTCAGTATTTGCAACTGATCTTGTAAATGCATGTGCAGATGGCAACATGACTTCAAAAGCATCGACTTTCAAAACACGCTTCGACACAACCTACCCATTCTAACCATGAACAGAAAAGAAAGGCAGCTATTTTTGGGAGGGCTTCTTATCACCCTTATTGTTGCACTTATACTTGCACAGACTACGCTTGGAGTTTATATCAATAGACTTATCCACGATCAAGCAACTGACCACGCAATACGCAATGAGGTAGTTATTGTTGGTATCGATGATACATCATTACATACACTCGGTGCTTGGCCTTGGAAGCGAGACATCTTTGCGACAACAATTCAAAAACTTCAAGATGCTGGGGTGCGAGCTATAGTATTTGATGTACTTTTCCTTGAACCTCGCGATGGAGATGATTCTATGGATAAGGTCTTACAAACCGCTAAGGTTCCTGTTATCTTTGCTTCAAAACTTGATAAAGAAGGTGAATATCTCCATCCAGTATATAAAGAAACTACAACAACCTTAGCTGGTATTGCTCATGTGTATCCAGATAACGATGGCAAGGTGCGCACAGTTCCACTCTTCCAAAAAGATACACATGGTACATGCCACATAAGCCTTGCATATCAAGCATTCCTTGCATTTACCAAACAAGATAAGGCACCCTGCAACGAAGATACTATTTCTTTTCTCTACCAAGTACAACACCCAGCAACCATCTCACTTACTGACGTACTTGATTCTAAAGTAAATAAAGAATCTCTAGAGGGTACCGTTGTGTTTATTGGAAGCAATACACTTGATATCGAAGATCATTTTGTCTCGCTACAAGGAGAAAAGATCCCTGGTGTCTATGTGCACGCAAGTATCTTTACCACACTTTTAAATAAAAGTTGGCTCACAAAAGTTCCTTATAGTATAGTCATCATTATCACACTTATATCTATAAGTAGTGCACTTTTTATTATTTTCAGAATAAAAAGAAGTGTGACTCAGGGTGTATTTCTTCTTCTTGGGATACTCTTTATTCTTAGTCTTGGAATACTCTTTCTACAGTTCTCAAAAAGTCTTTCTGTTGCAGATATCATATTCCCCTACATTCTTACAGCACTCTATGCAATTCAGTTTCGCTATATTACAACAGATAAGAAAAACGCCTTCATCAAAGAACTTTTTGGGCATTATGTTAATCCAAAAGTACTTGCCAACATCTTACAAACAAATAATCTCAAGCTAGGCGGAGAAAAGAAATATATTAGTATTCTTTTTTCAGATATTAGAGGTTTTACCACAATGACAGAGACAATGAGTGCAGAGAAACTCGTAGAGACACTTAACTCATACCTCGCAACGATGAGTCCCATCATTATGGATAAAGATGGTGTCATTGATAAATATATCGGGGACGCGATTATGGCATTTTGGAATGCACCTGTTGATGTTGCTAACCATGAGCAAAAGGCAGTTGAAGCATCCCTTTATATGATTGATGCACTCCTTGCCACAAAGAAGGATCACAACCTTGAGATTGGAATTGGGCTTCATGCAGGTGAAGCAATTGTAGGAAATATCGGAAGTAAAGATCGCGTTAACTATACAATTATTGGCGATGCCGTAAATGCATGTTCACGACTAGAAGGTCTTACAAAGAAATATGGTGTACGAATTCTTATAAGTGAGCAAATAAAAAATGCATTACGAAGTGATGCTATTATAGTGCGTCCAATAGATATAGTGCGTGTCAAAGGTAAAAGCGAGGTAATGAAAATCTACGAACCACTGTGGAAAAATGATGAAACAGTGCGCCGCGTAACCCTTTCTAGAGAAGCATTTGAACACTACCAAAAGGGTGATTTTGACACATCATCTTCACTATATCTTGAACTTGGAGATAGCTATAGTTTCATGATGAGAGAGCGAATTTCTCAGATACGTGTAAAAAATATACCTCATTGGACTGGGGTTTTTGACTGGGATGAAAAATAGTGGTCAACATAGACCACATCTCAAACAATTATGAGTTATTCCTTTTAAAGGCACGTGTTATAGCGCTATACTTGTCTGTGTAATGCCCGCTAAAAAAGTTCTTATGTTTGGATGGGAATACCCTCCACACCACAGCGGTGGTTTAGGAGTTGCCTGCAAAGGCATGGCTCATGCACTCATCGACAACGATGTCCATGTTTGTTTTGTCTTACCAAAAACCGTTGCACTCAAGGACGAAAAAGTATCTATTACTTTTGCTGATAAAAAAGCCGCCTTTCAAACAACAACGACTCACCTTGAGATTCTTGCCCGAGAACTCCAAAACCCATACATAAGTTCAATCGAGTACGAAAAACGCTTAAAGATTTTTATCCAGGCGGGAGGAAAGATTATCCCTCGAACACTTCTGCAACAAGTAGATTACTATGGGGCACTCGTAAAAACACTATCAAGAGATGATCTAGAGAACTGTGACGTTATCCACGCACATGACTGGCTTTGTTTCAAAGCAGGAATTGCTGCAAAAGAGCTAACTCATAAACCACTTATTGCACACATTCATGCAACTGAGTTTGACCGTGGAGGTGGGACAGGTGTAAACCAGCAAGTCTATGACAGAGAACGTGAAGGCATGCACCTAGCTGACCACATCATCGCTGTAAGTGAACTCACAAAAAACACCATTGTTAATCATTATGGTATCGACCCGCAAAAGGTAACGGTTATTCACAATGGGAACACCCCTGCTTCACCCCAGGTAAGCGACCGCTTCTCTACACTTATGCACCTAAAACATGATGGTAAAAAAATTGTCCTCTTTGCTGGTCGCATCACAATACAAAAAGGTGTTGATTACTTTGTAAAGGCAGCTAAAAAAGTTCTTGATTATGAAAAAGGTGTATACTTTATAGTAGCGGGATCAGGTGACATGGAACAGCAGATAATTAACCTTACCGCGACATTAGGTATTAATCATCACTTTTTATTTACAGGCTACTATACCGTTGACGAGCAAGCAAGCCTCTTTACACTTGCTGATCTTGTTGTAATGCCCTCTGTATCAGAACCGTTTGGCATCATCCCTCTTGAGTCCATGAGTAACGGCACTCCAGTGATTGTTTCCAAACAATCGGGAGTAGCAGAAGTTATTACTCATGCACTCAAAGTTGACTTCTGGGATACGGATGAGATGGCAAACAAGATTCTCGCAGTCATCCACCATAAAGTACTGAGAGAAACATTACGAAATGAAGGCTATCACCAAGTAAAAGGCATTACATGGGACAAAGCAGCCAAGAAAATGAAAGCACTTTATCAATCATTATCATAAATACCATGCCGTCAATTGCACTCTACCTAAAAACACATCAACCTTTTCGTATAAAACCATACAGAGCTTTTGATATTGGTTATGATCATGAGTATTTTAATGATGGTAGCGACCGCAACACAAACAATGTCAAAATTCTTAAGAAAATTTGCGAAAAATCATACAAGCCAACAAATAAGATACTCCTTGAACTTCTCAAGAAACATCCTGAGTTCACGTTTAGCATTTCCCTCTCCGGTGTTTTACTAGAACAACTAGAAGAGCATGCCCCTTCAACACTAGAATCATTCAAAAAACTCGTTGACACTGGCCGTGTAGAGGTACTTGGTGAGACATATTATCATTCGCTTGCTTTTTACTATTCACTCTCAGAATTTGAAGCACAAGTAAAGATGCAAAACAAGACTCTTAAGAGACTCTTTGGCGTAACTCCAAAAGTATTTTCAAATACGGAGCTTGCATATCGTAACGATCTCGCACTATGGGCCGAAAAAGCAGGTTACAAGGGTATTATCGCAGAAGGATGGGATCCGATTTTAGGCTGGAGATCAGCGAACTTTGTCTATAAACCACCGCATACCGAAAAAATTAAACTTCTTCTTAAGAACTACAGGCTCTCTGATGACATTGCTTTTAGATTTGGCAACAAAGAATGGGCCGAGTGGCCTCTTACCGCAGATAAATTCGCGCAATGGGTTGATGCAGTAAACGGAAACGGTGAGACGATTAACCTTTTCATGGATTATGAAACATTTGGTGAGCATCAGTGGGAAAGTACTGGTATTTTCGACTTCCTACGTCACATGCCACAAGAAGTTCTTAAAAACAAGGATAATGGCTTCAAGACACTCTCAGAAACATGTAAAGCGTACGTTGCACGCGACGTTGTCGACATGCCTCATATTGTTACCTGGGCAGACACAGAACGTGACCTAACTGCCTGGACAGGTAATAGCATGCAACAATCATCCCTTGCAGAACTGTATCGCATAGAATCACAGGTGCTTGCAACAAAAGATGCGAAACTCATCGATGACTGGCGAAAACTTCAGACATCAGATCATGTGTACTACATGTGTACTAAGTGGTCTAACGACGGCGATGTACACAAGTATTTCTCTCCATACGAATCTCCGTATGAAGCATTTATTGCTTTTTCAAACGCACTTGCAGACCTTAAAATGCGCGCAAAAATAACATAACTATATATGGCAAAATCAATTATCTTAGCAAACGGATCTATCCAAGTTGGGTTAAATACGCATGGCTATGTGACTGATTTTTTCTTTCCATTCATCGGTGTAGAAAACCATGTTCGTGGTGAGATGCATCGTATTGGTGTCTGGTTCCGCAACAGACTCTCGTGGCTAGATGACGGTAGTTGGGATATTACTATTGACCTTCAAGAAGATACCTTCGTTGGCATTATGACATGTTTCCAAAAACATACAGGTCTGACACTTTCCATAACCAACGTCGTGTACAATGAAAAAAATATTTTCTTACGAGAAATCACTATCACTAACCCAAGCGAACAAACGGAAGAAGTAAAGTTGTTCTTCCATCAAGTTTTTTCAATATCTGAAACCTCGCAAGGAGATACTACATACTATGATCCCGTAAAAAATGCACTAATTCATTACAAAGGTCGTCGCATGTTTCTGGTTTATGCTGAGGCAAGTAATGTCCCTTTTACAGACTACAGTGTTGGACTTCATGGCATGGAAGGAAGAGAAGGAACCTGGAAGGATGCCGAAGATGGTATGCTTTCCAAAAACCCAATTGAACACGGTCATGTAGACTCAACCCTTTGCCTAAACCTCATGCTTCATAAGCATGAAACAAAAAAAGCTTACTACTGGATAACTGTTGGCGAAGTAAAGCCAGATGTCTACGAGCTCCATGACTATATTCTTTATCGTACCCCAGAGCAGATTATCGAGAGCACAACAAAATTTTGGCGTGCATGGCTCACAAGACAAGAGTACCCGACATGTGCAAACACTGAAGAACCCTTCATGCGTCTCTTCAAAAAATCCCTCTTTTATATACGAGGCAACATTGACAACAAAGGAGCAGTTATTGCCTCCGGTGATTCTGATATGTTAAAGCAAGGAAGAGATACTTATAGCTATATGTGGCCACGCGATGGTGCGATGACTGTACAAGCGTTACTTGAAGTTGGTGAGTACAATATTTCAAAGCATTTCTTTAAGTTCTGCAATGATGTTATCGAAACTGACGGCTACCTGATGCACAAGTATCGAGCAGATAGGTCACTCGGTAGTTCATGGCACCCATTTGTGCGCGATGGCAACCCGATACTACCAATACAAGAAGATGAAACAGCACTTGTCCTAGTTGCGCTCTACGACTACTATATTCGTACAAAAGATATTGATTTTATCGAAATGCATTATAATGATGTCATCAAAAAAATGGGCGTTTTCTTGGCAGACTTTATTGACCCAGTAAACAATCTCCCTCTTCCGAGTTATGATCTTTGGGAAGAAAAACATGGCACATCAACATTCACTTCATGTGCAACCTATGCAGGACTTATCGCAGCAGCAAAGTTCGCAAAGCTTTTCGAAAAAGAAAATGATGAGAAACTTTTTAGCACTAAAGCAGAGGCAATGAAACAAGCAATTGTGGAACATTTTTATGACAAAGATCTCCAGATGTTCATAAAATTATTCACCACAAAAAATGGCACCACCTATCGTGATACGACTATTGATATGTCGAGTATCTACGGGATCTACACCTATGGCATACTTGACCCTCATGACCCACTTGTTGTTACCAGTATAGAGACAATAGAAAAAAAGCTTAGGTTACATACTGGTATCGACGGAATTCCACGCTATGAACAAGATAGATATTATATACAAGTAGATGGAGTAGCTAACCCTTGGTACATCACAACACTCTGGCTTGCTCAATACTATGCAATAACTGCAAAAAACGTTGAAGACCTTGAAAGAGTTCGTTACTGGTTATCATGGGTTGTTACACATTCACCTTCATCAGGAGTATTGTCAGAACAATTACACCCATTTAATGGTCTACAGTTATCAGCTAACCCGCTCACATGGAGCCATGCGGAATACATAAAAACCGTACTCCTATATCACAAGGCCCTCAACAGACTTGGTATTTGTGAAAGCGCTTCACATTAACAACATGTAACTACTATGGAATCATTCACAGCACCACTTGCACACTTTAAGGAACAGTTTTCTTTTGTGCCGATAATTAATCACAGTGAGCATCTCAAACCCTTTGAACAGGTTGTTGTGTGTGGAATGGGTGGATCTGCAATAACTGTAAACCTCCTTAAATTACTCTTCCAAGACATTCCTGTTACCTTGCATAACAGTTACGGACTCCCAACTAATTACGACAAAAAAAATACGCTTTTTATCCTAAACTCATACTCAGGTACAACAGAAGAAATCCTTGATGCATATGTATGTGCACAAAAAGAAGGCGCCATGATGGCATGCCTAAGCTTAGGAGGAGATCTCATCGAATACGCAAAACGCGACAAAGTACCATATATACAGCTTCCTCAGTCATCACTTGAACCACGGTTTTCGATAGGACATCAGCTCATTAGTCTTCTTCATCTTATGAAGAAGGGGACTAAAATTACTATGCTTACCGATTCAATAGATATCATTGATCTTGAAAATCTTGCAAACAAAGGAAAAGATCTCGCCGAAAAGCATAAAGATACTTATCTCGTCTTATACGCAACACAGAATCTTTACCCAATCACCTACCTCATCAAAGCAGCCCTCAATGAAGGAGCGAAAATTCCATCATTTGCAAGCCATATACCAGAGGCGAACCACAATGAGTTACAAAGTTTTGTAACAGATGACACCAGAAACACATCAAAGGACTTTAGTTTTCTTTTTTACCAGGCAACATTTGATCATGTTCGTAATCTAAAACGTTTCTCTATTATGAACGACATGTACAGCAAACGATCATTTATAACCACATCACTCACCTACGATCACACAAATATCACCTCACTCTTTGAAGCAATTCTTACTGGGTATTTTATGGCAACCTATATAGCACACACAAAAGGTGTAGACCCGTACAAAACACCTCTTATCCAAGAGTTCAAACACAATCTAACGCACTAACTCTATGTATATTCTTATTGACATCGGCGGAACAAAAACTCGAGTCACACTCACTGAGCACAGAGAGGCTTTTATAGCGCCTGTTGTTTTTGAAACACCACAAGATTTTGAAGAGTGGAAACAAAAACTAAAAGAATCACTACAGTCGATTAATACACATGGAAGAAAACTCCTTGGCGGCGTCGTTGGTGTGCCCGGAACATTCACCCACGATGGCACGATTATAAAGACACCGAACCTACCTCTGTGGTCTGGCGTAGGGCTCAAAAATGCCCTAGAAGAAATGATTTCATCTACTGTACTGTTAGCAAATGATGCGGCACTTGTTGGCCTTGGCGAGGCAGTTTTTGGAGCAGGAAAGGGACATGATATCGTCGCCTACATTACCATTAGCACAGGAGTTGGTGGTGCCAGAATAGTACACGGAACAATTGACAGTGCGATAGCTAGTTTTGAAATCGGACACACCATTATCGACAAAGATCACGATGTCGAGAGTCTTATAAGTGGCGGGGCTCTCGAGAAACGCTTTGGCAAACCTTCCAAAGAAGTACACGATGTTGCAGTTTGGGAAAAAGTTCATCACTATGCTGGAATCTTCGGAGCAAATACAATAATGTACTGGTCCCCTTCTGTTATCGTCTACGGCGGACCGGTTATGAACGATCTTCATATTGAAATTATCGAAAAGGAAGCAAAACACTATCTCTCTATGTATGACACTGTCCCTCTTTTTGTACGAGGGACACTTAAAGATTTTGGTGGGCTTTACGGAGCGCTAGCTCTTAGTAAGAAGATTAAGCAATAGCTGCATACTTACGGACCATACTAAAAAAGAGCATCGTTAGATGCCCTTTTTAGTGTGATAGCTATTGTATATCAATATGACTCCATGCAAATGTTTTGTCACCGTGGACTTTTTTACCAGGATTAAGAATATTTTGTGGATCAAAGATCGCTTTAGTCTTTTCAAAAAGCGTTATGATTTCAGGTGGGTACATCATAGGAAGATAGGCTGTGCGTAAAAGACCATCATTATGTTCACCTGACATAGACCCCTTGTACTCAAAAACAAGTGCATACACTTCATCCATAAGCTGATGTAAGACATCAACAATACCTTCTTTATGAATATCAATAAGTGGAATAATATGAAAGTTAGCATCACCCATGTGTCCTGCTACTGTATAGATGAGGTCTTTATATTTTTCTTGTGAAAAAATTATCTCAAGGCGCGGTAGAAATGCAGGAAGATCTTGTGGGTGCACCACAATGTCATCAATAGTTGGCGCTGTACGCATCCCTTTGAGGCGCTTACGCAAGAGACTGAAGCTCTCCCGTCTAAATGTCCAGTACTTCTTTGCTTCCCATTCATGGGATGTTTTTTTGATCGGAAGTCCAAATGATTTCATGTCATCATACGCTCGCTTTACTTGCTCATCAACATCTTGTTCAGTGTCTCCTGTGAATTCTGCCATAAGCACTATCTTAGGCACCCCACCTGTAAGCACCATCCAAAATTCAGGTAAAAATTGTAGACCAAGTTTAATCATATTACCCCCCATCCTAAGTGCAATGTCTTTGAAAAACTTTAGGGCAATTTTAAAGGTATGGTCATCATATGATTCGATTGTCTCTGGTTTATGTTGTAGAAGCCGCACAATAATGTCACCAAGATGGGCCGTGGACGGTACGAACATAATAAGCATGCGTGAGTGTGTCTTTGGCCGTACACCAGTGAGTGTCACAGAAGAAACACATGCAAGTGTCCCCTGTGACCCAACAACCAACTTCGAGAGATCAAACACCCCTGTTTCTTTATTGTATACATTCCATAGATAGTATCCAGACGAGTTTTTCGAAACCGTAGGTTTTGCACGCATAATAATATCATAATTATCACTTATGAGTGCGAACATCTCGCGATGTATTCTTCCCCCTTCAGAGTTTTCTTTCATTTTTATTTCAAGATCAACTCCGGAAAATGCGTGCAACATATCACGCGCACCGTTTGCATAGACAACATCAAGTGATTCTACATATCGCTCTGTTTTACCGTAGGTAAGCGTCTTCTCGCCACCTGAGTTATTTGAAACAATCCCACCGATTGCTGCAAGCTCACGTGATGCTGGATAACTAGGCATAATCCAACCTTCAGCAAGAGTTCTCTTTTCAAAATCACGGTAATAAACACCTGGCTCCGCTGTTGCGCTTACTGCATTAACATTTGTAACCTTATTCATATGACGAGTTACATCCATAACTATTGAATATGAGAGCGGTCCGCCAGTCATACAAGTGCCAGCTGATCGCATAGATACAGCCAGATCAAAACCTTCTTGCTTTTTCTTTGACACATATTCAAGCACTTTACTTATATCTTGCGCACTCTTTGGGTAAATAACCATTTCTGGCTTTACATAAAATAAACTTGTGTCACGTGCTACTTTTTCACGATCCTCATCAAGGAGTGAACCGTCGCCTTTTATAAGATGTTCAAGATCTTTAGCAATCTGTGCATAATCTGGTGTATTCATATAAGAAAAGTATATCACAGGCACAGATGACCGAAACCAGACTATCAGACAACAGACTTACATTTCAAAATACTAAATACACATTTAGCCCATAGTATTTTGAATTAATCTATCATCTGTTAGCGAAGCGGTCTGCTGCCTATCATCTCTACTGCTCCTACTCTGTTGCTTCTTCTAACTTCTGCTCAATCTCTTTTTCGGTAATCTGTAGTCGCTTTTTAAACTTTTTAAGGATAGCTGTTTCTTCTTTTGTAAGTTCTCGTTTTCGTTCTGCTTTTACAAGAACATCATGAAACTCTGCAGTGTCAGACCTAAGTGCACGCACATTAACATGGAGCGTATTCTCAACTTCTGCAAGGTTGCGACGTACTTTTCTTCTAAAGCGAGCAAACTGCACAAGTGCGTACCATAATGTTGCAAGCACCATAAGTGTTGCAATAATAATGATCAAGATAACAGATAGCCAATTCATCACAAAAATACCGAACCGTACAAGAACCATTCTTTCAACAATGATGACTCTGTTTTCGGTGTAGTCACTCACAGACCCACGACTATCAAATACACGTGCACGCATCTCATAAACGCCAGAATCTAGTTTTTTATCCCACAACAATGTAAAGACTCCCGCTTCATTTGAAGGTACTTTTGTAGACGAAACCCCACCATCACTGTCAGTTAACACAACCTCAACAGTTGCTTGGGGGTAGGTTGCCCCAACTACTTTGAATCGCGTATCGAAGTCTACTTTCTTTGTATATTCAGTAATGACTGGTGGATTAATAGTTTGGATTGTGTACTCAAGCGATACCGTGCTTGCGTTACCTGCATTATCAACTGCATTTATAACAACTGTATGGTTGCCAGAATTCTGCTTTGGGAGTCTATAGACATTTGAAGAATCAACAGGGTACTCAATAGGTTGACCATTGTCGATACTCATCGTTATTGCGCGCATTCCAGAAAGCGAGTCTTCTGCCTCAATGAGTACTGCTGGGGCCTGATTAGTAGTCACACTTCCATCAGGAAAAGAGGCTTTGAGCTTTTCCGGGGCTTGCGTATCTACCTGGAACTTATAACGACTAACAGCACCCCACCCACTTGCATTTCTAAACTGCACAGCCATATACATAACACCGTCAACATCTACAGTAAACGATCTATTAGTAACAGGTGGATCATATACTTTTGTTGGGTTCGATGTTTCTTTGTCAGAATATACTGTTCTTACTGCTGTTACCCCGTCAGGGATTTTCCATTCAAAAGATGCATCACGACGTGCAAACCATGCATTACTATCTGGGTGTGTAGGTGACATGATAACAGGCACAACCGTTTCTTTTACGACAGGCACTGCCTCCTTATCGGTAATATACACAAGTGCCGAGCCTGTTGTCTTAAGAACATCAGTTGCGTTACCATCATTTGCAAGAACCTGTCCAGATTTAACTACAACGCTTACATTACCCTCTTGAAGAGCCTTAAACGTAACAGTAACAATCTTACCTGTAGTTTTATTAAAACCTGGATTAAGTGCAACCCCTTCAAAAGTAAGCGTGCCCTTTTCGTTTGAGAATGTGGGCTCCTCTGCCCATAGAGAAATAAATGACCCCGCCTTTGAAACAGACACAACAGAAAGTGCATCGGAAGGGTATGTTACAAGTGCTGATGCTGCATTAATGGCATCGGTATTGTTACTAACAACTACATCTACCGTAAAAGTCTTCCCAACTTTAGTGGTAACTGACGATGGTGACACCGTAAGATTGGCAGCAAAGAGGGATTCTGTATCTGAAAATAAAACAAGTGCAAAAAAAAGAACAAGAGAGATATGTTTTATTGTATGTAGTTTAGTCTTGAGTACGATTAGAATATTTCCCATAGAGAAAGAGAACAAAAAGCGCAAATGCTATACCTATAAGTATACGCGATGCAAATGGAATACTTGCATAGTTTTCAACAGGTGCAATTGTTCGTGTTGTGTAAGTGTGGTTAGAGTAGACAACTTTCACATGCACAAACTTTGTTCTGGCCTGATGAAGTAGCACATACGGTACACGAACTTTTCTCCATGCGTAATCATCGATAAGCCCAACATCATGAGTATCCGATTCAGCAACATAGATTGATTGTACCGCGCTTGTTTGTTCACGCTCAAACACAACAAGATACCATGCATTATCATTAACCAACATATCTCGTGTAACAAATACATTTAGCGTTGGGCTCTCTATGTATTCTTCAGTTATTTTTTTTGAAGTTTCAGGTAGCAGTGCAGGATTTTCGAGTGTTGTAACAATGTTTGACGTTGGTAACGATCGAGCATCACTTGTAAAAGCATTTAAGGTGACATTATCAACACGCAAATCACCAACCCCTTTTTGTTTCGGGATAAGCGAAATCGAGAATACGGTTCCAGGTTTCACACCTGAGTAATAAGGACTTCTTACCCCATCAAATCCACCTGGGAAAATTCCTTCGAACTGTACATGAGTACGCCCGTCAAAGTACTTATCTTCAGATAACGATGGTTGCACAATCCAAAGTGGAACAGCAGAATTTTCCATTGAAATTGTACCTAAAGAAAAAAGCTCTGTCGGGAATGAGAAATCTCCAGATATACCACTAAGCGCAACTCCTTCTGGGTCAACCATGACACGAACAGTTACAGGACTTCTGTTTTGTGTTGATTTTGGGGGTGAGTCGATAGTAATCGACGCAGCAGATAACGAGCCACACATAAGAACGGTGGTCACACATACATATATACTTTTTTTAATCATAGAATAGTTCATAATTTATCCTGTCCAACAGTAAGCAAGGATACTTAGGTCTGTTAAGTTCACTCTTTTGTCATCATTTAGATCAACTTTTGGAGGAAACGTTAGACGCTTATACCAAAATGCCATAATACTGAAGTCAAGCAAGTTCACGCGACCGTCATCATTTAAGTCACATCGCTTACGATAACCATAGAGTGACTTTAGTCTGTTACGATTAGTTTCCCCTACCCGAAAAGAAACAAGGTCAGAGTAAATAGAAATATCACTTGAAGTAAGAGCTCTTGCTTTTGCGTTATAGTCACCAAATGCAAGCTCAGAAGAATCGAGAATATATACCCATGATCCACTACTATTTGCTTTTACTTTTTTTATTACTTCTGAGTTATTTGTAAGAGAAATACGAACCTCTGTATCTGGGACAGATCTTCCGAGAAATGTGATTGGGTCACCTTTCTTTACCTCAAGCTTATCACTTGTAATCGTAGGTGGAATAAATATTCCATCCACAATTGTTGCAACCGACGCAGATATATACACCGTAAAGACAAGTAGTTTAGATGTCAAACCTGTATCGTCTTTTGCCCGCAAACCAAAACTATATGTACCCGGATTAAGATTTCTAACGTGGAGTTCAAAAGTTCCATCTGGATTTGCGGGAATATCTGCCATCACAATACCATTCTTAAGAAGAGAAATCGTGCTTCCTGGGTATGATTTACCTTTAAAGATTGCAACATCAAATGTATTAGTTGTGTCGACTGGTCCAGTATTTGGTGAAGGGGGATTTGGTGGCAGAGGTGTATTTGTTGAACCAGCAAGAACCGTTGCAGACACAGAGATTGATTCTGTGAGAGGATTAGGGGCTGGATCATCAGCGGAAACCGTGCCCCAAAAACATAAAAACAGCATAGCTGTTAAAGCTACCTGTTTTTGTAAAAAGAAACACTTTATGATTTCTTTGCAGCTGCGCGTGCTTGCTTGATAATCCATTTGTTGTAATGCTTAACAAGTACAATAAAGAGAAGAATAATACCGACAAGAACAACAGCAATAAGTGATAATAACTGCCAAGGAATAATAAAGAAGCGTAGAGAACTTGTTGCTTTGTTTTGATTATTGTTACCAAAAGTAAGATTAAGCTCAGCCTTATACATACCAAAAGCAAAGTTATCCTTCTGGAATTTAACATGCTTAAAGAAAGAGTCAGAAACTTCAGGCGCAGTTAGATCACCTCCATACTTTGCCTCGAAAAGACGTGTACTACCAGGAAGTACATTACTTCCTTCTGTCTTGTTTACATCAACCTTACCTGTTTCTAGCCCAAGAGTGTTGGTAATAGTAATCTCTCCTTCAGGTCTCACACGATCATTACCTTCGTTGGTAAAACGGTACTTAAACTCAACAGGAAGACTTGTAAGAATATTTGATTTTGCCTTAAGCATAAAATCTGATAGTCCACCCTTTTCCTTGATTTCACCTGTTACCTTAAGGAAAACAAGCATACCCATTTTAGCTCCTACGGAAACTTCACCCCCATTTGCAGAAGGAGGAACTGTTGAGAGAAAGATGGCGCCGAAGTGTCCACCTGAATCAGCATCTTTTGGGATAACAACTGAGTATGAAATACTTGCCTTCTCACCCTTCTTAAGCACAACCTTATCGGTAACCTTAACCCATGAAGGAAGACCCTCTTTTGAAGCAACGAAATTAGGTGTTCCAGTCTCCCCTTGTGCCTCAAATCGCTCAACTGACGTATAGTAAGTCTGGTCAGTATCGAGTGGATTTGTAAGCGTAAAAACTCCTTGTATTGTTTCTCCTGGATCTCCTGTTAATTCTGCACGGGCAGGAGAAATTGTAAGCGCTTGTGCGGTAATCACACTCCACGCACCAAGCGCAAGCATGATTGAACCAGCAATTTTTTTTAGATTAGTGGATTTCATAATGATACTTTTGAATAGTTAAGGTCTTGCTTGTTAGAAATTCGCCGTAGCTACATAAATAAGGTTTGCGGCATAGGTACCAGCTTCTGTAATAGCAGAGATGTTGGTTACATAACGTAGTGAAAGCGTAGAAAGGGGTGTTGCACCTGTTCCTGAGGCAAGCGTTGCTGACGTTGTTGCTGTTGCGCTGTAGCCGTAGGAGTTTGAGAAAGCATACGGAGAAGCAACAGTTACATTAGTACCCCCTGATTCTGTTGCTCGCAACCCAAACTGTTCAGTACCTAATGTTGAAGAAGCAGCAGATGCACCAATTGCAGTAATGGTATTACTTGCATTTTGTTGTGAAGTAAGGGTTTGACCACGAACGGAGATGGTGAAGCCTGATCCAGCGTTAGTAGAGACCGCAAGTGTGTGGGCTATTGTTTCCGCTGTGTCACCAGATGGGTTAGAAGAAGATGCGTACTTTGGTCCTGATGCAGTAAGTGTTCCGAAATAGATTGTTGATGTAGAAATTGTAAATGATAGAGACTGATTAACAGTTCCTGTCATCGCAACCGTATCATCAGTAATGATGTTTACAGTAATGTTACCTGTATCACCAAACGCACCGTTAATGGAGATTACCGATGATGTTGCAGAAGATGGGTTAGTGATCTGAGCTGTACCAGAAGCCTGGAAAATGGCGTTTGTACCAATTCTAATCTGCACACAACGATTTGCAGGCACTACTGCTGTTCCTGAAGTGATTGTAAGACTTTGTGAAGTGGTTGAAACTCCCCAAGTAATACCTGAAGCTGCACCGTTTTTAATAAATGCATCTGTAAACCCTGCACAAGAAGCTGAAGTACTTGTTGCAAAGTCTGTACTTGTAGCGTCAATTGTTCCTAGGTTCCATCCTACTGGAAAGTTGATTGTAAAACCTGATGCAGCACTGATTCCTGTTGGGGTAACGAATTGGATGGTGTGATCAGCAAGTGTGTTTACTTTTACTGATGACAAAGTATCTGAGAGACTACTAAGCGCTGCTGCATGCACAAGTTCAACATGAGTAATTGAAGTTCCAACAACGATAGCAAGGATCGTGAGAAAGCTTGCTAATTGTTTTATGATATTCTTTTTAAATTTAAACATATAAAAATCTATTACTTACTAAAACCAAAGATTCTACATCAGTGTTGCACCAAGTTTACCATCTATCTTTCCCTATTTTATGTGGATAGTGATAAAAATAAGGCCAGAAGTAAGGAAAACTAGAAATTCGCAGTTGCAATGTACACAAGACTTGCAGCATAGGTACCAGCTTCTGTAATAGCATTAATGTTAGTCACATAACGCACAGCAAATGTTGAAGTTTGTGTAGAACCTGTCCCAACTGCAACCGTATTAGAAGATGACGCAGTTGCACTATAACCATAGGACGAAACCGAAGAAAACGGTGAAGACACTGTTACACCCGCCCCACCTGATTCAGTGACACGAAAACCAAACTGCTCAGTACCAGGTGTCGATGATGCAGCAACAGCACCTATGTAGTCAATAGTATTTGCAGCATTTTGCTGTGATGTTAAGGTTTGACCACGAACAGATAGGGTAAAACCTGATGGCGCGTTTGTCCCGACAGCGAGGGTATGTGCGATAGTTTCTTGCGTATCTCCTGCAGTATTAGTTGAAGATGCATACTTTGCACCACCTGCACCAAGAACTCCAAAATAAATTGTTGTCGTAGAGACAGTAAATGTGAGCGACTGATTCACAGTTCCTGTCATAGAAATAGCATCATCTGGAACAATATATTCTGTAACATATCCAGTGTCTGCCCCACCGCTTATTATGTTAATCTGATACGCTCCAGGAGAAGACGGGTTAACAAGTGTGGAGGTTCCTGTACCACCAAATGTTGCATTAGACCCGATTCTAATCTGCACACAACGGTTTGCAGGCACTACCGCTGTGCCTGAAGTTATATAAATAGTTGATGTTGCGACAGTTACACCCCATGTAAGACCTGATGCTGCACCTGACTGCAATTGCGCATCAGCAACTGATGAACACGATGCTGATGTACTTGTCGCTAGGTCGAAATTTAGTATAGAAAAAGTGCCTGTTGCATACCCAGCAGGTAATTCTATACTAATACCTTGACCTGCAGAGATTCCAGTAGCGGTCACAAATTGAATAGTGTGATCTGAAGGAAGACTTACCGTAAGTCTTGACTGAGTATCTGAGAGCGATGAAAGAGCTGCCGCGAAAACTTTTTCAAGAGTATTAAAACCTAACAATATTACTAAAATAATACTAAACGACACACTAAGTAGGAAACCAAAATTTTGATGTTGCTTCATAGATAATTATAGTAAAATACTACATGCTATATCTTTAAGAGTACCACACAACCTATTACTCAAAAGAAAAATTAGTGGATAAGCATCAAAAATTAGCTGTTGCTACATAGATAATGTTTGCTACGTATGTCCCGGCTTCTGTCAGTGAAGCGATGTTTGCAACATAACGTAATGAGTACGTTGAAGGGTTCGTGGCCCCTGACCCTGTTGCAAAAGTAACAGATGTTGTAGCTGTTGCATCATATCCATAGGAAGTTGCTGCAGAAAAAGTAGGATCGACAGTTGCACCTGTCCCACCAGAAACTGTTGCACGGATACCGAACTGCTCAGTACCGATTGTTGAAGATGCTGCAGTTGCACCTATTGCTGTAATAGTACTAGAAGAACTCTGTGAAGAGGTGAGAGTTTGGCCGCGTAAAGTTATTGTATATCCAGAAGGAGCGTTAGTTGAAACTATCAATGAATGGGCAATTGTTTCAGTACTATCTCCTTGCTGATTTGTTGAAGAAGCAAACTTCGCCCCCGATGAACTAAGTGGGCCAAAAAATATTGTCGTAGTAGAGATAGAAAATGAAAACGACTGAGCTACTGTTGCGGTAACAGCTACAGTATCGTTATCTATGATATTAGCTGTAATTTGTCCATTATCACCAAATGTACTTGTGATCGTAATAACCGAACTTGTAGCTGTGGCAGGATTTGTAATTTGTGAAGTCCCGGATGCTTGAAATATAGCATTAGTACCAAACTTAATTTGAACACAACGATTCGCAGGAACCACAGCTGTACCAGACGTAATTGTAACACTCTGTGAAGTGGTTGACACTCCCCAAGAAATACCTGACGCTGCACCGTTTCTAATAAACGCATCAGTAAAACCAGAACATGTAGCTGATGTACTTGTTGCAAAATCCGTACTTGTTGCATTTATTGTCCCAAGATTCCAACCGTTTGGAAATGTAATTGTAAAACCTTGTCCTGCCCCAATCCCTGTAGGTGTAACGAACTGAATCGTATGATCAGAAGCTGTGTTAATTTTGATAGACGACTGAGCATCGGATAAAGATGAAAGCGCAGCTGCAAAAACTTTTTGGACGTTACTAAACACAACCCCGAGTATAATCCCAGAAAATATAAATACAATAGCAGCTAATGTTGGTAGAGAATTATTTTTGTTCATGTACCGTAACAAAAATACTTAAACACACCAAGGGCAGATTATCATCAACCATATATCTAGCATACCATGCAAATTTTTCTTTTCGAGTGGAAAAGTTTTTATTTATTATTAGAAATTAGCCGTTACAACATAGATAACATTTGATGTATAGGATGAGGCCTGTGTTGAGGCAGTAATGTTTGCTAAATATCTTACGGAAAAAGTTGTTGTAGCATTGTCACCAATAGTTGCGTTTGCAACTTGAGATGAAGTTGTTGCGGATGCAGCATACGCAAAACCTGTTCCGTTATAAGGGGAAGTTGATGTTCCTGAACCGCCAAAAGCAACAATACGTAACCCAAATTGCTCACTTCCAGCCAGTGACGTTGTTGCAGTAGAACCTATCGCTGCAATTGTCGTTGAGCCCGATGTAAGTGTTTGTCCTTGTATGCTAACTGTATAGCCGTTTACTGCGTTAGTGATTACAGTAAAATTATGTGCTTCACTTTCGGTATTTGAACCCTGATTGCTTGTACTTGAAGCATATCTTACTGCAACCGGAGATAACGTACCAAAGAAAACAGTCGAGGTTGAAAGTGTAAAAGTTATTGACTGAGTAGGGGTGGAAGTACCTTCTTCATCCCACTCAAACATGAAATGATGTCTTACGTTAGTATCTCCTGCAGCTTGCTCCTGGTACAAAGCTATACCTTCGCCAGGCTTTAATACGAGCTCGTCCCCTTCTACAATATCACTTGAATAATCTCCAAAGACCTGATTAACTAATCCTGAAATAGTTGCACCTAAAATGCGAGACTCTGTGGCACCGATAAATGTTGCAGTAACTCCTGTAGACCTCACTTCTGCAGTTGATGATCCGCTTGTTGTATTTTTGGTAACACTAGTTGTAGCAGTAAGCGTTCCCCCAGAAGCGGCTGAAATTTTACGAAGTGTCACAGAAGTATACGCTGGGACTGTGGCTGCCCCACTTCTATCTGACTGTATACCCACCTTTCTCAAAATATAATTCTTTGCTGAATTAGCTGGATTAAAAAGAGTGGCATATACGTAGTTTGCGAGCGTTGATTGATTTATAGGTCCAATTGTCATTAAAAATTCACCTAAAGATGTTGGTACAGAAACTTCTTCATCCCATTCTATCAATAACCGTACTCTAAAATCAGCGTCTCCGCCTGTTGGATTTTGATACAAAACGACACCTTCTCCTGGACGCAGAACAAGTGGCTCACTTTCACTAAAAGTAATTTCTTTATGTCCAGTATTCCCTGTTACTGCCGAAGGTACAGCTCCTGGGGTTTGTATAGCTAAAAGTCGTGAGGTTGTTGCCCCTGCGTATGTAACTGTTGGGCCAGTAGTCCTAATTTCCATACTACTTGTTGCAGATCCGGTATGTTTTTTTGGATAACTAGATGACGCAACCACTGTACCACCCGTTGATGAAGTTGTTCTACGCAATTGTATTGGAACATACAATGCTGCAGCTACAGCATTTACTCGAACACCTATACGTTTTATGACGGCATTCTTACCCGAAGACGATGGATTAAAAAATGAAATATAATTATACGTAGTTGCAATATTGCCATTTATTGGACCTACACTCATTACATACTCACCTTGTGATGTTGGAGCTGTGCCTTCTTCGTCCCACTCGATAAGGATCTTAACCGCTTGATCTGCGTCAGAAGTTAGCACATCATTATATAACCCTATACCTTCGCCGGGTTGTAATACTAATTTTTCATTTTCTCCAAAAATAATTTCTGCCTGACCAGTTGTCTGACCAACAGCCCCAGGAGCAGTAACTGATAGTATCTTTGCATTGGCATCTCCTTGATATGTTGTTGTAATTGCTGAAGTACATGCTTGCAAACACCAGCGCACCTCCATGACACTATTTGCTGTGCTTGTATGCTTTTTAGGTAAATCAGCTGCGGCAACAAGTGTTCCACCTGAAGCGACACTCAACCTTCTAAACTGATATGAAGCATACGTCGCAGTTGTGGTCGCATTAGTCAATATCGCAAGTCTTTTAATAACAGCGTTTTTACCTGATCCTGAAGGGTTAAAGAAACTGTACTGCGTAACATTTGCTACAGTTGCCGCAGCAACTTTTCCAGAAGACCAAATATACTCCCCTTGTGAAGTAGGGGCGCTGCCAGTTGGAACTTCTTTCCATTCTATAATTATACGAACTATCTGATTCGCATTTCCTGCTTGCTCTGATTTTAGTGCTATTCCTTCACCAGGTTGAAGTATTAACTCTTCATCACCATTATAAAAATCAATTTTTTGCCACCCATGAACTTGACCTGCTGCACCACAAGGAGTAACGTGCCCAATTCTTGCGTCAGCCCCACCAACTTGTGTTATCGTCACGTTAGTATGTCTAAACTGCATTGAACTTGTATCACTCCCGGTATGTTTTTTAGGCACTTCAGAAGCTGGTACTAATGTTCCTGCGGTTGAACTAGATGTCCTCACAAGAATAATGCTATTAGTGTATACCGCTGCCGCATCACACGTCTCCGTCCCAAACCAAATTCTTCTAATAACAGCTGTTTTTGTCGATGTTGCTGGGTTAAAAAAAGAATTATAAACATAATTTGTTCCTGCTGCGTTTTCTACTCTTGGAAATGAAAAAAGATATTCGTTACCCGCCAAGGGGGGATTGCTTGACTCATCCCACTCGATAAGAACACGCACGGCAGCCGATCTTGTGCCTGCTGCTTCTTGATAGATTGCTATACCCTCTCCTGGTTGGAGAATAATTTTTTCATCATTTTGATCAATAGTTATATCTCGCTGAGAATAATAGGCCCCTACCGCCCCTGATAAAGGTTGTCCGAGAATTCTAGAATTGGTCGTACCTGATAGTGTCACACTTGCTCCTCCATACCTAACTTCCATAATTGAATCCGAAGATGAGGCATTCTTTTTTGGAAAATTACTAGCAACAATCTGAGTACCACCACTTGATGCACTAATTCTCCTTGTAGTAAGGTTTACGTAGTTAGATGCTGTCGAAGAAGCCGTGTTAGCACGAACAGCTATTCGTTTTATAGCTGCGGTGCGACCAGATCCGCTTGGGTTAAAAAAAGCAGCATACACATAGTTTGCGGTAGTAGATCCGTTTACTGGACCTATATCAATAACATACTCTTTTTCGGCAGAATTAATTGCCGCATAGACAACACTATTATTTTTAAAAATATTATCTACAACATTTTTATTTTTACTGGCAAGATAAATCTTATCGACAATAACCCCCTTACTTTTATCTGTCATTGATTGATACATATACACAATAGCAAGCGGATCAAAACCACTAACAAGAAGTGACACAATAAGTAGTATAATTGAAAATTTTTTAACGAGCATTGATAACATAATCGTACACTTCTTTTGAAATATCTTCAAAGATTTTATTCACTTTTTCATTATCTAATTCTTTTTTATCCTTTTGTTGAACCATAACCGTAAGAATATACGGTCTACCTTGTGCATATACAATTCCAGAGTCAGCACGTACAGCCTCATCAACACGAACTCCAGTCTTGTGCACAAATGGAACCCCCACTGGAATTCCTTGATTTAAAAGCTCTCTTGGTGCACGTGCCAAAATAGACAAAAATAACTGAGAATACTCTTGCGACAAGTATGTTGAGTTGTAGAGCGACCTAAAGAAGATCGAATATCGTTTAGCCGTAATACGGTTATCAATTTCTGCATCCTTTTTAGGTGATTTTTTAAGTGCGTCAATAATATCATCCATACCCAAGTGAACATAGACATCTTCAAGTTCGTCACTTTCAAGATTTCGTAATAAAATAAAATGCGCAGTGTTATCGGAATGGATAAGAGTTTCTTCTAGAAGTTTCATAATTGAAAGCGTTGTTCCAGTTTGCTCTTTATACAAAGAACCGTACTCACTATCCTTATCCTGGTCGAGAATAACGAGCTCATTAGAAAGTTTCCATTTTTCATCTTGGACTTTTTTCATTGCAGCTATAGCAATTGGAATCTTGATAAGACTTGCTGGCCATATTCTTTCATCTTTATTTATAGAGATGTTCGCACCAGTTGGAAGATATTCAAAATAAACTGAAATAAGGTAATCGTTACGGACTTCATACTTATTTGTTAAATGCTCTCTTAAATCCTGAAAATCAACAATTAAGTCTTTTTTATCAAGAACTGCAAGGGTTGGACTAAGATATGAACTTATAGAGTTATGCTTTGAACCTTTCTCTAATAAGGAATTATAAACTACACAAATTACACATAAAATAATTAATAAAAGTACAAGTATAGCTCTCAAAAACACAACGGAGGAAAGTAAGCTTTTAGCTCTTTCCAAAAAACTATATCTATGTACTGCTTTTATTATTTTCATGGTAGTTATTCAGATGAAATTTCAGCTGTGCCCTTTTGCAAAAGATTTAAATCATCAATCATATCTTGCGACAATGTCGTATCAAGATCCATGGTTGTCCGAAACTCTTCCACCAGAAGGGAATTGTCGTCAGAAAATACTTCACCTGTTTCTTCCGTAAAAAAGAGAAAACCTTCTGCACTTATAATAACTTTCCAAAGAATACCTTCAAACAAAACTGTAGAGCGCTCTCCGTTTGCAGCATTAAAGTGAGGAACAATCTTTTCGGCTACGCTTTTGGTTTCAAAATTATAGGCAAAAACTTTTCCTTCATCTTTAGAAAGCCAAAAAAGGCTACCCCCTTTCATTCCTAATGGATACGTAGACGAAACAGAAGTTGAACTACCTGTACGTATTTTCTCCTGGGTCTTCTGTACTATATCGTAGACCCAAAGTTCATCGACATTATTTTTTTCAACTTGAACAACAATCGCATCCAAGAATATTCCTTTGATTGCTTTAATGCGATCTATTGTAAAATCAGGAACCCTGCCCTCTTGATCTTTATGTTCAAGCAAAACCTCATCGAGTGCCTGAATATGTTTAGCGAGCGATTGCAAAGTGTAACCTTCTGCTTTTCCATCAAATTTAAGCCATACATTCTTAGGCACAACTGGTTTAATGTATGGCACAGTTGTTGACGATAAAGTTGTAGAAGTTGAGACTGACAAACTTGATGAACTAGTTGAGATGA
This sequence comes from uncultured Candidatus Saccharibacteria bacterium, assembly GCA_964546555.1. Lineage (GTDB taxonomy): Bacteria > Patescibacteriota > Minisyncoccia > Phycocordibacterales > UBA5272 > UBA11704. Next base: position 67,947 of record CAZJJX010000005.1, read on the forward strand.
TAGACGTGGTAGCAACATGAGCCGAGGAATTTTCAGTTGTCGAAGCATTCTCAACAAGGACCGTAGAGGTTTCTTCATGTGTAAGCATATCAGTCGTTGTTGCATCATCAAGATACATATACCAGACCTCCTCGCGATTCGTGTCGTTATTAACAATGCTTACAATACGCATACCGTTATAAATTTCATCGCTTAAAATTGTATCGCGATTAAAATCTGGATGCTGATATTCAAGCGTAGACTCAAAGAGAACTTCAACTTTTACACCATCTAAGTACACCATTGGATTATCCTGTTCTTTTTTTGTTGATTGTAATTTTATTTGTAACTGACTCATATCCTGCCATGATGTTGATGCAGTTACAGGGATTTCAAATGTTCTATACTTCATAGAAATCTCATTGAGAAGACCTAGACTTGTCCATATTTTACCATCAAATGTATACAACACTTCCAAAAAATTATTTTGTGTTGTCTCTGATTCTTGCGGTGCAGTTAGGATTATCGTACTTTGTGTTGTATCAATCGTTGATGACGAGGTTGACTCTGTTGTGCTTGCTGTGAGCATATCCGTTGATGACGAAACAGCTACATCTTGTGTACCTGTTGCATTACTTACCTCTTGGGTAGTTGTCGCATTAATATCTACTTGATTCTCATTTGTGGTAACACTAGCTACTTCTGCTTTATCCTCTGTTGTAGTGGGACTAGTTACTTCTGCCTGCTTCTCTTCTACAACACTACTTGTTACCTCTGCTGTGGCAGTACCCTGATCTACACTTTGTGTTGTTACTGGAGCGACTTCTTGTATAGGTTCGGTAGATACAGAGGATACTGGAGGAGCAGGAGTTACACTAGACTGTTCAACTTGTTGATTACTCACTTGCTGAACATCTCCAACAGAAGATTCGGTCGGAATATCTTCTGCGAATACTTTTGTAAATACTGTTGAAGCAAAAAGGTTTCCAAGACTATTGAAAGATGACGGACCATCTGTACTCGCTGGTGTTTCAGTGTTGGCAGGAGGGTTCTCAGTTGCTGGTTGTGATTCTAGGGTAGATGGAATAGGTTGAGGTTCAGTAATAGTATCTGATTGTGTTTCTGAAGTAGGTGAAGCAGGTGATGGTGCCACAACAGTATCTGTTTGTGATTTTGGTTCTTCGTCTGACTTAAAGATATCGTTAATGGTATCTTGTACGGACTGAATAATTCCATCCATAACTGATGTACTCACACTTGTAGAAGCACTAGGTATCGCAATCGCAGTTTCCTGTGGCGGAGTTACATCTTGTACAGTAGATGAAGAAACAAATTCTGTTGATGTACCTAGCGATGTACTTGTAGTTGATGAAGCATCACCACTTTCAACACGTGTGGAAGTTGTCGCAACAGGAACCACAAGATCTGTACCCGTTGCGACCACTTCGTTACTTGTTGTTGATGTAAGAAGTTGGGCTTTTTCAAGAATTGTTCCTTCGCGTATTTCTGTACCCTTAGTGAGTGCAAGCGATACAATAATCTTCGTAGGCTTAGTACTTGCATCGAACTTTCCTTTGAAATTTCCACAATACATTTCTGCTTCTGCATTTGGAGCAAGTAGTGCAGAGTTTTTTGTATTGAACTGAGACTCATCTCCATTTGAAGTTGTCTCTGGTTCACCTTGTGCATTGTGCGGATTACTCCAACCCCCAAGACAGGTTTCTGGGTAGAACACACTACTATCTGCCTTTCCACGTTGAGAAATGAAGCTTCCAAGTACAAGCAAAAGGACAATAGAAGAAAAACCCATCATCCAATGCTTCTTTGAAAGTGCAAGATGAACCTTCTCGTTATAAGTGAACACAAGGTCATTAAGTGACCTGGTTACGCTATCTATAGATGAATCAATCTCAGGGAATTTTTTTGAGATTATTCGAGGACGTTTAAATGGAAATTTGCCCATAATACAATACTCAGTGTATCACTTGCAAGAGCTTATTTAGCTATGTAATCCCCACAAATAACAGGCATTATCCTTCAGCTTTTAGACGTTAGTGCATAGCCAAAAACATGAGCGCGACCTACGGTCGCGCTCATGTTTATCTTACACACTTTCCACCCCCTTACACCATGGAAAAAAACAATAATATGTGGTAGTATCATAAGGCAGTTATTAGTGGTTGGAAATAATAAAAACCACATACAGTTAAACGAATTTGGATTTACTTACTGAAAACTGACAACTAATAACTAAGAACAATCTTTTGGGGGTATCGTCTAATGGTAGGACAACCATAGCTTGGTTACAACCAAGCATGGAAGTAGCCTGGCACAGTGCCAGAAACCAAAATTAAGCGATATACTAAATTTGTTTCATTATAAAAATTATATTGGGGTATCGTCTAATGGTAGGACAACGGTTTCTGGCACCGTTAATTGAGGTTC
>CAZJJX010000006.1:0-64741 GCA_964546555.1 uncultured Candidatus Saccharibacteria bacterium
TCTTCTGCATCTTTTTCGAACCATAAACAAATTGTATTTTTGGATATCATGTAGATAATGGTAGCACAGTTTGGTGTTATTTTAGTATTGTAATATCATTAAACTCACCTGGCACTTTGGATCGTTCATATACTGTGGCAACTCATGATCGACTTCAAAAGTTTCTCCATAGAGAGGTTTACCGTTAAATGCCTTCTGTAACTCTTCCCAAGTTGGTCTTCACATGTTATCGATTGGTCGTTCGTGGTATGGATATTTATGCGGCACTGATACAAGAAGTAAGCCTCCTGGTTTTTTGACAAGAGATTCAAGGTGATGAATTACGTTAGAAAATGATTCCTTAGGTACATGTTCCAGAAGGTGTGTATTTATAACCAGGTCATACTGCCCAAACGATGAAACATCTTGTGTGACGTCATGAATAATATCTGCCTTAGTACTTGGTTCAAGATCCATGGTAATTATTTTTATGCCATTAATCGCAAGATAATTATAGAGATCTAAGTTTTGAGGTTGTTCACGAAGCACATATTCTTTGCCTTCTGATCCAACGTCTAGTGCCGTTGCTGATGAAGTGGGTAAGTGTTGCTTAAGTGCTTGTATTGCTTTTTCTACTTCAAGAATCCATATGATGCAACTTATTCTAACATAGAGTTTTGAGTATTCTATGGAAAATAGCACGTTCAAAAATAAAGACTAATACGAGAAAAATGTTTGACTAAACATAGTACTAATGGTAGTTTATAACAGTCGTTCATTCTACCGGAGGTGCACACGTGAGACTTATATCTTATAGTGAAGCAGAGAACAAAGTTATAAATCTAAAAGATCGTCTAGGAAAACCCGTCGACCAAGGAATAACTGAGGCACTAATTCATTGCACGCGTTTTGTGCAAGCTCTAGGTTTTGAAACAAGCCAAAGCTGTGAAGGTCATATCGACTGGAGTTTTCCTTTTCCATGGATTGAGTTTTGTGTCCCGCATACAGAGGTGAAGGTACCTGCAGCTTGGCAGGTTTGGAAACTTCGCAATCGTACTCGTGCTATTTTAGAAAATACAAGGCATAAGAAAAATGAAGAAGAAAAGATTGATCAATTTTGTACAATGATGACAAAATATCTGCTTGAATATAAAAGATTCAAAAATATACCCATTGAGTCACATATGCATGTTTATCGATGGAATCCATTTAGGTTTCGTTTGCAGCCAACATATAGCTGGTTATCAGAAGGGTACAAAAAGCAGGCGATTATCAAGAGCTCGACAAGTTACTCAATCTTCAGCGGAATGTACTTACTTCTTTTGCTTCATTTTGTGTTGATCGACTAAAATACGAAAAAAAACTTTGTTGGAATTCCCGAAGAAGGATGTCCTGGTTGTATGGGTCGTGGTTAATATGTGGCAACCTCACTAATCCCTCGCATGGCGCGAGGGTTTTTCTTTTAGTGTGTTTAATTAGATATAGTAATGATTGTAATTATACTAGTACTGTTAAACTATTTTACAAGAATAAACCGCCTTCGAATGGTTTCATCCAAAGGCGGTTGTTGGTTACTTGAGTGATTTCTGCAACGTATGGAATTGATACACTATTGTTGCATCTTCCGTGATCTTCTTGATAAGGTCAGTAAGTGAAAGAGTTGGCCTTTTCATAGCTTCAGCACAGACATGCTCGAGAACTTGCTTCATGTCAGATTTTATTACTTCAGGGTCGGCGTCACATGTATCGAGTTGGGTAATTTGGTCAATCACTTCTGCCCACCCAACTGGAACCATTGCGACGACCTGCTTACCATGAATCACGAGTGCGGCAGGCTCTCCTGTGCCCCCACTTCTTCTACGTGCACTTTCAGATCTCTTCGCAGCTGAAATGCTTTGACTTTTTTCACTGTGTTCTCCTTTAATTAAAAATAACCTACAAAGCATAATACTATACATCAAACCTACTTTAGTCAATTATCGTAGTGTAGGGGTAATGTAGAAGAATCTTGAAATAAAGTTATTTTCTTTTCTCTTTTCCAGCGTTTAATTTCAGCTTCTCTTTTGAGGGCTTCGCTAAGCGTCTGGTGTTCTTCTTTATATTTTAGAACTACTGGCCGCCTAATTTTCGTATAGTGAGCACCTCTCTTAGAATGATTATGTTGAGATAGTCTTCTTACTATATTGTTGGTTGATCCGACACACAATGTCTTGTCTGCGCATTCAAGGATATATACGAAATACATATTTTAATTCTAGCACTTCCGATTTGGTTTAAGTCAATTCTTTACTTAAGGTCGATTTTAAAAGTAAAGTGCTACATTGTGATAAAAAAGTGCTTAGATATTACCCGATATATTTGACATACCACAATATACATTGTAGTATGTACTTATCCTATCAACATAAGGAAAAACATGAAATATGATGTTCTTTTAGTTGCTGCTGCACTAGATGAGTTGTCAAAAGAGTCTAAGGTTGGATCAATGGATAACGCGCAGATTGTTGTTAATGCTTTCCATGATCTTGAACCACGAGAACTTATTGTTGCCGAAGTGACTCGTACCAAAAAAGGTAGTTCTACTGAAGGTCAGACAAATCTTGGTAACGTGTCATTAAAACATGAAGATGAACGAGTCACCGATGTTCGTGGTGTAAAGTATGCAAGAGTTGGTAAGTGGAAGATCTGGCGTTCTGTAGATAGAAAAAGAAAAAGTGTTTCAAGGATTTGGTTTGTCCATTTTCTTTCACAAGGTGTTCACGATGGAGCAAGAGATCGTGAATTCTACGTTGAATATGATCAGAATCTTGTTCCAAAGGGTTTTGCGTATATGGGGGAGATACAGCAGATGTTTCGCTTTTTTCGATTTACTTTCTTCAAGAAGAAAACTGTGGTCGTCTTTGGGGAGGTTTGCGACACACAAGATGAATTTCTTGTTACTTTTGGTTCATAAGTTTAGATTTAAAAAACAATAATAAAAAACTCGCTTCGGCGAGTTTTTTCTATGCAAAAAATTTGTGCTAAAGGTATAGTTGCGGATAATCGGAAAATGGAAAATCGGGCTAGAAAAGGGGTCATGCACAATTTATTTATAAAATGCGCGGTGTACTACAATTCAAACTAGGAAATAGGCGAATTGTCTACGTCGAATTTCGGTTACGGTAAGAGGGTGTAGTAATAGTCATGGTATGTATAAAAGTATATCAGTTGAGGTTATAATAGAGTGTATTGTATTTAAAACATGTTGACTTATTACTAAGTGAAAGTATATAATTTGCTTCTAAGCTCTGATGGACACGAAATCTAAGCACACACGCATAGATGTCCTCAGGGCTTTTCCTTTTGCTTAGTATATAGGATGAAGTTGGGACTTTTTATAACAAGAAACCGCCTCCCAACGGTTTCGTTGAGTGAGGCGGTTACAGCTTTTCATCTGCAATTATTGCATGGAGACCGATACACCCAATCAACCAAAACCATCCCGGGAATAACAAAAAAATTCCCATGATCACGATGGTTGTGCTTCCTGTAAGTATTGGTAGACCGTCGCTGTCGGGATCAAGGTTTGGGGTAAACTTCACCCAGATTTCGGGGTAGTAAAAAGAAGTCAGAAACCAAACTAGTCCTACTACAAAAATCGTCATTGAGATTTTGTTAGCAATTTCTTTGCGAGTCACTTTATTTCTCCTTAGTTTAATGATCAGATTCATGACACACTCTATCATTTAAAATTAATCTGTCTAGTTGGCTAGGGTTACCGCCCTACTACTTTATTATAAATTTATCGATAAAATTTTAAGACTGTGTATTTGAGTCTTCACACATATTGTGTGTATTTGTGTGGATGATGTTCTCCTAGAACCTGCGGTATTGGAAAATAATTACATCATAGATAAATGTTATACTGATGGAATGGCAACTCTTATATTCGGTGTTGGTGTCCCTGGTTCAGGGAAGACAACAATTCTACAAAAATTATCTAAAAACAATAGTATTGACATTGTGTCAATACTAAAGTGTATATTAATCAAGCGTTGTATACACTCTTCAAGTACTTCTCAAGCCTTTCAAGCGGAGTAGATTCTAGTGTCTGATGAAATCTCGATTGATTGTAGAATGAAGTATACGCATAGAGATGCCTCCTTCTGTGCTCTCGTGAGATATGGTTAGATCTGGTTTTGGAGTGCCATTCTTCCATTAAGGTACGTATAACACGTTCTGCTTTTCCATTCGTCCATGGATGCTTCACTTGAGTAAAGGATTGAGTGAGTTTCTCTCGTCTACAGATATCAACGAAAGGATGTCCAACTCTTCCCTTGTATTCACTACCATTGTCTGAGTACACACCTCGTACAGTAAATGGCATAGCTCTCATAACTTCTTCTAAAAAGATAGCAGAAGAGTAACTTGTCTTGTCAGGGAATATATCAGCATAAAGCCACCTTGAGTGATCATCTATTTCTACAAAGAGATATTCCCGTGGTTGAGTAATACCTTCACCTCGAAGAAGAGGTAGTCGCTTCGTATCAAAATGAATCATTTCTCCTGGTGTATTCTTTTCATATCTTCGTTCTCTATGCTCTTTCTTTCTTTGTTTCTCTTCCAGTATTACGATAGTCTTTTCTAGTTTCTTTAATCCTCGTTCTAGATTTCTCCATCGTTCATTAATACTTAGTCTGTTATTAAAAATACCAAGTTTAGCATCCTTAATTGTTTCATAGACAGTTCTTCTTGTTACTTTGTATTCTTTAGCAAGTACGGTTACATTTCCTCGTTCTTTCTATCGTCTAAAGATCTCCCTTCGCTCATAGGGTAATAATTTGGTATTCTTATGCATACAAAAAGCGCGTAATTAGTTATTAAGATTTGAACACCTTAATTATTACGTGCTTTTTGTATTTTTAGAATGAACTGTATACAACGCTAATTATATATACATTAATACTTGACAAATATATTTAAAATGCTATAATGGGATGGTAGCGCATTAGGGGGATGGTGGGACTTTACTGCGGGCTTCAATGCCTTCAGACATCATGAATTCCCGGCTACATGACCCGTCAGCATAAAGTTGACGGGTTCTTTATTTTGCTTGGGTCACAAGATGATGTTGGAACTATAATATTTAATAAGCATGTTAAAATGTATGTATTAAATACTTCATTATAGTTCGATGCGGACAATATGAAAACAGTCACCTTATAGAAGAAGGTAAGGAGGTTATGTTATCTGCTGCAACTAGGTTGCAATTATTTTGTTAAAATAAAAAATTAGCTGTTGTCGCATCATCTACACCTCGTGCCTTTGAAAGTGGTCAGATTATTGTAAATATTTTAGGCACGGAGCTACTAGTCAATGATTCACTGTGTGCTGCAGAAGAGGAGGGGAAATTTCCTAACAATGTGAAAGCTAAAGAATTTGTAGAAAGTTTCGGGAATGATATTGAAGTTCTTATAGCTATTGCGTCTCGAGAATATATCGAGACTCTTCCCGCATATCTTCTTTCACAAAATCTTAAAACTAATCTTAATCGTGGCGAATGTCTTGTAATAGATTTAGAGAAAAAAGAAATTAGTTATTTGAAATGATTTTGCTGCCTCTAGTAAGCAAGTTCAGAACTTTGAATTGGTCGCAGGTAGAAAAAGAGATGAGGTTGTTTGATTCTTTTGTTGGAAGATAGCCAAATAAAAAGAGAGGATTTCTAGTTATAACATTTACCAATTCTTTCAAGAATTACAGGGTTGGTTGGAACTGGTATACTAAAGGTATGGAAGGAAGTATCGAAAAGAAAAAACCAATGATTACTTTTAAAAATCAACCAAAACTTTCTGAGGATGAGGTTGATAAGAAACGTAATGAATTACGCGTAGCCCTTGTCTCCCATATTTCAAACTTTCTAGAGACTGATGAGTATTTTCAAGGGAAAGAAGTTATTGTCGAGTTTTCTGAGCAAGGAGTTTCATCGTTGGTGTGTTTTATTGAAACTGGTGATAAAAAATTTGTTCTAAAAATACCTTTGAATAGTACTGTTTTAGCTGGAGATGAAGCTCTCTTTCTGAAAACATGGGAAGCATCTGGTGTTTCAGTCCCTCATGTTTTTAAAGAAGGCATGTTGGGGACTAGTTCATATCTTTTAATGCAATATATCGATGCACCAACTGTTCAGCAAAAATATAAAGATGGTAATGAAAACAAAGAGAACGGCTACTTTGAAGCAGGTAAAACTCTTCGAGTAATGCATAAACAAGAAGCGATAGGTTTCGGAAAAGTTATTAACGGAAGAGGTGAGTATGATTCTTTTGCAGAATGGTTGAATTCAGGTGATATGGAGAAAAGAGAGAAATACATACAAGAGCAACATCTCTTGGGTGAAGAACATGGATCAATTTCTCAAGCCAAAAATACTTTGATAAATTTTGCTGGGGGAAACTCTAAAAGTAGTTATTTACATTTTGATTACAGCACGGGGCATTTGTTTGCAACCATACCATTAACTGTTTTCGATCCAGACCCGCTTTTTAATAATAGATATATAGATCTAGGCCGTACATTTGTAAACTACATAGCTCAAACAGAAGAATACCCAAAAAAACTTTTAGAAGGATATTGTGATGGAGAAGAAATAGATGAAAAAGCATTACATGCAGCAATTTTCATAAATATTGTTTATAAAATTCCTTATCAGCACCAAAAGGGAAGGATGCAAGTTATTCAGAATTTACAGAATTATTTGATACAAAATAAATATATATTAGAGTTGAAATAGTGACTTTACACAGCTAGTTCTGAAACCTGTTATGGTTATAAAAAATAACTATTGTAAAATATAGTTCAATAAGTTGCTGGGGTACAAGGACTCGAACCTCGATACTCAGGACCAAAACCTGATGTCCTACCATTAGACGATACCCCAATTTATATTTACAATTATGTACGTTTCGAATCTTTAGCGTCCTTCGTACTCAGGACCGCACTATTTTACCGTTCGCAGGCTCACTCGCTGATGTTCTACCACTTAACAGGACTGCGATTTCTACAGATTGATTACAATCTAAGAAATCGGGAGCATTAGACTACATTCGGCATTGCTGTGTCTCAGTACTGCGTTTTCAACAAAGTGAGTACACTTTAAGAAAACGGGAGGATGCCCCAAAACAGTTGTTAGTTTTCAGTGAATTCTGAATCTGATTTCTCAGCATTCATTTAGTTTTTTTACTATTCTACTATTCACTGACCACTAATAACTATCACAAAATACTACCATATTCGTAGACTTTTTTCCATTGCTTGTATTTTGTCTTTAGCTAAAAGGCAAATGCTAAGGGCTAAATGCTTATATTTCGTGTTATTCACCTAATCCACAATAAGACCATAAAAAGATTGCTTGCGCGAGAGAAAGAGCGAGGGGTATACTCAAGTACATTACTATTAAAAATAATTCACGTATGTCTTCATCAACCTCGAATCATGTCACGGGCGCAGAACACGAAAGTTTGCTCAGTAAGACACTTCACTCTGAAGTAGCACTGTCAGATTCAAGAATGGCATTACGTGAATTTGCTCATAGAAAATTTATTCCTGCAATCAAGCGTGCTCAAGCAGATGATGACACACAGCAAACATTTACATCAGCAGCAACAAACCTTGCTATGGCTGGCTGGATCCTTACAGAATTAGCACTCCGTGCTGCTGAGCTTGCTGAAAAAAAGAATATTACGGTATAAAGTTGTACCCTTGACGTTTTATCTATTTTGTGAGAGAGTAACGTTATAAAGATGCCTTATAATACAAGGTTAATCGAGGAAAATTATGGCAATAAGTCAAGAATTACGAAAAGCACTAGAAAAAACTAAGCTTACCTTCGAAGAGCTTAGGGCTTTTGAAGCTGGGCTTATGCTTCTTACACCTGTTGAACAAAAAGAGTTTCTAAGTATCGTAGAAGAAAATCCAGAGCTCGTGTATCCACTTTATATTAACTTCAAAGCTAAACTTCACGCGGCACAATATGGTGACGAAGAATGGCAGGAGGCAATCGAGCGTGAACTCTTTGAACTGGAAGAATACATGAAGCGAAGACGGGTAGGGGATGAGATAGTGTAGTCAGCTTGTGGCTAGTAGCTTGTAGTGGCTAGCTTAAAAATACTGAGCGCACCGTAGGTGCACTCAGTATTTTGTATGTATTCTACGAACTAATAGCTAAAGGCTACCGCTTTCCAGTTAATCCTTATATACTAGAGACATGAAATCACTTCTAGAGAGTCTTCGTCTTATTGTGGCTCGGAAAGATAGTCGTGCTGTTGTTGTGGTTGCCGTAGTCATACTTTTTCTGCTTCTTCTTATGTATCAAAATGGAAAAGCAGGTCTTGAGGTGCTTACGTTTGAGTCGTTGTCATTTGATAAGAGAGCTGCGCTTGCTCTAAAGGTATTTTTTGATACTAAGAGTACATTTACCCCAGGAACACTTTTGCTTGCGATAGGTGGTATAGTGCTTAGTGCTATCAATCTTGCAATTGCTTATACGTATGTACGAATTCGTGGAGGTGCCATTATGAAGAGTGGATTATATAGTGGCATCGGGCTACTACTTGCTATTTTTGGTGTTGGGTGTGCTGCGTGTGGAACTGCCCTCTTAGGTATTGTGCTTAGTTTTTTTGGGGCATCTGCAGTGCTTAGATTTCTCCCTTACGAAGGCCAGGAAATTGGGTACCTAGGGATTATTGTCCTATTGATTGCTACCTATACGCTTGCACAGAAGTTGCAAGCACCAAATGTATGCTAAGCTTTAGAGAGTATGTCTGCACATATTGATGAAAAAATTTTAGCAAAGCGTACACGATATCTCCTCTTTGGGGTGATTATGGTTATTATTGCATCGTTGTTTGAATTAAAACCAGGCACAGTATTTGATATTGGTCTTCCGCAGGAAACACAGAATACTGTCGGTACATATTATAAGGTTACTAAGGTTACTGATGGTGATACGATTCATATTAATATGAATGGCACAGATGAGCGCGTGCGACTCATTGGTATCAATACCCCAGAAACTGTAGATCCAAACCGACCTACTCAGTGCTTTGGTAAAGAAGCAAGTGATCGCATGAAGGATCTTGCCTCTGGAAAAATTGTTCGACTAGAGTATGATGATAGTCAGTCATTACGGGATACGTACGATAGACTTCTGGCGTACGTCTATCTAGAGGACGGGCAAATGCTTAATCGTAAAATGGTAGCAGAAGGGTACGCGTATGAGTACACCTATATGATCCCGTATAAGTATCAGCGAGAGTTTCGAGATTTGCAAAAGCTCGCACAGAGCTCTAAGCGGGGGCTTTGGTCAGATGATACCTGTAGTGGAAAGAAATAATACGTATCAGTAAACTCATGGATTCACTTAGACACCTCCTCTCATTTTTTCTTAAGATAGCCATTGCACTTTTTATTCTCGTAATTGTGATTTGGCTTGTTACAACCATTAATCGAGCTAATAAATCAACCGCAAAAGTAGATACACAAAAAGAAGAAGTTATACAAAAGCGTACTGATATTTTACCTTCACCGCGAAAGTTCCAAGGGCTGTTCGGTTCTAGTAGTACAAGTCGTGCAACTCCACGTATTGTTTCGGCAAATGATTTTTCTGCTTTTGCGTTTAGCACATCAACATCATTTAATACGTACTCAAGTCCCGTATTTCAAACACAGGGAAGTCAATTTAACACTAATCAGAATACTCAAGCTACTGCATTGCAAGACTCAGGTGTTAGCCGTGCTATGCTTGTACGTAATCTTTCTATCTATGAAGGTGGCCATGTATACACCGGTCTTAGTTTTGTTGGAGAAGCAAGAGATACGATGTTTCGTGATGGAAAATTTTTGATAGTTGTTGTTGATTCTTTAGGTAAAGTTGTAGGAGCTTCTTATGCTGTGGCGCAAAATACACTTGCTCCAGTTGGGTGGAAGCGCTTTGAGACACGTATTATGTATACACTTCCAAATAAGGTGCCGTGTACGATGATTTTTGAGGAGTCTTTGTCTCCAGGAGAGCAGGCACGCGCTCCTTCTCGCGTGGCAGTACCTATTACATGTAATTAGTCGATATGTTGCCAATAAAAAGCAGGTAAAGTATCATTCTTTACCTGCTTGCTTGTTATCTTTCTTTTCTTGATTCGATACCAAGGAGGATCTTGTCTGGATTAAATCCAGATTGTTTTGTAATGTAAACCCTAATCCTCCTCTCATCTCTTTTATTGATGTCTTTTGGGACAAGTGTTACGCCTTCCCAGATTTCTTGAAGGACTGTCTCGCTTAGAACAAACGGCTTTGGTTTTTTCGTTACTTTTGCATCTTGCGCGCGCTTTCTAGCGGCCTGGCCGATTTCGTTTACTCGTTTCTTGATATCATCCGGTACTTGCTCCCAAGTGCCGTAGCCCAGGAGGCTAGATGTCCTTGTCCTGTTTCTCCAGAACCCTCCAACAAAATTCTGTTTTCCTGTTTCGATAAGTTCTAGAGCCATGCGATTAAGTTCGCTTAGACTTCTCATGTGCGCCCCTTTATAATAAAGTTCAATCAAAAACACTATACAATATTGTATAGTGTTTAGCAAGGTTTTAGTGGTTTAGTGTAGTGTTATGTTACTGTTACCAAATTCTGGCGGTTGTTTTGAAGATACTGTATACCCAAGTTTCTTCATATATTCTTGTAAATCTATATTACGGGCGCTGGTGGTTTGATTGTTACTTAATTCTCTAAAAATAGTAAGATACGTTGATGGAGTAAGAACGCGAGACTCTTGTTCTTCATCGCTAACATGATCTCTAAAAAGAGATGAAAGGGTCTCCTCCTTCTCTATTTCCGTGTCCTGTTTCTCAACAAAAGGATTGTTATTTGCAGAGAATGATGGTGACTCCATGTGTGTAATATTACGCTGTGAGGCGGTCGATTACTGCTTTTACAATAGCACCATCTGCAGTGTCACCAAGCTCTTTCATCATGATGCCGACAAACTGCCCTTTCTTGGTTGGGTCAATTGGTGACTCTGCAAGCTTTGCTTTAACTTTTGCTTCTATGTCTGCTTCACTCATTTGTGCTGGAAGGAATTCTTCGATAACAGTGAGTTCATTCTTTTCATCCTCTGCTAACTCTGGGCGTCCTCCTGAGACGAATTGATCAATAGAATCCTTTCGCTGCTTAGCGAGACGTTTAAGAACTTTTAGACAGTCCGCATCAGTAAGCGGATCAGTTGGTGGGCGTCCTTGTGTTACGAGTTCGTTGGTAAAAGCAGCCATAATCATACGAAGGGTACCTACGCGTACCGTATCTTTTGCGATCATTGCTGGCTTAAGTGCTGATTTGATTGTTTCTTGCATAGTTTTTTGATTATAGCATAATCTAGGTTTTTTGCTTGGTGTGGAAGGGGTAATGTGTAAGCGGTACATGGGGTGCAACCTTCGGTTGCGCCCCATGTACCGCCACAAAATTTGCTATACTTACTACTATTATGTCACTTACTATTATTGTTGCAATTATCGGAACTATTATTGTCGCTCTCCTTGTTGTTATTTTGTTACGACAAGGAACTGCATCAAAAAGTGAAAACGATGATCAGACATTTCTAATCTTGCAAGATCAGCTTGAGCGGCTAAGAACAACACTTGATGCGAAGTTCGATAGGTCGTCATCTGAGTTGCATCAGGTGCTTCATCGTCAGAGTACAGAAGTAAACCGCTTAATGAATGACATTACGCGTGATCTCACAGAAGTGCGCGAAGGGAACAAGCAAGTGTTTTCAATGACTGAGCAGTTACAGAACCTCCAAGACATCCTTAAGAACCCAAAGCAACGTGGAGTCCTTGGAGAATATTATCTAGAAACACTCCTTAAGAATGTTATGCCTCCGGGATCTTTTGAAATGCAGTACCGTTTTCCGGATGGCACAATTGTAGATGCGGCAGTCTTTGTGAAAGATAAAATTATTCCTATTGATTCTAAGTTTTCACTTGAGAATTACAATCGTATTAGCGAAAGTGAAGATCGCACAGAAAAAGACCGCTATGAAAAATTGTTCCTTAACGACCTTAAGAATCGTATTGTTGAAACATCAAAATATATTCAGCCAGAACAAAATACAATGGAATTTGCATTCATGTTTATTCCGCACGAAGCTATCTACTATGATCTTATTCTTAATAAGATTGGCACAGTTACAGATGATACTGAGAGTCTTATCCAACGTGCAGCGTCCAAGTATAAAGTAATTGTTGTTTCTCCGACATCATTCCTTGCGTACCTTCAGACTGTGCTCCAGGGGCTTAAGGCTATGCAGATTGAAGAGTCAGCAAAAGATATAGTCAAGCGCGTAGGTGAACTCGGAAAACATCTTAAAAGTTATGAAGAGTATCATAATAAATTAGGTAACACCTTAAACACTGTTGTTAATCATTACAATAGTTCAAGTAAAGAGCTTAAAAAAGTAGATAAGGATGTATTTAGAATCACTGAGAATCAAGTGGGTATGGAGCCAATGCTACTAGATAAGCCCTCTGGGAGCGATGAGTAGTCGTTGGTTATTATGCATTGATTAAAAAAACCGCGCTGGAGCGCGGTTTGTTGTGCTTGCTACACAAATAGTTAACTTGGATCTTTTGGGAATCCAAAAATGTCTCTTTCGGGAAAGTTATTCTTGGGTGCTCTACCGGTATCTTTTTTTTGAATTTCTTTCAAGATTTTTCGATACTTGTAGATCTCGTAGAGGTTTGTTATGACATAATACAGTGAAATGAGTGCTCCAAGCGGTCCCGAAAATAGAAGTACTCTAAACGCGTGGCGCTCACCTGCATCCCCGAAAAGATGAGCGGGGGCGTTGCCTAGGTATCGAGCAATAAGTACAGCGATAACACCAAAAGGAATCCAGGATATAAGTACGTACCATACGTATACCGAGATTCCACTTACGTAAGCAAGGTGATTAAAGTCCATTTCTACTTAGTACTTTGATTTTCTTTGAAAGATGTATGATGTAATGCCACATATTGAGGCGATAATTGCGACTGCAATAAGAGTGGCGGTTAGGATAGTTATTCCAAGATTCATAGTAGTACGTTCCTAGTTTTCGGAGAACAAAAAGAGTTTAAAAAAGCGACTAATCTTAAACTATCATAAGTGCACAAAAAGTCAATAGTATGCTCTTGCATAGTTATTGGAATTAGTGTATAATTTCACAACTATGTCATTCGCAGTTATTCAAACAGGTGGGAAACAATATAAAGTCGCTGTAGGCGATGAAATCGCAGTTGAGAAATTAGCTGGCGATCATAAGGTGGGAGACAAGGTTACCCTTGATACCGTTGTACTTACTGATGATGGTAAGAGTACTGTACTTGGCACTCCTTTTATTAAAGGCGCATCAGTTACAGCAACTGTACGCGAGATAGGACGTCTTGATAAAGTACTTGTTGTACGATATCGTCAAAAGTCACGTTATCACAAGAAGAATGGTCATCGTCAGCCGTATATGGGTCTTACTATTGATTCAATCAAGTAGACGACAGGTAAACAGATGTCAGACTAAACACAAAAGCGCGAACGAAGGTCGCGCTTTTGTGTTTTCTGGTCACTAGTAACTAACCACTACCTTCAACTAGTTTCTATGATCAAGAGCTTGTTTGAACGTATTTTTATCTACGTACTCAAGCTCAAGACCACTTGATAAACCTCGTGCTAAGTGAGTGAGTTGTACGGTATCTATCCCAACTATCTGTTTAATGGTTTTTTCTATGTACTCAGTTGTAGTGTCACCGTAGTCAGTTACAGGGAGTGCAAAAATAATTTCATTAAGTGTTTTGTTTGCAATGCCTGCATGGATATAACTCGTAAGTTCTCGAATACGGATAAGTTCTGAAGGTTTTTCGGTAAGAGGCGGGACAAGACCTCCTAGAATAAAATAAATACCATTATATGAGCCAGTTTTTTCGATTGCATCTAGATCGAGCTCTTTTTCTACAATCATGAGTGTTGTATTTTCTCGGGAAGAAGACGCACAAATATCACATATCATGACATCTGGTTTTGCATACTTGTCGCCATAATATCTGAAGCATTTCTTACACTGTTTCCCTGTAAACTTAAGCTCGTCGAGGGCTTTAATAAGTTGCTCTTTATATGAAGAGTGTTCTCGTAATAAGAAATAAACAAAACGCTTGGCTTGTTTTGGGCCAATACCAGGAAAGCGCATAAGTAGTTCTGCAAGTCGGTCGGTTGGGTTCATGTATTTTGTTAAGTATAACAAAATTAGCTGCTAGTTGTTAGACGTTAGGTTTTAGAAAATACATGCTAATAAAAATCTAGCAAAAAAGAGACATTTATGTTTTACAACTTGTATATTAAGCTAAAAGTTAACAGCTAAAGACTATCTCTAAAAATCATCAACTGGGACGTTAACATTAGGAAGTGAAAAGTCACCGAACTCACTTTTCTCAATAGTGACGAACGATGTCTTCTTGTCATCGAAGTAAAGTTCAACCGAACCCGTTGGTCCGTTACGGTGCTTTTCGACCAGGATTTCTACAATATTTTTTCGAGCAGAGGCTTCGTCGCCGTACTTGTCTTCGCGGTGGATGAACATAACAATATCCGCATCTTGTTCGATAGATCCAGAGTCACGAAGATCCGATAGTCGCGGCTTACCACCACGTGATTCTACGGCACGAGAAAGCTGCGAGAGGGCAATTACCGGAGCATTGAATTCCTTTGCAAGTCCTTTTAGTGATCGAGAGATTTCGGTAACTTGGTTCACCATATTGTCGTAGACTTTTGATGTTCCCATAAGCTGGAGGTAGTCCACGATAATAAGACCAATTGGTCTATCAGAGTTGAGTCTTCGAAGTGTACTTCGCATGTTAAGAATTGTGTTTGCAGGTTTATCGTCTACAAAGATCGGTGCTTTCATAAGTTCATGCATACCACGCTGAAGGCGCTCGAATTCTTCATCAAGAGAGAGTTTTGCGGTACGAAGCTTCCAGCTATCAACCTGAGATTGTGCAGAAAGCATACGGTCAACGAGCTGCTCTTTACTCATTTCTAGTGAAAATATTGCAACAGGAATATTGTGTTTTACTGCAGCGTTACGAGCAAAATCTAGCGCAAGGGACGTCTTACCAACAGAAGGACGTGCGGCTAAAATGATGAGGTCAGATGGTTGGAATCCAGAGAGTTTGTTATCAAGATCACGAAAGCCAGACGGTGTACCACGCATGTTTCCATCCCGTTCTGCCATCTTTTCGATACGTGCCCATGTTTCATCAATAAGTTCATTAAAACCAATAAGACGATCAGATGATCCTCCTTTCATAGTGATTTCATAGACACTTCGCTCTGCCTCTTCAAGTACTGATTCAAGAGAGTCGTCTTCATTGTAAGCAATTTCGCCGATATGAGTTGTTGCTTCGATTAGTTTGCGCAGGAGTTCTTTCTTGCGAACAATTTGTGCGTAGTATTTTGCATTTGCTGCAGAACCAACAAGACCAAGAAGCTCTGAGAGATATTGTGCACCACCGATTTGGTCAAATTGCTTACTTGCGCGAAGTGCAGCAGAGACAGTAAGGATATCAACTGGCTCTTTGTTGTTAACAAGCACTTCTATAGCTTCGAATATGATTTGGTGTTTTGCAGCGTAGAAACTTTGTGCAGATACAAGGTCAGCAATATCAAACAGTGCTTCAGAAGAGAGAAGAAGTGACCCAAGGAGCGCTTTTTCTGATTCTAGATCTTGAGGTGGAATGCGTGCTCCACGTAGTGGGTCTTGCCCTTCTTTATCTTGCGTATAATCGCTGTAGCTTCTTTTTTTGTATGGCCGCTTGCTTGGGGCGCTTAATTGGTTAAGAGGTAACATGTCTACTAGTGTACTAAAAAGTTCGCATCTTGCACAAATTAAAATCTATTGTTTTTTGATAATAAATAGTGGATAGTGGGGACAACCAGGAAAGACAACAGGTATAGACCGCTTCTCTATCAGACAACAGATGAAACTGCATGTGTTCACATAGATATTTTGCAATTAAACCAAGAATGTATACCGTTCTCTGACAGTCTGATAGTACTACTGCTTTCTAACTTCTTGACCTTTTGAGGTATCTTTTACTGTAAATCCATGAGACTCTATCTCACGGCGTAAGTCATCTGCTAACATATAGTCTTTTTGATTACGAGCGTGTTCACGTTCTTCAAGAAGTGTCTTTACTTCTTCTGGAACAACAATTTCTTCCCTTATCACTCTTTCAAGTCCGAGTCCAAGCATGTCACTAAGTGCGATAAGTGTAGTATAGCGATCAACTTCGAGGATTTCTTGGTCTTTCATTAGTTTCCACAGTGTTGCGATAACCTCAGGTGTAGCAAGGTCTTGAGTGAGTGCATGGTGTGCCTGATGTATATATGATGCATTTACATGCCCATGAGGGGTCTTGTGGTTAAGGCAGTAGTCTACGAGCTTATGGTATGCAATTGATGCACCATCGAGTGCCTCGTAGGAGAACTGAAGTTCTTTTCTGTAATGCGCGGTCAGCAAAAAGTAACGATATGCCATCGGGTCGTAACCTTCTTTTTGTATTGATGTTACCGTTAAAAAGGAGTCATTTGATTTTGACATTTTACCAGTTGTATCTAAGAGGTGATTGTTGTGCATCCAGTAGTTCACATAAGGTTTACCTGTCGCGCAAGTGCTCTGTGCAATTTCGTTAGTATGATGCACTGGTATATGTTCGATGCCACCTGTATGCACATCAAAATGTTCCCCTAGATATTTCATAGACATCGCGGAACATTCAATATGCCATCCAGGAAACCCTACTCCCCAAGGGGAATCCCACTCCATCTGACGCTTCTCGTTTTTTGGAGAAAACTTCCACAATGCAAAGTCTGTGATATTTCTCTTCTTAGTGTTTTCTTCGACGCGTGCGCCACTTTTAAGGCCTTCAATATCTAAATGAGCAAAGTCACCATAGTCTCTAAATTTTGATGTATCAAAATAAATGCCATCATCTATGATTCTGTAGGTGTAACCTTTTTTTTCTAATGTTTGAACGAGTGTGATCTGATCTTGTATTGTTTCTGTTGCGCGAGGAAAGTTATACGCATCAAGTGGGATGTTAAGGAGTGTTAGATCGTCAAAATATGCTTGAGTGTATTGCTTTGCGATGTCCCATACAGTTTTTCCTTCTCGTCGTCCTCCTTTTTCCATCTTATCTTCACCACTGTCTTGATCATCCACGATATGTCCAACATCAGTAATATTGATCACGTGAGTAACGTCGAATCCAGATGAGATAAACATCCTACGGAGCGTGTCTGCAAAAACTGCCGCACGCATATTCCCAAGGTGTTGATAGTGATACACCGTTGGGCCACAAGAATATATCCCGACATGTCCAGGTTTAAGTGGTGTGAAGGTTTCTAGGGATTTTGTTTTTGTATTATAAAGCTTTATCTCGTCGTGCATGGAGTGTGATGGTAATACCTTTATTCTAGCATATTTTCTGTGTATACTAACATCTATATGTCATCGATTTTTTCTTCCAACAATGGTGAACAAGGATCTGTTCATCTGCCAAAATATTTTACAAAGAGTTTTACTATTAAGAGTATTGCTGTAGGTGCTTTTATCTTTACTATTTTTGGGGTAGGTTTTCTTCTGGGTACAGCTATGAATAGTAGTGTTAAAGCTGACACTCAGATGAGTAGTGTGAGTCTAGATACGCCACTTTTCAAAGCAGTAAAGAGCAACCTTGATGGTAAGTTTGTTTTTTGGAAATCATCATCAACACTTCCGACCGCAAAGGAGTTTGAGTACGGAATGATACGTGGTTATGTTGAGAGTTACAAGGACCCATATACAGTATTTTTCCCACCAGTTGAGGCAAAGAGTTTTGCTCAGACAGTGAAGGGGTCGTTTGGTGGTGTTGGTATGACTGTTGGTATGAAGGATGGCAACATTGTTGTTATTGCTCCACTTAAGGATTCTCCGGCGATGAAAGCAGGTGTTAAGGCGGGAGATATTGTTGTTGCGGTTGATGGTAAGAGTATGCTTGGTAAAAATTCAGAAGAAGCCGTCTCTCTTATTCGTGGTGAATTAGACACAACAGTAACACTTTCTGTGCTCCATGTTGACGGAAAAGCCCCAGTTGATATCAAGATTGTTCGTAAAGAAATAAAGATACCAACACTTGATACTGAAAAGAAAGATAATGTGTTTATTATCAAACTCTACAACTTCTCAGCAGAGTCACCGGATCTTTTCCGAAAGGCGCTCAATGAATTCCTTGCTACAAAGTACACAAGGCTTGTAATTGATCTTCGAGGTAACCCGGGAGGATATCTAAATGCGGCAGTAGAAATGTCGAGCTACTTCTTGAAAGAAGGGCAAGTGGTTGTAAGTGAACGACAAGGAAAAGATGAGGCAATTGTAAACCACAGAAGTACAGGTATCAAAGGATTACCTGCAAATATAAAAGTAGTTATCCTTGTTGATGGTGGGTCAGCGTCAGCTTCAGAAATTGTCGCAGGAGCGCTTAAGGATCATGGTATCGCAAAGATTGTTGGTGTAAAGTCATTTGGAAAGGGTTCAGTACAAGAGCTTGTGAATCTCGACGACGGCTCATCACTTAAGGTGACCATTGCAAAGTGGTATACACCAAACGGTGTTAATATCTCAGAGCACGGCATTAAGCCAGATGTGGAAGTTGCTGTTGCTACATCAACACCAAAAGGTTTCAAGGGTGTCTATGATGCTCAAATGATCAAGGCGGTAGAAGTGGTGAAGAAGATGCAGTAAACAAGAGTACAGACATCAGACAGTTAGACAACAGACTTTCTGATTTAAATACAAAAAGGCGGCCGCTTCGCGGCCGCCTTTTTGTATTTTAGTCTGAGTAGTCAGTAGTTGTCTGGGAAGTCTGCGACATGGTAGTATAGAAATATGAAAGTAATTCTCCTAAAAGATACAGCAAAACTCGGTAAGCGTGGCGAGGTAAAAGAAGTGGCAGATGGTTACGCTATCAACGTGCTCATTAAGAAGGGTGACGCCCTCCAGGCGACACCTTCAGAGCTTGCAAAATGGAAAGCAAAAGAAGAATCTAAACTTCATAAAAAAGAAGTTGCAACTAATACTTTTGTGCAGCTTCTCGATACAATAAAAGAATCAAAGGTAGTTATTGCGGGTAAAAAATCAGATGCTAAAGGTCAGCTTTTTGCACAGGTTAAGGAAGTTGATATTGTTGATGCTATTTTTGCGGCAACAAAGTTTTCTCTTGATCCAAAACAGATTCATATCACTACTTTGATTAAGTCGGTTGGTAAACATACGGTTACTCTCGTACAAGGGGAAAGAAAAGCATCTATTGCCATAGAAGTGCTCTAGGTATTAGAGTGGTTTTGTAAGAATGTTTTATCTGTAATTATTGTTACTATAAAGATACTGTGATAGTGTGAAGAAAGTTCTTTAGGGTGTACTTATACACAAGGAGGCGATCATGAGTACATTGCAAACAATTACATGGTTTTCTACATGGCAGACAGCAAAGCATACCAAAATCTTTTCTTTTGGTATACAAGGTGAGCCAGTGCTTAACAATAATTATCTTGAGATTAGTTTTTGTGATGATGTAGAACAAAGAATTTTCAAGAAACATGTTGTAAGATTTGGTAAGGGGTTCTTTGTTCTTTGGTCTACATATAAAGATTTTGGTGGCACCTGGGGTGGAGAGCATTTGTATGTTAGGTCGGTCTTAGATGTGTCTGGAAATCGTCTTTATGAAGTGATGCGTTCAAAGGATTCGCATTATTATTTTCTTGATAAAGCAAGTGCTGCTGAGATGGCTTTGTTTGAGAGAAAGTGTAGAGTGACACTTCGTGGTGGTGACTGAATCGTAGGCATACACGAAACAAAAAAAGCTACAATGAAAAAACGACCGCATGTGAGGTCGTTTTTATTTTTTAGAGTGACTTAGAGTCCAATGTTTGCTACTTTCTTTCGCTTGGTTGTACCGTCGAGATGCTTCATGCGGCGCTCTGTGAAGGTTACCGTACCTTCTTCGAGTGCAAAGAGAGTGTGATCACGTCCAAGACCAACGTTCTTTCCTGGGAGGATCTTAGTGCCGCGCTGACGAACGATAATTGCACCAGCTGTAGCTATTTCTCCAGCATAAAGTTTAGTACCAAGGTACTTTGGTTTACTGTCTGTTAGGTTTTTTGCCGAACCTGCGGCCTTTCTTGTTGCCATAGCGTATACTAAATAATGATTAAACTATAATGCATAGTATACAAGATAATCTTAAAAAAATCAATAGCGCCATAAGCTACACTATTATTATCTCTCTTTTTGTTGGGTTATTAGGAATCACTTGTGCTATATGGTATATATCAAATGTTAAACTAAAGAATGTCAAGGGTATTGTCTATACTTCATCTGTTACTGAGCAGTTAAGTGGGTCTACCATAAAGGCTATAGAGGGTGTAAAAGATAAAGCACCTTTTGGGTCAAAAAGTGGAAAAACATATACATTTAGCTGGTGTCAAGGAAGTTCTCGAATTAAAGAAGTAAATAAAATCTACTACACAACAGAGGAAGAAGCAAAACGTTCCGGGAGAACTTTATCGAAGTTATGTAAACGATAGGGGTTCAGACAGCAGACCGCTTTGCTTACAGATAATAGAATGAAATACTGAAAGTGTTCGAGTGTGTCGACTGTCTGCTCGTCTGATATCTGTTATCTGCTGGTATAGTATGATTATCCACTTTCTATTTCTTCTGCTGTCGTTATACTAAAAATATAGTAAAGAAAACAAAATAATCCATATGGCAAAAGAAACAAAAACACACAAAAAAGAAGCAAAGAAACCAAAGAAGACTAAGAAGTAAAAAACCGCGGGACGTACGTCCCGCGGTTTGTTCTCGATGTTTGATGTCTTAGTTCTTTGAGCCTGTAAGGCTCCTCCTCATAATGTTGTAAGCAAGAATGAGAAACATGATTGCGATCACCATTTGAGACGGTGTTGCAGCAAAAAAACCGTAGTAGTAGTTTCCTAGAAGACTACCATGGAGACCAAGGAATGCAGATCCGCCGATGAGTACTCCAAGAAGTGACCCAAATGTGAGCGCAACCATAAGTGATGGTCTTTGAAGAAGCGGAGGATCACGAAGCCATAGCATACAGAAAAAGAGTACGATACATCCGCAAATACACAGTCCTGCGGAGTAATACAAGGCCAAATCGTCGCTCCCATTTCTTTGAAAATAGGCTGGTAGACGTGGCGAGATGCCAAAAAAAATGCATAACGCTACCGTATTGTTCTGCAAGAAATCGTAGATGGGTTTCATCGTCTAGTTCCTTTATGTGTTGTGATTGAATGAGCTTTAAATATTGTACTGTATATTATATAATTTGTCAATATTTACAATACGTGCAAATAGTGTTTTAAAATTCTAACCACACCACAGGTAATCTAAGCAAGTTTCTGATATACTGCCTCCCATAGTTATGATACTCACTCAAAGGCTTGATGCCGCGATTAAGCGTGCAGCGCAACTTCATCGCAACCAGGTGCGCAAGGATATTGCAAGGACACCATATATTACGCATCTTGTTGCAGTTGCGACACTTGTTGCATCGGCAACTGATGATGAGGATACAATTGTTGCAGGACTCATGCATGACTCTCTTGAAGACGTGCCAGGATATACGTACGACAGTCTCGTTGATGATTGCGGAGAGCGTGTTGCAGAGATTGTGTCACATGTTACAGAGCCGCTTGATGCAAACAAAAGTGAAGACGAGCAGCTACCATGGCTTACCCGTAAAGAAGCTTACCTTAATGTATTGAAAGAGGGAGGGGAAGCTGCAGCACTTGTCTCTCTTGCAGATAAAATCCATAATACCGAAAGTTATATTGATGATTTTCACAACGAAGGAGAAGCATATAAGGAACGTTTTGGTTCAAGTTTACAGAACCGTGTTTGGTTTCATGATGAAGTGTTTAAGCATGTATCGTCCATGCTTGGAGATGAACATCATTTAGTAAAGCGTTTTAAGACATCGATGGACATTTTCAGAAGTCTTTCTGTTTAATGTATACAATAGTGATTACAAAGTTTGTTATACTGTTTTTATAAAGAATCTAAAGTTCTATGATTGATACCTATATCTCCGTTATTATTTCACTTCTTATTATCGAAGTGTTATTGTCTATGGATAATGCGCTCGTGAATGCAACACTTGCTAATGCTTTGCCAGAACATGAACGAAAAAAGGCGATACGTTTTGGTATTTTACTTGGAGCACTTTTTAGAATTATAGCTTTAGCATTTGTTGCGATAATTATACAAAATATTTGGATCAAGGTAGCTGGCGCACTGTACCTTATCTATCTTGCCATAAGTCATCTTGGGCGTGTCGTTGATGAGCATGGTGAGATACGTATCCGAGAGCGTACGTTTAAAGGTGTTATTACACAGATAGCACTTGCAGATATTGTGTTTAGTATTGATAATGTTATTTCTGCTGTAAGTTTTTCATCCAATACTGTGCTTGTCATTATTGGTGTGCTTATCGGCATTGTAAGTATGCTCTTTATTACGCCTATCCTTTCGACGCTTGTACATCGTTATAAAGGTATGCCGCAAGCCGCATATGCAATTGTCGGTATTATTGGATGTACGCTTGCAATTGAGACACTCTGGGGTGTTCATATTAGCGAAGTGTCGAAGTTCATTATGGTGCTTGCAATAATTGCATTTACCGTTATGTATGAGCACAGTGTGGTGCTAAGGACAGTGTCAAATCCAATTCTTAAAAAAATGCAGTATCTTGTTGCGTTTCCTCTTGATATTGCATATGCGGTACGAGATATAGTCCGTAGTGTAAAAAAAAGAGTATCACAGTCAGAGTAGAAATAATAAACCCGCCATTTTCTGGCGGGTTTTTTCTTAGGAGGCTGAAGGAACCATGTTTCTTGTTTCTTTTTCAATTCGTTTACGCTCTTTTTCGCCAGGTGGGGGTGGGAGTGTGCAGAGCATGTATTCGAGGAACAAGATAAAACCAAATGCAAATATATAAATGACAGCAATCAAGTCACTAATGTTAAATGCTAAAGAAAGAAAAAATTTGCTTAGAAAAACCAGAGTGATGAATGTCACACAAAAACTTTCCATAACGACTAGAGTGAGTCGAGGAATCTTTCTAGTTGTTATAGCGATAGGTAGCGTGTCACTTATTTTTTGGGTGTCCTTCATTCTTTTGAGCTTTTTAGTTATATTCCACATCACAAAAGTGTTTACTGTGTGTACAGTGAGAAACAAGAGATCGTTTCCCGATGTAAAAAAATATACAGCCGCAGTTAGTCCAAGGAGAGCTGCACAAAGTAGTGCAAAAAACGAGATCCACGTAAAAAGATCTTTGTGTGTAATTGGTGTATACAACTCAATCTGTCGAACAATCCATGTTGTCTTGGTAGTCAGCCACTCGTCGATACTTTCAAACAACATATGTACCTCCAATTTTGTGTACGAAGAACAAGTAGAACTAATATATATTATACATTAACATATGTGTCTAGTCAAGGTGTCGTATACTTAGAATATGACACACTTAGATACACGATTCGCAGAACGATACAAAAAATTAAATAAAGAACAAAAGTGTGCAGTAGACGAGACTGAAGGTCCCGTGCTTGTGGTTGCTGGCCCTGGTAGTGGTAAGACAGAGCTTCTCTCGCTTCGTGTAGGGAATATCCTTCAGAAGCACCAGGTGTCTCCTCATAATATTTTGTGTCTAACATTTACTGATAATGGTGCAGTTAATATGCGCGAGAGACTTTCGTCTTTAATCGGTGGAGATGCATATCGCGTATCTATTTTTACCTTCCATGCTTTTTGTAATCATATCATAGCGCGACACCCAGAATATTTTTGGAAGGCCGCACACTTTTCTCAGGCAAGTGATGTCACTCGAGCTGAAATTTTGCAAACGCTTTTTGCAACACTTCCGCATGATCATCCGCTTGCAAGCTATCATCCAGAAAAGGGGTATGTATATTTGCGTGATGTTGCTGATCGTATCAAGCATATCAAGAGTTATGGATATACTTCGGATGAATACGAGGCAGTGCTTAAGCAAATTCCAAAAGAATACAGTGCGATAAATACTATATTACAAACGTGGCCTGAGCGACTTTCCATTAAAAAGACAGATGAAGTTGAATCAATTGCCGCAGCCTTGCGAGCACTTAACGGTACCACTTCGCTTTATCTTGCAACGACTTTAACAAGTGCACTTGACGCTGCACGTATCCTTGGTAAAACAGAACCAATCGGAGATTGGAAAGCAAAGTTCACAGTAAAAGGTGATGAGGGGGTAATCCTTAAGGATTCGTATAATGAAGAGAAGATTCTCGCTGTTGGTGAATTATATAAGCAGTACAGTAAAGAGATGCATAAGCGAGCACTCTATGATTATGATGACATGATTATCGAGGTGGTGCACGCTCTACAAGAGCACAGTGTATTGCGTAACATGTTAGAAGAGCAATACCAGTTTATTTTGATTGATGAATTCCAAGATACCAATGAAGCACAGATGTCACTTGTCAGGTCTATTACCTCTAACCCTGTACATGAAGGTCGTCCTAACATTATGGTTGTTGGTGATGACGACCAAGCAATCTATAAATTCCAAGGTGCTGAGATATCACACATCATGCGCTTTCGTGAAAGTTCCTATAGAGATGTAACAACCATTGTGCTTGATAAAAATTATCGCTCAACACAGAAGGTGCTAGACCTTGCACGTACGCTTATCACACAAGGTCGTGGACGACTCGAGAATAAGTATGACGATATTAAAAAAGTGTTAACGCAAGAAAATAAAACTCTCGATAAGGGGTCTATCACCATAACAACATACGGCGCTGATGTGGCAGAGTATGCTCACGTTGCACGCTCAATACGAAAAGCGCTCGATGATGGAGTTCCTGCAGAAGAGATAGCGGTGCTTGCACGTGGTCACAGAGAACTCCGTGCGATACTCCCATATCTTGATAGAGAGCGTATTCCGTATGAATATACAAAAAAAGCAAATGTCTTTGATGAACCTCATGTCAAAATTTTGATTGAAGTGTGTGAATATCTTGCATCAGTTATGCAAGATGGTAAAACAGCAGATTATATGTTGCCAAGAATTCTTTCACATCCTTGTTTTTCTTTAAGTAGACTTGATGTCTTTTCTCTTGCTGTGCTTGCAAAAGAAAAGCACAGCACTTGGACTGAGGCGCTTCTTGTTACAGAGTCTGCTCAAGTACAAACAATCGGGAAACTTCTTGCTGAACTCTCAGTTGATAGTGCTACAACGCCACTTGAGCATGTCCTAGAAACATTTATGGAAAAAAGTGGTTTTAAGGATTATTATTTTTCTCGTGAATCAATTACCAAGAGCCCAACTACCTATGTAGCATTTCTTGCATCCCTTAAAACATTCATAGAGGCACTTCGTGTCTGGAAAGAAGGAGAGGTGCTCTATGTGACAGATGTTGCTCCATTTGTTGCGATGCATGTTGATCATGATATTGCACTTACGAGTGAGTCGCCGTTTATGCGACATGAGCATTCTGTATCTCTTATGACAGCACACGCTTCTAAAGGTCTTGAATTTGCTCATGTATATCTCATCGCAACGCATGATGATAGCTGGACCAAGTCACCTCGTACTAATATTGCCCCACTTCCATCTCCGCTTGTACCACTTATGCAACCGGCAGGAGATACAGAAGATGACTTTATTAGACTTCTCTATGTAGCAATCACACGCGCTAAACATACGCTCCATATTAGTAGTCATAAACCACAAGTTAGATATTTGCCTTCATTATCTGAGGTATCTTCTGTTGATCAAGATGATGTGCCAATTGAAGCACATGAAAATGCACTCGCGCTTCACAAAGAACCATACAAAGAAGAAGAGTGGGCACTTCTTAGGCGACTTGTAAAAAACTATGCGATGCCAGTAACACATCTTAATAATTTCGTCTCACTTAAAGATGGTGGGCCATTATATTTTATTGAGCAAAACCTTTTACGCTTCCCTCAGCCGATGAACCCGTCTGGTGTTTACGGTTCTGCAATACATAAAGCAATTGAAGAGCTTGTCATGTACCCACACTATAACGCAGGCGAGGCGCTATCATATGAGCACCTCGTAACTGTTTTTACAAAAACCCTCGCGAAAGGAAGATTGCCGGTGTATGAAATGGAAAAGCAGCACACTCGTGGTCTAGAGGTATTAAAGACTTTGTATAAGCATAAAGACACAATGTTTACTTCAACTGACAAGGTTGAAGTTGATATGAAACATGAAGGCGTTTTAGTAGGGGAAGCACATCTTGTTGGTAAGATAGATTTACTTCGTATAACTCGCGATGGGTATGAGGTGATTGATTTTAAAACCGGAAAGGGATATGCCTCGTGGGATGACGCAAAAACTGATCTTGATAAGATTAAACTGCATAAGTATAGGCAACAACTTATTGTTTATAAAATTCTTTTAGAAAATTCTACTACCTATAAAAATCTACCTGTTACAAAGTTATCGCTGTGGTTTGTCGAAGATGCGAAGCCGACACTGTTTACACTTGATCTTGGAGAACAAGAAGTAGAGAGAACAAAAAAATTAATTGAAGCCGTTTATCACAAAATCGTCACTCTTGATATTACCTTTGACACAAGTAAGTATGGGGATACCTATAAAGGCCTTCTACAGTTTGAAGATGATCTTATTCAAGGGGTCATATAATTGAAGCATAATGCCAAAATCTGTAGTTCGAGGTAACCATACGACAATCATTGAAGCTGCACTGTCAGTGTGTAAGATGTTGGAAAAAATCGGAGTTGAAATTTCTCCAGGAATTATTATTGCTCGTGTTACTTCAAAAAAGAAAAGTATTAAATTAAAAAAGCTCAACAACGAAACATTTGAAATGATTATTGTGGTAAAAAGTAGTAAGCAAATCTTTAAACTTTACAGCAAAGATCACAAGGCAATTATAGAGGTTGTTAATGGTCTCACTAAAGAAGGGTGGCATGTGCTCCCTATGATTGATCTAAGTTTTGGCTAGGTGTTGTTCTCTGGAACTCTTGTATAGATAAGGGTATACTAACGTGTATTATGCCAGATAAATATACTGCTGTATGGGTGTCACATTCATCGATGGGGGATTTTCTTAAGTGTCCACGACTGTATTATCTTCATAACATGTATAAGTCCAAGAAAACTGGGCACAAGGTATCGCTCGTGAGTCCTCATATGTCGCTAGGTATCGCTGTTCATGAGGTCCTAGAAGGGCTTGCAGATTATCCAGCACATGAACGTATGGATAGAGATTTACGTGCAAAGTTCGAAGAAGCGTGGAATAAGGTGACAGGGTTACGTGGAGGCTTTACAAGCGAAGCTCAAGAAGAAGAGTTCAAGATGCGCGGTAAGCAGATGATTAACAATGTGATCAAGGATCCACGTTTTCTTGTTAATAAGTGTATTAAGCTTAAACGCGATACGATGCCTTGTAACTTTTATATCTCAGAAGATCATAATATTATTTTAAATGGTCTTGTTGATTGGATAGAGTATCTTCCTGAAACTGATTCGTTACATATTGTTGATTTTAAAACAGGCAAGAACGAGGAACAAGAAGGGTCACTCCAGTTACCTATCTATCTACTTCTTTGTAATGCACTTCAGAAACGTGCTGTAACAAAAGCAAGTTACTGGTATCTTGAGTCAGATTCTATGGTTGAGGCTTTGCTACCTGACGCAGAAACCGCAAAGGAACAGGTGCTTGCTGTTGCTATGCGCGTGAAAGAGGCGCGAACAAAAGCAAAACGATCTGGAGAAGACAGTGTCTTTGTGTGTCCAAAGGGAGCGTATGACCCCAAGACACAAGAAGGGGGGTGTTTTGGGTGTCGCCCATATGAGTATATTCTTAATGAGGATAAGCGTGTGACGTTTGTCGGTGTGGGAGGATTTTCTCAGGACATGTATATACTTAGTGAATCATAGACATGTCTCGCAAAAAGAAATGGTGTATACTTAAGCTATTAGTAGTTTTACTTGTAATGTATAAATAACACTATGACACTATTTGGAAAAATTGTATTTATTTCTACGCTTCTTATCGTTGGAGGAGGTGCATATTATGCTGTAATATCGTATGTTTCAAATGATAATCAATCTGCGGCTGAAGAAAAAGCAGCAGTCGTTGTACCTATTACAGAATCTGCACAAGAGGTTGCGTCATCATCACCTGTTGCGACATCTTCCATAAATGCTAGCGCTACATCAAGTGCATCTACGTCTACATCAACAAAGAAGATTCCTTTTTCTCAATTTATAAAACAATCAGGATCATATAAATGTTCTGTTGTTCAGTCTGTTGCTCAGATGTCCACAACAGGTGTGGTTTATCTTGATAACGGTATGGTGAAAGCAGAGTTTGCTGTATCTGTTGCCGGTCAATCGCTTAAAACATATATGATTGCAAAAGATGGGTTCACCTACACATGGACAAGTAACGATCTTACAAAGGGATACAAGACAAAAATTGCTCAAGCTAAAGGTGACACATCTACACAATCAAAAGGCACCATTACTTGGGATGGTTCTCAGATAGGTGATTACTCATGTGAAGACTGGAAAGCAGACGCATCTATGTTTGTACTTCCAAAGACTATTACATTTGTGACACAGTAGTTATAGATAAGTAGGTGTGTGTAAAGGAATAGTAAAAAAAAGAGGGCGGCCAAAGGCCGCCCTCTTTTTTGCACCGCATTTGTAAAAAACCATAGATTTGCTATAATGTCTAGTATATGGCATCACGAACATATCTATACGGTAAGAATCCACTTAAAGAAGCGCTTGCTTTTTATGCACGCACAGGAGTAAATCCTCTTACTGAAGTATTGCTTACACGACAAGCAGAGCAAGATAGAGATATTATGAGTAGTATCCAGTCTCATAAAATTACCTACTCTGTAGTCACTTCACAGGAAATAGAAAGCCATGTGGGAAGAGATACAGTGCACCAGGGGATTCTTGCACTTCTTGATCAAAAGGGATTATATACTTCCCTAAAGGACGCACTTACACTGTGTAGCCAAAAAGAAAGACCACTTATTGTGCTTATGGATGAACTTCAGGACCCACACAATGTTGGAGCAATTATTAGATCATCTGTAGCATTTGGTGCTTCTGCTATCTTTATTCCTGAGCATAACCAGACTCAGATAACTGGAACGGTGATTAAGTCTTCCGCAGGAATGAATTTTTCTATACCAGTAGTTCAAATTGGTAACATAAATACAACGCTTCTTAAGCTTAAATCGCTCGGTTATTGGATCGATGCATTGACAGGAAAAGGTGATACGCAATTACCTGATGTGCATTTTGATACACCAGTTGTTATTATTGTTGGTAGTGAAGGTGTTGGTATTGCAAAAAAAACTCTTGAGCATTCAGATTTTCAACTTACAATCCCGATGCATAAACATGCAGAATCATTAAATGCATCTAATGCTGTTGCGGTAACACTCTATGAGTGGAGTAAACAACAATAGAAGTCGGTGATATAAAAAGGCACACCATTATGGTGTGCCTTTTGGATGCGCACTATGCGACATGTTCATTTTTGAAACGATCAATTGAATTTCGTATAGACATTTTTTCAAGGAAATATCCTTCAAATGTTTGTGCGTGAAGGTTTCCTTCTGTGTTACTTCGTGTTGCATATGTAGCAAACTGCACAAGGGTACGTAAGAGCTCTCCTCCCTCATAGATGTTCCACTTTTCTAGTGTGTGAGGAAAAATTTCTGCAGGAAAATCCTTCATTACACTCAAACCCCAGCATGTAAGATTGACAGGTGATATTCTTTTTAGCTTTGTTGCGAGTTCTGCAGCTGGCTCGACTCTTCCACCTGGATAAGCGCCGCTTAGATAGAGTTGTGGCGTATAAGGGTCAATATATGAAGAGATGACATTAAAATCACCGCTTTCAAAAAATGCAACAAGATTATCGATCGAGCGCCCTGTTATCGCTTCGAGGGCGTGTTGTAGTTTGTGTACCAAAACTTGAGAGAGGTCAATTGACCGAGTCTGCATGAAGATAACAAGAGGTTTCTGCATATATATCCTTCGTTTAAGTAAGGGGGCATCTATTGTGATCCTACAAGAAAAAATTATCTTGTCAATAAATTACACATTTTAGTATAGGGTGACAGTAAAGTCATAAAACAATAGATGTAGCTACTTGTAAATAAATGCAACTTAGCTAATAAGTGATAGAATAGAGCAATGATTAACCGACTGCTTCGAAATCTTTCTAATGATATTGGTATTGATCTTGGAACCGCTAACACACTTGTTTATGTTCGAGGTCGAGGTATTGTGATTAATGAGCCATCTGTTGTTGCGCTTAATACAAAGACAAACCGAGTTGTTGCTGTAGGACTTGAAGCAAAGAGTATGATGGGAAGAACCCCGGCTCATATTCGTATTGTTCGACCACTAGTAGATGGAGTTATTTCTGATTACGAAGTAACAGAAGAAATGCTTAGCTATCTTATTAACAAAGCAAACGAAATCGACCGTAAGCCATTTCGTCCTCGTGTTGTTATTGGTATTCCTGTCGGTATTACAAATGTAGAAATGCGAGCAGTGTATGATGCTGCAAAATCAGCAGGAGCAGGAAGTGTCTATATTGTTGAAGAGCCGATGGCTGCTGCAATCGGTGTACATCTTCCTATTCATGAACCTGTCGGAAGTATGATTGTTGATATTGGAGGAGGGACTACTGATATTGCGGTGATTGCTTTATCTGGAGTAGTGCGTGCAAAAAGTATCAAAGTCGCAGGAGATAAGTTAAATGAAGATATCATTACCTATATGCGTGATGAGTTCAAAATGCTTATTGGTGAAAAAACAGGTGAACATATCAAAACGACGATTGGGTCAGCTCTTCCTGATGAAGAAGGTCAAGAGCTAAGTGTGAAGGGTCGCGATCTTGTGACAGGTCTTCCTCGTGAGGCAGTTATCACTGATGTTGATATTCGTGAAGCAATGTATGCATCGGTATCGCTTCTTGTTGAAGCGATACGAGAAGTACTCGAAACAACACCTCCTGAGGTTCTTGCAGATATTATGCAAAAAGGCATAACACTTGCAGGTGGTGGTGCTCTTATTCGTAATCTGCCACATCTCCTTGAGATGCAACTTAAAGTGCCTGTATCTGTGGCGGATGACCCTCTTACTGCTGTTGCGCGAGGTACAGGAATTATTCTTGAGAATATTCCGCTCTATAAGGATATACTAGTAGAAAATACCGATGACATATCTTTTAGGTAGAGCACAAAAAAAAAGAAATAAGCGCCTCTATGCATTCTATGTGTGTTTGTTTGTTGTGCTTATGCTTTTCTGGCCATCGATTAAAAAATTTACCTACAAAGTTATTGAGCCTTTGGTAGTGTCTTTTGGGTTATCGCAAACCACTTTGTCCCTTGTGCCTGATTTTCTTGAAACATATATCACAACACATAAAGAGCTTTCGGAAGAAAATAAAAAATTAGAACAAAAAGTTGAATCTCTTGAGAATGCTCTTGCTGACCTTGACGCAAAGATGCGTGATTACC
Source organism: uncultured Candidatus Saccharibacteria bacterium (assembly GCA_964546555.1). GTDB lineage: Bacteria > Patescibacteriota > Minisyncoccia > Phycocordibacterales > UBA5272 > UBA11704. The sequence goes on from CAZJJX010000006.1 coordinate 31,685, forward strand.
AAGCAGTAACCACGCTCTATGCATCTTCTTCAGAAAAGGAAGGACGTGTCCTTGTAATGTACCCGCTTATGCAAGATATAACACGAATCTATTCTACAATCATGCTCTCAAAAGGTTTTAAAGATGGTCTTGATGTTGGCACTATAGTCTACATACGAGGTAACCAGGCAGCATGTGTTGTTCAAGAAGTCTTCCCGTTAACATCAAAATGTCTTTTGTATACATCATACGGTGTGGTAACAGAAGGCGTTACCTCTTCATCTTCTGTCGTGCTCACGCTTACCGGAAGAGGTGGTCACTATATGGCTGATGTTGTAAGAGATACACCCGTATCAAAAGGTGAGACAGTGTATTTACGTAGTAATCCAAAAATTGTCATAGGGACAATACAAGAAGTTTCTAATAATAACCAGGATACGTCATGGCACATTTTTGTTAAGAGTGCGTATAATCCAAGTACAGCATCAGTTTTTTATGTACAGCAATAAGAAAACAAATCCAATGATTACTACGATATGTGTATGGACACTTATTGTCATTGCCTTTTTTATGGATGTCATTTTCGGAAGTATGAGGATACCTATTTTTACAACAATAGTTTGTGCTATAGTAACGTTATATGAATGTATTTCGCCGTATATCTATAAGGCGCGCTAGGGCACAAGCATCTCACGAGATTGACCCTGAAGATGTTTTTTTGGATTCACAAAATCTATCCAATTTAAACGTAGATCAATTAGAAGGTCAACTAGAAAGGCCGCTTGGTAAACATATTTTTTATATTGCGCTTATTGTATCATTTGTTATTGTGTTTGGTTTTTCGTACAGACTTTTTGCGATGCAAGTAATCCAAGGTGAGGACTATGAAGAAAAGGCAAACAATAACCATCTCAAAAAATTACCCCTCTTTGCACTCCGTGGGACTATCGCTGACCGCAACGGTGAACTCCTTGCCTGGAACTCAACACGAATGCTTGAAGAGGGTACTTCAACAGATCAGGCACCAAAAAAAGATGACGATATACCGAAGCGTGTTTATATAAAGGAAAAAGGATTTTCGCATATTCTTGGTTATGTAAGTTATCCAAAGCGCGATCAGTCAGGAGTCTTTTGGCAAGATGAATATGTCGGTAAAGACGGTATAGAAAAACAGTACCAACAAGAATTAGCAGGAGTAAAAGGTGAACGCATTATTGAAGTGACGGCACGTCATGAAGTCGAGGCACAGAATGTTGTCGTATATCCAAGTCATGGTATCAACCTTAAACTTTCTATTGATAAAGATGTACAAGCAAAATTATACGAACGTATAGAAGCGCTTGCAAAGAAGGCGTCGTTTACTGGTGGTGCGGGAGTTATTATGGATGTGACTAATGGAGAAATACTTGCGCTAACAAGTTACCCGGAATATGATAACAATCTTATTACAAACGCAACAACAAAAGAGGAAAAAGCAACTGTTGCAGAAGATCTCTTGGATAAGAGAAGAAAATTCCTCAACCGAGCAGTTGGTGGATTATTCACTCCTGGGTCTACTGTTAAGCCGTTTTTTGCATACGCTGCACTTGCAGAAGGTATTATTACTCCTGAGAAAAATATTTACAGTAGTGGCAAGCTTGTGATTAAGAACAAATATGGGGGTCCTGATACTGTTTTTAAGGATTGGAAAGCGCATGGTTATGTTGATATGCGTGACGCTATAGCTGAGTCATCAGATGAATATTTTTATCAAATAGGAGGAGGGTACCAAGATCAGAAGGGACTCGGTATTGCACGTCTTGATGCTTATGCGCAGAAGTTTGGGTTTTCAAGTAGTACAGGAATTGATCTACCTGGTGAAGAAAATGGAATCATACCAACTCCAGAGTGGAAGAAGAAAGTGTTTGGCGAAGATTGGCTCTTAGGTAACACGTATCACTCATCAATTGGGCAGTATGGTTTCCAGCTTACCCCGCTTGAACTCGTGAGAGCTGTAGCATCTCTAGCAAATGGTGGCATACTTGTGACCCCACATCTTGCGGTAGGTCTACAGACTTCTACATCATCACTTGAGCTTAACAAGAGTCAACTTAAGATAATTCAAGAAGGTATGTTACAAGCGGTTGAAGGTGAAAAAGGTACAGCGCGAGCTCTTGATATAAAAGGTGTAAGCATTGCTGCAAAATCAGGAACTGCAGAACTAGGTGTGAGTAAGCAACTTGTTAATTCTTGGATTACAGGATATTTTCCGTATGAGAAACCACGATATGCATTTGTGGTGATTATGGAAAAAGGTGATAGGCATAATCCATTTGGTGCTGTATTTGCTGCACGCGAGACGATTGAATGGATGCGGGATAATACTGACTATACAAAATAAAAATCTGCCTAAGTGTGGCAGATTTATGGAGGGTATTTACATCTATTACCGATAAGCAACAGCCCACATGATTGCGTTTGGTAGTGATCAAATTACAAATGCAACAGAAGAGTAACTATAATTACATAGTATTATTATATTTTGTCAATATACCATAGACACTACGTTTATGGTATAATACAATCCACTTATTTTATGGAATATTTAACACTTGAAAAGAAACAATTACTAGAAGATGAGCTCAATAATCTCATCACTGTTCGTCGTAAGGAGATTGCTGATGCTCTTGAATATGCAAAGTCACTTGGTGATCTTTCAGAAAACGCGGAATATCACCAGGCTCGTGAAGACCAAGCAAACTGTGAAGACAGAATCATCCACATCGAGCAGATCCTCAAGAATGCAGTTATTATGGGTAGTCATGAGGCAGGTGTCGTAAACGTCGGCTCTACAGTGACTGTCCTTAAGAAAGGAACAAAGGAAGAAAGAACGTTTGCGCTCGTTGGAAGTGAGGAAGCAGATTCTGTGTCTGGTAAAATTTCTAACGAATCCCCACTTGGTCAAGCGCTTCTTGGTAAGAAGAAAGGCGATAAAGTCATTGTGTCTGCTCCAAAGGGTGAGATTGAATACACTATTATTGAAACAGAGTAAGTATGTATGAAGAAAAATCCCACAGAAGACCCTGTGGGTTTTTTGTTAGTTACACATACTAGACAAAACTAATAATACCATGTAGTGTTGTGATAGGTGTTTTTTTGGAGGTCCATATGAGCCAGTCACCGTTTCTAATGTCTCGTCCTTTGGAATTTCCTGTGCTTGATGAAGTTGTTTCAGAAGGGTTCCATAAAATTTCTTTTATAAACCCTTTTCGAGAAGACAGAGATCTTCTTGATGGAAATGACTTTTTTCAAAAAATTCCAACATTACATGCTGCTAGTATTAAAAAAATTATCACTGCATATGTTCTCTCAGATGATGTGGTCTTTAATGAGTTTGTGCGGAGAGATTCACAAGCGATAGAGTACTATCTTGATCTCTATCAAGGAAACTTTAAGGGTCGGAAAGGTGTTATTGAAAAAATTCAAAAATCTCACTTAACAATTCTTTTTTATCAATATCTTCAAAAAAGAATTCCTGAATGTATTGAGTTTCTTGAAGAGCAAATTGATAAAGTATTTATCCAAGAAAGTGATGGAGTTCTTTCGTATGACATGGCACTTGTGCTTAGTAATAAGGCACGTACTGCGTACGACACAGTCACTGCATTGTCTAACAGAAACTTATCAGGTATCGATTTTCAAAAAATTGATAACAGTACTTCGCTTCGACACTATATATATCTTTGGACATTGTTAGTGTATCTTGCAGGGCTTGATAAGAAATTTGATAAAAAGCCTGAAGAAAAGAAACAGCTAAAGGAACAAGCTCTTTCACGGCTCAAGACAATACTTAGAGTTTGGTGCGTTGAAAAATCTTGACGATTAATGTTGCTAAAACCTCACATCCAAATGTGAGGTTTTTTTGTGTGACATATTTGTTCATATGTTGATTTTTTAGTAAAAATTCAATTTTAGTTATTATCCACACAATTGTGTGGTGAATCTGTGCCAAAGTGGGGTATAATGGGGAGCAGTGGGGCAAAGTGGGAGTTTTGCTTCGCTAAGAGATATGTTAATCGGAAAGTACACACACGACCTAGATCCAAAAAAAAGACTTACGCTACCATCAAAGTGGCGCACTGATCTAGGGAAAAAAGTGGTTGTAACTAACGGATTAGATAGTTCATTGTTTGTTTTTCCTATCGAAGAATGGGAAAAGATGGCACAGAAACTTTCTGAAGGAGGTTTTGGAAATCAAGACAGTCGAAGTTTTAATCGCTTCATGCTTGGTAATGCGTTTGAGACAGATGTTGATTCTGCTGGACGTATTGTTATACCAGACTCACTCAAGACATTCGCAAAGCTCTCATCAAAAGTTGTACTCGCTGGAATGTATTCGCGAGTAGAGCTCTGGGATGAGGCGCTCTGGGATGCAAACATTGCAAAAGTAAATAACGAAGCTGATGTTCTTGCCTCAAAACTAAATGACCTTGGAATAATCTAGTACGAGCTATGCATATCCCTGTACTTTTACAAGAATCAATAGAAGGTTTGCGTATCAAACCTGACGGCATCTATGTTGACTGCACAACTAACCGCGGTGGACATAGTAAAGAGATACTCAAAGTTCTGGATGAACGTGGTGTCCTTATCTGTATCGATCTTGATCAAGAAGCGTTACAGGAAGCACGTGAAATTCTCGAGAAAGAGTCACCAAAGGCAAAAATACATTTTATTGTATCCAACTTTAGACATTTAGCTTCTATTCTCAAAGATTTGAAGATAGAACGTGTCGATGGAATACTTGCTGATCTTGGTATCTCTTCGCAAGAGCTTGATGATTCAAAGAGAGGGTTTTCATTTAGATTTGATGAACCGCTCCTTATGACATTTTCAGCTAAGCCGGAAGAAGATATGACAACCGCATATGACATCGTGAACTTCTGGAGCGAATCAACAATTGCAGATGTACTCTATGGATTTGCAGATGAAACATATGCACGACGTATTGCCAAAAGAATCGTAGAGAAAAGAATAGAATCACCGATAAAAACTACATTTGAACTCGTTGATATCATTGCCTCATCGGTTCCGGCTGTGTATCGTCACAAAAAAACCCACTTTGCCACAAAAACATTCCAAGCACTTCGTATGGCGACCAACGACGAACTTGGCAGCGTAAGCGAACTTATCGATACATTACCGACAGTGCTAATGGGGGAAGGTAGAGCATGTATCATTACCTTCCACAGTACAGAAGATAGAATTGTAAAACATAAACTTCGTTCCTATCAGGAAACACTTAAACCAATTACTAAAAAAGCAATTATCCCAACAAACGAAGAGATAGATGCAAATGTTCGCGCAAGAAGTGCTCAATTAAGAATCGTTGAAAGAATTTAATTATTATCATAACTACTCACGACAAGTTCCTAACGTATGAATCTCACTTACACTTCAAAAACTTTTTATGAACGAGCAGTTCATACTATGCTTGGCACATTGTGTATTCTTGCGCTAGTGTACTGTGCCGTTCTTCTTTCACTTGTTTTTTCTGTCATTGAGCGTAAGCAAAATACAATCGCTTCTCGTGATCTTTCTTCACAGCTTTCTTCTTATGAAGCAAAGTATGCAAATACTGTTGCGTCAATCTCAGAAACAGACCTTTCGTCACATGATTTTGTACGTGTTGATAATGCAACATTTGCAGTTCGTAAAGATGATATAGCAAGTTATACTGTGCTCTATGCACGCTAATTCTGGTCGTCAAAAATTTCCTACGCTTTCTCGTGATCAGGAGATGCGTTCAAAAAGTAGAATCGATATGGTTCTTTTGGCGCTCCTTGTACTTACACTTATCATAGTATCAAGAGCTTTTTATATTCAAGTAGTTAAGCATGAGTACTACACTGAACTTGCTGATAAACAATATGTTTCTAAAATTCCTATCAACTTTGATCGTGGGAATATTTATTTTTCCCGCTACAAGAGCACGGTAGTTCCTGTGGCGCAACTAAAGACAACTTATAGAATCGCTATAGATCCGGCACAGATTACAAACGCAGAGACGTTGTATAAGCGTCTAAGTGAAGTCCTTCCTTCGCTTGATAGAGATGCTTTTATTGCAAAGGCAAGCAAAGTAAATGACCCATATGAAGAAGTTGCAAAAAATGTCTCAGAAGAAGATGTGGCAGTTTTGCGTACAAAAAAACTTGCAGGAGTTACTTTTGTAAAAGATAATAAGCGGTCATATCCTCAAGATACTATCGGTGCTAAGGTGATCGGTTTTGTTGGCTCTGATGGTGTTCATGTAAGAGGACAGTATGGTCTTGAGCGATACTATGATGATATTCTTACACGTAAGAGTAATGATATGACCGTTAACTTTTTTGCAGAGCTGTTTACTGACATTCAAAAGACGATTATTTCAAATACTGATAAACAAGAAGGTGATATTGTGCTTACTATTGATGCTGAAGCAGAGCGTGTCTTACATCAGACACTTCTTGAGACTAAGAAAACATGGAATTCGGATACTATAGGTGGTATCATCATGGATCCAAAAACTGGGAGGATTATTGCGATGGACGGATTGCCAACCTTTAACCCAAATGATTTTACGCAAGTAAAGAATTCTCAAGATTTTGCAAATCAAAATGTCTCAGGAGTGTACGAAATGGGTAGTATTATTAAGCCAATTACCATGGCGTCTGCTCTTGATGCTGGTGTGGTCAGTGAGTCTACAACATATGATGATACAGGTTTTCGTGACCTTAATGGTTACAAGGTTCGTAACTTCGATGGCAAACCTCGTGGTAAGGGCACAACGATGCAGATGGTCCTTGACCAGTCACTTAACGTTGGTATCGTATTTTTGGTTGAGCAGTTAGGAACAAAGCGATTCCAAGAGTACTTTAAGAGATTTGGTATAGGTACAGAGACTGGTATCGATCTACCAACAGAGGCAAGTGGTCTTACAAAAAATATCGAAAGTCCTGTTCTGGTTGATAATGCAACTGCTGGTTTTGGGCAAGGTATTGCAATTTCTCCTATCCAAACAATCCGTGCTCTCGCTGTCCTTGGTAACGGGGGTAAACTTGTGTCACCACATGTTGTTGATAGTATTGTTTATCAAAATGGTGATGTTAAGAAAATGGCCTATGAAGACGGTGAGCAGGTAATTAGCGCTTCCACAAGTGAGAGAGTTTCTCGTATGCTTGTGCATGTGGTAGATACAGCACTTCAGAAAGGTGCAATGAAAATGGATCGTTATACCATTGCTGCAAAGACCGGCACCGCACAGATGGTAAAGCCAGGGGGAGGGTATTATGAGGACAGGTACCTCCACTCTTTCTTTGGCTATTTTCCTGCATATGATCCTAAGTATATTATTTTCCTTTTTCATACGTACCCAAAAGGTGCAGAGTATGCTTCAGCAACCCTCACCGACCCATTCTTTAAGCTTGTAAAATTCTTGATTAGTTACTACGAATTGCCGCCTGACAGATAGTGATACTTGTTACTATAAAATAAAATGTGGCAACATCTAGTTGCCACATTATTGTGAGATCTCACTGTAAATTGCCGGTTGTGTTACCGGCTCTCCACTTGTAGTTTCGGTAAGAGAATTTACCATCTTCGTAATGGGTAACGATGATGACTTCAATATCGTCATCATTTTTGAGATTAACACATTTATTGAAATCGTCACCCCCTAACTTTTTTTCTCCGTAGTAGGAAAGATTAAGGTTGTGTTTATCATCTACTATGTTACTGACGCGAAAGCGACACTCTGTCACTGAAGGGGAACTGGTTGCTTCAGCGTGTGTAGCGTAACCAACTGCACCACCTACAGCTGTGGTAATAGGGATAGATAAGCCGCCTGTAATAGCTGCTGCTGTGCCTACTAGAGCACCAGGAAGTGCTGCTAAGGTCTTATTTTCGGTATTTCCGTGTGTAAGAATAAGATCGCTTATCTTACTCTTTAGTATCGTCTTATTTTCAGTGTGCTCTGGCTGTTTTAAAGCATCGCAACCTGCTAGACCTAGGTATGTGCACATTGCTAAAAAAGCGATAATTGCATTACGATATTTCATCTTGTTCTCCTTGGTAAGTACCCCTGGTTAAAGCCTATGACAACTTACCATCTTTGTCAAACCGCTGACTATTTTGCTTGCTATAAGTTGTAAGCATTATACACTGTTGTTATGATACATAATGCAAGAATTAAAAAATTAAACGAAATAACTTATAACGGTGGTACTGTTGTCTATCAAATGTGTCGTGATATTCGTGCTATTGATAACGACGCATTGCTTTTTGCTCAGGAGTTGGCTATATCTAAAAAGGCGCAACTTATTGTAAATTACGTTATTTGGAACTATACATGGCAAGGGGCAACACGGAGATTGTATGATTGGGTTCTGCCATCATTACAAGAAGTAGAAAAAGAATTACGAAAGCATAATATCCCGCTTGTAGTTACTTTTGAGGAAGAGAAATTATTTTCTAAAAAGAAATTTACTAAAGTACCTGATCATGTTGGTGCTGTGGTTATTGATCAGCTTCCACTGAGATTTATGAGAAAGTGGAAAGAGCAGTTTTTGAAACATAACGGAACGGTTCCATTGTATGAAGTAGATGCACATAATTGTATTCCTGTCTGGGAATTGTCACAAAAGCAGGAGTTTGCAGCACACACCATTAGAAGAAAAGCACACGAAAAGCTTCCTCTTTTTTTGGAAGAGTTTAAAAAACTTTCCAAGCATCTTCCAAATAAGGATCTGCTAACAACTATCCAAGAGGTGCATTGGATTGAGGTTTCTTGTCTAATCAAGTGCGATGAAAGTGTTACAGAAACAGGGTCATTTACTCCTGGGACAGATGCAGGTATGAAGCTTCTTAAAGAATTTTTAGAAACCAAGCTTGCCAATTATGACACAAGTCGAAATGATATTAACGTTGAAGGGCAGAGTAATCTTTCAGCATACATAGCTCATGGCAATATTTCACGTCGTCGAATTATTTTGGAACTTTTGAAATACACAAAAGTAGAAATAACTGATGCATTTGATGCTGTGAAGAATGGCTCAAATGGCACCATGGGGAGTGTGGCGGCTTTTATTGAAGAGTGTGTTGTAAGAGCTGAGATTGCTGAGAATTTTTGTTTTTATAATGAAATGTATGACTCATACGACGGGTTTCCATCATGGGCGCAAGATACATTACAGAAGGCAAGTGCTGATCGACGTGAATATACCTATACCTATGAAGAATTTCGTGATGCAAAAACTCATGATGACGTGTGGAATGCAGCTCAGATGCAGATGGTGACAACAGGGAAGATGCATGGCTATATGAGAATGTACTGGGCAAAAAAGATTCTTGAATGGAGTGCTTCACCAGAAGATGCGATGAGAACTGCTGTTACTTTAAATGATATCTATGAATTAGATGGAAGAGAACCAAATGGTTATGTTGGGTGTGCATGGAGCATCGGAGGGTTACATGATAGACCATGGTTTCCTCGGCCTATATTTGGTGCGGTGCGATACATGGCATTATCTGGTGTAAAAAAACGTGGTGACATCAAACGCTACATAACAACATGGCTCAAGCAATCCAGTTCACTTTTTGATACAACTACAAATGACTAGTTTTATTTTTTATTTCGTGATATCGTAGAAGCTTGTGTGTACGCCAGTGTGGTGTACCCAAACAATAGGAGAAATTCGGTGGCGCTATCACCTCCACGTCAACTTTTTGTGCTGCTTCTGCTTTCTGCGACTGCGCTCCTTGCGTTTGCGCAAATAACGAAGCCCCCTGAGATTCTTGTTCCTGCCTCAACATATCAATCAATTGTTGTTGACGGTACCAAAGACACATTCGATCCTGCTTTGTCATTTAGTGTTAGCAATAAGACAGTAAAAATCTGCAGTGTAAGTAATATTGCAAAAATAATTCTTACCACACCTCGTAGAAGTAAAGGTCAAATGACGCGAGTTGTCTTGTATCAGATTGGTAGAGAAACTGCAGATAATTTGATTCTTGTACAACTACGTGAAAAGAAACATAGGCAGTACACGTTCACACCTCAAGTGATCTATGAACTCATGAAGAACACTGATGATGGGAAAGTGAGGTCAATGTGGGAGAGTGCTAAGAATGTCTATTTCTATGTACGGCACAACAATAAGCCAGTAACTGTTACAGTTGCAAAGCAAGATTGTGGATTTTTTGTTGATGCTACTGATAATATCCTAAAAAAACGTTCCCCACCAAATCCTCCTGAAATGATCCGGAGGAAGGACGAACTTGTTGCGGTTGTAGTACCGTAATCATCACCTGAGCTATGTGCTCGGGTTTTTTCTGTCTACAGATATAAAAACTTGCTTTTTTTTATAAATATTGTATAATATATAATATATCTATGCTAAAAAAAGCACCTACAAAACAATCTAAAGAACGTACTTTTTCTCAAAGAGGTCTACCTAAGCGTGCTTTTAAGACCGCCTCAAGTTTACCACCTAAAGACACTTCATGGGGGAATGTTGCAACGTGGTATGATGCACATCTAGAAAAAGGCAAAGACACCTATCATGAAAAAGTTGTCTACCCACATCTTCTTAGAATTATTGGGGAAGCGAAAGATAAGCGTGTTCTTGATCTTGCGTGTGGGCAGGGGCAGTTCTCGCGAATGCTCTCAGAAAAGGGAAGTCTTGTAACGGGTATTGATCTTGGTGAAGAGCTTATCACAATAGCCAAAAAGCAGAACGCTTTATTACCTGCGAAAAAAAATCCTATTACGTATGTTCATGGTAGCGCCGATACCTTGTCGATGTTTTCTGATGTGTCATTTGATATTGTTGTATGTGTGCTTGCACTTCAGAATATCGAGAATCTTTCAAAAACAATTAAAGAAGCACATCGTGTTCTAAAAGATAAGGGGACGTTTATCTTCGTGCTTAACCATCCTGCTTTTCGTAATCCTCGTCAAACACACTGGGGATACGATGAGTCAACTGACACACAGTATAGACGTGTTGATGAATATATGAGTGAGTCACATACTAGGATTGACATGACTCCTGGAAGTAGTAAAGAGAAGAAGTTTACGGTGTCATTTCACCGGCCGCTTCAGGTATATATTAAGGCACTCGCAAAAGCAGGTTTTGTATTAGCACGACTTGAAGAATGGGAGAGTCATAAAGTAAGTGAACAAGGACCTCGTCAAAAAGCAGAGAACAAGTCTCGTAAAGAAATTCCACTGTTTATGTGTATTGAGGCGAAGAAAGGGAATTAGTTGTCAATACAAGAAAATCAGGAGCGGCGCCTACGGCGCCGCTCCTGATTTTCTTGTATTGTATTACTAACTGCTAACACTTAACCCTTAGCTTAATCACTAGTCACTGACCACTGTATTGTATGCTATACTATACTCCTATGAAAAAAATGTCACATTTCTTCCTAAAAACAACTGAAGGCAAGTTCCTTGGTTCTGTTGGTGCCGTGCTTATTGTATTACTTGGGTATTATTTTTACGCTGCACCTAGTTCGTCTACGACTAAGACAGAGGACATTGTTATTAAGCAGACTGACCATGTTCGTGGCGCAAAGGATGGCAAGGTAACACTTGTTGAGTTTGGTGATTTTCAGTGTCCTGCCTGTGCTGCATATGAACCTATTGTTCGTCAGGTGATGCAAGACAATAAAGATATCTTGAAGTTTTCATTCCGTCATTTTCCATTAACACAAATTCACAAGAACGCACTTCTTGCTGCAAAGGCTTCAGAAGCAGCAGGTATTCAAGGTAAGTTCTGGGAGATGCATGACATGCTCTATGATAAGCAAGAAGAGTGGGGTGAAGCGCTTAATGCTCGTGAGTACATTATGATGTATGCAACAACACTTAAGTTAGATATAAAGAAGTTTACATCTGATCTTGAGAGTAAAACTCTTGAAGATAAAATTCTCGCTGAGTTTAAGGAAGGTGTAGGACTCGGTGTCCAAGGTACTCCTACATTCTTTATCAACGGTCAGAAAGTAGAAAATAATCCTCGTGACCTTGCTGCATTTAACAAGATGATCCAAGAAGCAGCGAAGGATGCAGCTATGCCTACGAAAAAGTAAATTACGTCCAGAGATCTTGAATTACTATTAACCATTAACTATAAACTATCGTGATTAAGGAATTTTTACTCAAACAAGCAGTCAAACATGGTACAAAGAACCTCCCAAAGGATCAAGCAGAAATGCTTCAGAAGGCGGTAGAGAAGAATCCGAAGCTGTTTGAAAAGATTGCAAAGGAAATCGATGAGCTAAAGAAATCTGGTAAACCAGAAATGTATGCAGCGCTCGATGTGATGAAGAAGTATGAGAAGGAGCTCCGGGAAGCATTAGCAAGCTAGTGGAGCTATATAAGTAAATAAAAAACTATGTCTTACGACATAGTTTTTTATTCGCGCATCCTGCGTGAACGCAGGAATACCCCATGGCGTCAGCCTGAGGGATGAATGCGTAACTCATATCGTAAGGTATGAGCAAACAGCAGAGCTGTTTGAAGCCATAATCCAAAGGATTAGGGGACAAGGATACCATGTGGCGTGAGCCCACGGTGTTTCATTTACTAAAAAGTTTTAATACATAAGAGAAATTTAGTTATCCACAAGAAAATTCTTGTTGTTCTATTGCACTAGAACATTTGTTCTAGTATGCTAAAAGTATGAAAGACAAAGAAGTAGTATCAGAATTTTTTATTGAACATAACCGTATGCCAACATACGAAGAGATGAAGTCACTCTTTGGAGTAGCGTCCAAAAACACCGTCGCCTATAGAGTCAACAAGCTCCTCGAAGAAGGATTCCTTCTGAAAGATGGCACCAAGCTCATGCTCGCAGAGACAGGATCGGTAATGCGGCTGAGCACAGTGCAAGCAGGATTTCCAACCGCAGCAGATGAGGATGTTGAGACAGAACTACTCTCCCTTGATGACTTCCTGATAGAACGAAAACAGAGTACATATATGCTAGAAGTCCAAGGGGAGTCGATGATAGATGCAGGGATATTAGAAGGAGATCTGGTTTTGGTAGAAAGAGGAAGGACGCCGCGAAGGGGAGATATCGTACTAGCCCTCGTCGAGAATGAATATACACTTAAATATCTCGAAACAGAAAATGGTAAACCAGTTCTTGTTCCCGCAAACAAAGCATTCAAGAAAATTTATCCGAATCCAAATAAGTTACGCATTGAGGCGGTATTAAAAGCAGTAGTCCGAAAGTACAGGTAACAAATTATAGATAAGAGACATACAGACACTCAGACCGCTTCGCATACAGACATCAGACATAATAGAAATATCTTAGTTCTGAAACTTTACTCAAGAATTTCAATTTTAAAATACTGTGAATTTAAAAAATCTACGAATTAGGAATCGCTACAACTAGTAACAATTAACTATTAACTAACAATCATGACAACACCTAACACAACACGCGCAATACTACGCATTACAGCAGGAGGGAAGAACACCTCACGTATCAACTACGCTCGTCGCATGTATGCTATCATCAGACGCTACACACCAGAGGCTGCAGTTGGTATGCATAATGAATGTTATGCAGAGCTAACCGGTCTTCGCACTTTCTTCAAGATGACATATGCAGAACTCGCAGAGAGTATCGTAAGAGATCTCAAGAAAGAAATTGGCATCTCTTTTACGATAAATGTTGCAAAAGCAATCGAGTTCGATGCTGTGCGTACGGCTTCTAAAAAGTCAAAGCAAATCTCTACGTACAAAGAAATCAATACTCTTTTCAGAGGAGCTTCATTTGTACCTAGAGAAGATAGAACAAGTATCCGTCGTACGCTCCGTGCACGTCGTATTAGATTAAGTGTCCCTTATCTTGGTAAGGTGGCATAATAATTCTTACAACTTTTATGAGAACAATTTTAGCTATTACAACATTTGTTTCTTTCTGGATGGTTATCATCTAAAGCTTATCTAAAATCGCCTTATTCATTGGTTAACTTTTCTATCTACCTAGCTTAAGGGGATTCTACATGAGCTTTACCACATCCATTTAGTGCTATACTGTATACAAATATATATATATGAACACAGTCTCTTGGTACGCACAACTCATTAAGCCAACGTGGGCACCACCATCGTGGCTTTTTGGGCCAGTGTGGACAGTGCTCTACATACTGATTGCAATCTCATTTGGAAAGGTATTTATGCTTGCGTATCAAAAGGAAATTCCTTTTATCGTTGTATTGCCTTTTATTCTTAATTTGTTTTTTAATTTTATTTTTTCTCCAATACAATTTAATCTAAAAAGTAACATCTTTGCTGCTATTGATATTATTCTCGTGCTCACTACTCTAATCTGGGCAATGGTTGCAATCTATCCATATGAAAAGTGGGTGACCTATATGCAGATACCGTATATACTCTGGGTATCTTTTGCAACCGTACTGCAACTTACCGTTACGTATCTTAATAGATAGTACCTTTGTGTTTCTTGGTCGCGTTGAAAATTAGAATTTATTGCTCTTGTCTTATTCAAAACTTTTTATCGACAATGGAAGAATGTGTTACTTTGTGCTAGAATCATACAATTATGTCACTATCTATCGGAATTGTTGGGTTGCCTAATGTCGGGAAATCGACACTTTTTAATGCACTTACAAAAAAAAGTGTGCCAGCTGAGAACTATCCATTTTGTACCATTGATCCGTCAGTGGGAATTGTGGCAGTGCCTGATGAGCGCCTTGAGGCGCTCTCAAAGATGAGTGGATCTAAGAAGATATTGCCTGCTGCGGTTGAGTTCGTTGATATCGCAGGACTCGTAAAAGGGGCAGCGTCTGGCGAAGGACTTGGAAATGCATTCCTCTCTCATATTCGTGAGACTGATGCAATTGCAGAAGTGGTGCGTATCTATGAGAATACTGACCTCATCCATGTAGAAGGAACCGTTGACCCACTTCGTGATATTGAGATCATCAATATGGAGCTCATTTTAGCTGACATGCAGACTGTTGAGAAGCGTCTAGGTACTATCGAGCGAGATGTGAAGCGTGGTGATAAAGACGCGATCAAACTAAAGGAAATCATGGGGAAGATAAAAGTAACCCTTGAAGATGAGAAGCTTGCTAATACTATAGCGCTTACCGATGATGAACAGCGTGTGGTACGTGAACTACACTTGATAACTATGAAGCCATTTCTGTATGTGCTTAACAAACAGCACGGCGGGAAGAACCTTGATGAGTTACAGGATGGGCGGTTCGAGAAGTTGCTTGCGTATTTCAAGAATAATAATTATCACTATGTGGTAGTCGATGCAAAGATAGAGGATGAGTTAAAAGATTTTGAGGGTGCCGAGAAAGAAGATATGCGAAGCATGCTTCTTTCGAGTACGTCCAGCGATGAACCTTTGGGTGATGTTGGAGTTGTGGGAGATGGAATCAATAATCTTATCAAGGCAGGGTATGATTTGCTTTCACTTGAAAGTTACCTCACTACTGGAGAAATGGAGACTCGTGCGTGGACTATTAAGCGTGGGTCTACTGCGCCACGTGCGGCTGCAGCTATCCATACGGATTTTGAACAGAAGTTCATTAGAGCGGAAGTGGTGGCGTACAAAGAGCTCATAGCGTGTGGAAGCTTCGCAGAAGCAAAAGCAAAAGGTAAGGTGCGCACAGAGGGGAAAGAGTACATTGTACAGGACGGGGATGTGATTGAGTTTAAGATTTAAAAAGTGGCCATTTGGCCACTTTTTAAATCTTAAACTCAATCATCCGGTGACGTTGCCGGGTTCCGTGGAATGAGTCGGACACCGGTGTGTGGTGACTACAAAATAGTAAAGCGCTTCTAGAATTTCTAGAAGCGCCTTATAAAGATAGCGTACTTGTTATTATCTTAGTGTGGAGTATACAAGATGATAAACATCATGAACCCAAAGAACGGTGATATGAGTGCGTAGATAAGTTTCTCCCACCATACAGCTGACTTATCTGTGATAAGCTCTTTGATGGGTCGATAGACACCGTAACCACAAACTACAATTGCCAAAAGGATTGTCAGTTCACGAAGCATGTTTTCTCCTTATTTTTCAATGTTTTTACTCGACTTCCAGTGATAATTCTACATGTATATTATTATTTGTCAAATAAACCTATTGACAAATAGATAGTACTTGTGCTATAATGAAATTCCAACATATCGCAGTTGCCAATGATTGTTGGTTAGGGCGTGTGAGTTTTGGAACAAAGCACCGTGTGGTGCCTCCCGAGATTCATACGTCCCTTTTTTTTTGCATTATCATAACAAGATGTCTGTAGTGAAATATTTTTGATACTGTGTTGTACTATAGTATGTAGCCTGTCATGCAAACCCTTGTCTCAGAATCTAACCAAGATGCAACCGATGAATCGATTGCGCTTTTGGTTATAGAGGGTGACAAGGAATTGTTCGGGGTACTTATTGATCGCTATGAACAAAAAATAGCACGCTATATACGAAAGTTCACCCAAGAGAAGGAGGATATCTCTGATATTGTACAAACTGTTTTTATAAAAGCATATACAAACCTTGCAAGCTTTGATACGACTCGATCATTTAACAGTTGGATCTATAGAATTGCACACAATGAGAGTGTAAATCATCTTAAGAAAAAAACCGGAGAAAAAATTGCATTTATTGATTTTGACACATTTTTTCCGCATCCATTCTCTCCTTTTTCACCAGAAATAGATTTCCTCTCCAAGGAATCCAAAGAACAGTTAGAAAAATCGTTAACTCATATATCTCCAAAATACCGTGAAGTTCTCGTCTTATATTATTACGAAGAGCTTTCCTATCAGGAGATAGCAGATGTATTAAGAATCCCCGTTGCAACAGTTGGTGTACGCCTAAAGCGTGCAAAAACTGCACTAGAAAAATCTCTCCTAGATAATCATTACCAATCATGAACTCACTAAAAGAAAAAATTTTACATACTGTTAAGCACGAAAAAATTTCGATGATACCTCGCTGGAAGTTTTTGCTGTATTCAGGTACCGTACTTTTTTCACTTGTATTTCTTATTCTTTCGCTCATTTTTGTGATGAGTCTAGCGATGTTTCTTTTGTCTTCATATGGTTATTTGGAAATGCCACTTGAGGATTTCGGGGAAATGATTCGTACACTTACGGCAGTACCTGTTTTTCTTTTCTTGACAATGATCGTCCTGGTTGTTCTTATTGAATTTGTTGCAAAGCAGTACACTACTGCTTTTAGACGCCCAGTACTTGTTATGCTTCTTATTATTACACTTAGTTCGTTGTGTATTGGGTATGCTGTTAGTAAGACACCGATGCATGAGTATATGCATACATATATGAAAAAGCATCGCTTTGAACGTGCGTCTTCTATGTATGATAGACCTCGACCACGAACATCTCCAGATGGGCTAGATATTATGCGTGGTGAGATTACCTCAGTTGTAGACACAGGGGCAACCATAAAACTGTTTAATGGTGAAGAGATTGTTGTAGATTTTGAGGAGCTCTCTACAAGTAGTGTAAGTAAGCGATTACCAGTTGCCGGTGATGATGTTGTCATGCTTGGCACTTCAACACAAGGTAGATTTGTCGTAAAGAAAATCAAAGTTCTTCCAGCTAAAGATGGCACAGGAAGACCCTCTCGTTCATTTGTGAAATAAATTTACGGAAGGAGAAGTAGTATAGAGTGGAGGGGTTAGATTCTGGGATACGCGTTATCAGAAAATAACCTCTTCTGTAGATATACTGACACACTACATTTCTATTGATTATTGACTTACAATTCGTACACTATGAAAACAAATTTTAGAAACAAAACAATCTTAACGGTACTCTCGTTTGTTGCGTTCGGTGCAGTATCAGCTTCTGCTATGGGTTATGGACAAATAGGTATGGGAGCACTTAATGCTGACGAAGCAGCTACACGTCACGCAACAATGTTCGAAGCGCAGGCAAAAATTCTAGGCATCCCTTCATCTGAAATCAAAGATGCTTGGGCAAATGGTAAAGATCTGAAAACACTTGCACAGGAAAAAGGAATAAGTGAAGCAACGTTACAAGAGAAAATGAAAGCAATGAGAATCGAACAGATGAAGACACAGCTCGCAGCACTCGTTAGTAAAGGGGTAATCACACAAGCTCAAGCAGATAAGCGACTCGTGACTATGGCAAATATAGAATCAAAAGGCAAGAGTGGTGGGAAAGGGCGACACGGAAAGGGATTTGGCATCTAATTCATGTATTATAAAAGCACCTCAACAGAGGTGCTTTTTTGCAGGTGGATTGTCTACACGATTCTTTCTTATAATCCAAAAAAACTTGCTATACTGTATTTATGATGAAAGTTTCTAGTAGTCTACCAGATCTTGTTGTTTTGCGAGGTGGTGCTGATAATTTTAAGCGTTCACTGCAGGATGGGGCAGATGTTTTGGCTTCTCTTACAAAGATAGGCTATGAGCCAGTTGATGTTCTTATTGATAAAGAAGGGCAGTGGACGGTGCATGGATTTCCAACAGATCCACATAAGGTCTATACGCGTGCACACACCGTCGTCGACACAACGCGTATGACGGGGCAGCCGTATCAAGCGATTGCAAAAAGGATGAACATACCACTTATTTTTTCTAAAGATGAAGTTATGACTCTTGATAGAGAAGATCTTTACAGACTCCTTAGACAACAACAAATACAGTGTCCAGATACACTTGTTGTGCGCGCTAATCAACCACTTAAAGACAGTCTCTTTAGAGAGGTCTGGACTAAGTTCCATACACCGATCCTCGTAAGACCGCTTCATCCGCACAGGTCTGTTTCTTCAAAAATTATTAAGATATTTCATGACCTTGAGGCAACCGTTCGCAAGTATCACGAAGAAGGGGTTGATATCCATATACTTACGTATAAGAAAGCTCATACGACATCAATGGCTATACTTCCCCAATTCCGTAAACAAAAAATATATGTACCAATGTGGGTGGATACATTCCCAGAAGAAGGTTCGCTTCCAGGTAAAGACTCTCGTATGCAGCCACATCTGCAAGCGCCGGAATTTAGACGTGAGAATATGCATGCTATTGCAAAAAAAGTGTACCAAGCACTTGGGCTAACAACACCTGCATGTATTGATCTTGTGCATCATAATAATAATTATATTGTTGTTAATGTTGACCTGCATCCATCCCTTAGTAGAGATGGGAGATTTATGCAGTCACTTAAGACAACAGGGGTTGATGCTGGGCACTATGTGCATGAGTGCATCAAGAGGTCATATGACGTCACAGGATAGTAAGCTTATTAGTGTTATTTTAGGGTTGCCACTTATTATTGCTTTGATTATGTATCTATTGCGTTACTATCTCTAATTTCTTATGTGCATCAAGGTACGTATTTAGTTAAAAATAAAATTAAAAATACCTCGCATAGCGAGGTATAGTCAATGTAACTTAATTTACAAGATGTTGTTAAAAAAACCTTTTTAAAGTGCTCCATGTATCTCCGGAATATGTTGACACATAGGAGAGAGTTGAGCGATGAAGTCGTTGGTTTTATTAGATGAATCAAGTCTAGGTGGTTTTCTTTCTGGATCATTTTCATATACAGGTACAATAGTTTTTGGTATCACAGACTCCTTTCTGGTTAATTCAAGCAAGATTTTAGAAAATCAATCTTTTATTTCGTATTTTTTTTAATTGAAACCAAAAACAGAAGAAGATAGTGCTTGAGTGATTTCAGGTACTGGAGTGTATCCACAAATTAGATAGAAAGAATCAAAGATCTTTTTTTGAAAGTAAGATCAATTTCCTTGTTTTCTGGATCATTTTTTGGCAAAATGACTAGATTTTTTACCATAATTAAGTCCTTTCAGTCGATTAAGGTGCATTCATTTTTTATCTTAGCACATCTGTTAATCTATGTCGAAATTGTTGGCTTCAGCCTTAGGTGTTACCAGATTATTCTTACACTTAAAAAGTAAAAACCGCCCCTCTGGTAAGTATGGCGGTTATTACTGTGTCTTATTACTAAAAGTTCTAAGAGACGTCTTTGTTTGATGCGTACAGTTGCTCCTTAAGCGTTGTCTAAATACTTAAACAAAACTTAGATGCTCCCGCCTTTGTTGGTATATATACTTATTAAGAGTATCTATACAAACAGTTGTTCGAAGCCGCATCTTGCTTTTGTATTAGCGATAGAGTTAGGTTATGTGATTGCTCATATAACGCTTCTATTAAAATTGCTAATAACGAAACAACTGCCTACATATAAGTGTAGCACCAACTGTGATATACTCAAGTGGTACAAGGGTAAGTTATTCACATGTTGTCTGTTTTGTGATTACTCTCACTAACCCCTGATTATGAAGCTATGAAGCTATGAAGAGCGCTAAACTGTCTTATGCTATCGATAAAGAATTTATACGCGAATGTCTTACTTACTATAAGGCACACGGAAGACATGAGTTGCCGTGGAGAAAACGAATCACGGCATACAAAATTCTTGTAAGTGAGATAATGTTACAGCAAACGCAAGTAGCACGTGTGCTTCCAAAATATACACTATGGATGAAGCGCTTCCCGACACTTCGAGCGCTACAAGGTGCATCGTTACAAGAGTTACTAATTCTTTGGCAAGGGCTTGGTTATCAAAGGAGATGTAAAGCACTCTACGCTATTGCAAAAGAACATAAAACGTTACCGAAACACTATAATGAACTACTTAAGTTACCGGGGATAGGAGTGTACACCTCCTCTGCGATTTGTGCATTTGCATACAATAGATTTGATCACCCACTTCTGGAAACTAATATTAGAACTGCACTTATTGAATATTATTTTCAAGCAGAGGAGAGTGTGCACGATGGGATGCTTTATGATGTGCTTGATCGCTTGGTTACTTGTAAGGAAGTACAAGATATCGGTGCACGAGGTTTTTACTATGCGGTCATGGACTTTGGTGCTTACTTGAAGTCAAATAGAATTTCTCATAACGCAAAGAGCGCACACTACAGTAAACAATCTGCTTATAAGGGATCCTTTAGAGAGTTACGTGCTAAAGTACTCTTTGCTATCACACATCACTCGCACCTTCCGAGTGACCCTCGTGTTAATGATGTGCTTGATCGTTTGGTTAAAGAAGGATACATCACAACAGATAAACAAGGGGTCTACGTAATACTGAATTAGTTTTCAGATAGTCCACACTCTTTAAGCAGCGTATCAACCTGTTTAGGGGTAAGTCGATGGACAGTTTTTGACTTAAGTCCATGAAGCACAAATGACATAATGCGCACACGCTTAAGTGTCATAACGGTAAGGTTAAGTGCATTTAACATACGACGTATCTCGTGCTTCTTGCCTTCAGTAAGGATAATACGAAGAGAATGTCCTTCGTTATAGATTGAAACCGCTTTTACTGGGGCATAGGTTGCTTCCTGAGTTCTGATTCCTTTTTTTAGGAGGGTTACGACACGAGGTGTTGCTTTTTCTCGTACCTGGACTTCGTACTCCTTCTCACGGCCAAATTTTGGGTTAAGGAGGGCGTCAACGACACGATAATCGTTACTATAGAGGAGAAGCCCTTCACTTTCTTTGTCGAGTCGTCCGAGTGGTTCACAAGCAGGAAGTGATGCTAGTTTACCTGTGACTTCACCACGTGGCTTATGGTAGAGGGCATAGATAAGGTCTTTAGCTAGGGTTTTAACAGTAACTATATCATTGTGTACAACTTTACTTCCGAGTGTTGCAACTTTTTTATTGATTGTGACGTATCCTTTTGCGATATAGTCATCGATTGTTCTACGAGAACCTATGCCTTCATCACGAAGGAATACATTGATACGTTTTGGTTCTTTGCTTTCTACTTTGATTTCTTTCATAGTAATGTATGTATAAAGATCTTAGCGAGTGTCTTTCATTGGAAGGACGTGCGAGATACTCCACACTATAGCACATCCTAGAATAATAAACATGAGTCCAGGTCGATCACTTAAAAATGGCGTAACAATCACGCCAACTGTCCCTACAATGAGCATTCCGATTCCTTGGAGATTAATAAATAGTGCAGTAAGAGATGGATCTTCTGGGCCTATTTTTTTAAAATAGTAACTAAACGACATTGTTTCAACAAGCGATGCTCCTATTCGCGATATTATAAGGAGTAGTGCCCAGACCCATAACGTTGTTGTATTGATTACAGCAAAGAGAAGCGATGTCACACTAAGGATGAGCATGCCTATGATGAGCATTTCTTTTTCACCAAATTTTTTATCAGCAAGATATCCTAATTCGTACGGGAGAAGTACAAGTGGAATAAGTGCAATAGGGAGGATGATAGTCATGTAGCTTGTAAGCGGGATACCAATTGATGTCAGGTAAAGCGGAGAGTAAATAATCATTGTTGCATAAAAAACATTTACTGCAAGTTCTCCAACCAGCGCTGCGCGTAAGTTTTTATTTTTGAGTGCCTGGCGTGCTGCACTTAGAAGATCAATTTGGTGATATGCTGGCTCACGAATATGGTGGAGATACTTATGAAGGAAAAATAGATAGGGTATGAGCATAGAGGCTGCTACAGCGTAGAGTGCACCAAATGAATAATGCTTAAGTATGGTGCCTCCGATAAATGGCGCAATGAGTACTGCAAGGTTGAAGATTGCCAAGAAAAGTCCACGGACACTTCCTACCTTTGAGTGGATCGTAAAATTTTCTATGAAGATGTTTAGAGAAATATTAAGAAGCACTTGAAGTACAAAATGTACAATGAAAAAGATTGGAAGGAGATATGGGATTTTCGTTAAACCAAAAGCAGTAATTACTATTATTTCTGCGATTGCCACAGCATATGTGAAGCCATAGGTGTGGAATTTTTTTACTGAGCGAGCAATATTGACTGAAGCAAAAAGTGCAAGAATACTACCAATCATGTAGATCGCGCTAACGATGGAGGAGTTGAAATACTTATGCAGATAAGATGACGATGCGTAGACGGGGATGGCATAATGAAGCGCAAAAAGAAACGTCATGACATACGTGACGACAAGGAGGCGGTGTTTTAGAATTGCGTGCATACTATCATGTAAGTATAGCAATGAAATAGCTAAGTAAAGAACGTTTTGTGTTGATAGGGTAAGAGTTTTTAACAAATAAGCGGTGTGTCACCATATGATGATACACCGCTTACAGTACCCATAGAAAACTTAGACGCTTATAATTACCGGAATGATAACAGGACGTTTCGCTGTCTTTTGAAGAAGGAATTTTGTTGTTGCTTCTGCAATGTCTTGTTTCATTTGATCAAGGTTATTGTATCCGCCGCGAGCAAGTGAGTCATCGATAACTTTCTTGGTGAGAAGGCGTGTCTGATAGAGAAGGTCCTGAGATTCCTTAAGGTATACGAATCCACGCGAAATAAGGTCAGGTGATTTTTTAAGAGCGTGAGTATGGCCGTCGATAACCCCAATCACAACAAACATACCATCCTCAGCAAGCGCCTGTCTGTCACGCATAACGACATCCTGGATTTTGCCAACAGAAGTCCCATCTACTACGATCATTTCGCTCGGTGCTTTTTCTTTGATTGCAACGATAGCATTACCTTCGTTTCTTATCTCGATCACCATACCGTTATCTGGGATAACAATATTGTCTTCGCTTGTACCAAGTTTTCGCTCCAGATCAGCATGAACACGAAGCATGTAGTGGTACCCATGAACAGGAATGAAGAACTTCGGATGGATCTTTCGATGGATCCACATGAGCTCGTCAGCGTTTGCATGGCCTGATGAGTGTACATCTGATGTTTTATAGTGGATAAGGTGAGCACCTTGACGTGATAGGCGGTCTTTTAGGTTCTGTACTGCACGTTCATTACCTGGTACAACAGATGAAGACATAAGAATGGTATCACGTGGTGTAAGACGAATAAACTTGTGAGTCTTACTTGCAATACGGCCAAGTGCTGCGAACTCTTCACCTTGTTGACCTGTCGCTAAGATAATAAGTTTGTTCTCAGGGTAACGAGTAATGTCCTCAAGAGGTATAAGTGTCTCAGGTTTTACCTTAAGCATGTCAGCAAGCTTTGCAATTTCTACGTTAGTTTTCATACTACGACCTTCGACGATAACTTTTTTACCATAACGTTCTGCGGTTTCAAGCATGAAGAGCATGCGCTCAACTTGTGATGCAAATGTGCTAATGATAAGACGACCAGGGGTTTCTCTGATGATGTTTTCAATATTTTTATAAACAACTGTATCAGAAATAGAAAAGCCAGGATTCTCACAGTTTGTAGAATCCGCCATGAGAAGAAGTGTTTTTCTGTTTTCAAATACTTTGTAACGATCTTCTTCGTCACCTGTAGGTATGCCATCATTGTGCTCAAGGCGAAGGTCTCCTGTGTGGACGATATCACCATATGGAGTCTCAATAATGATACCCATTGAGTCAGGGATAGCATGGGTAACACCGAAGAATCGAACTTTAAGATCTCCAAGGGTGACAGTATCGTCACGCTCTACAACATTTATAGTAAGGGGAGCAAGATGAGGGAATTCTTCCTGTCGCTTCTTGATCATGAGTGACGTAAATAGTCGAGCGTATATTTGTGGGTTGCTTATGCGTGGCATGATATAAGGTACAGACCCGATGTGGTCAAGGTGACCATGAGTCACAAGCATTCCTTTTATCTTGTGCTTATGCTCCTCGAGGTAGCGAGTGTTTGGCAAAATAAAATCAATTCCAGGGGTACTTGTCTCTGTGAATTGAACCCCACAATCTATGATGAGGATGGTGTCTTTGTACTCAATCATACTCATATTTCTACCGATCTCTTCTACACCGCCAAGATGAATAACACGAATATCGCCATCTTTAAGAGGGGGAATGTGGTCGGTCTCTCGTTTTCCACTCACTGTTGTATCAAACTTAGGTCCGACCACTGGACGGTTTTGGCGGTTGTTGCGTGGCTTACTAGCGCCTGGTCTTGATGAACGATCGTGTACTCGTTTTGGGTACGCACTCTGCGCTTGTGGTATTTGAGGAGTTTGTGATGTTGGTTGTGTATCTGAAGAATCCTGGTATATAGTTGTGGTGTTATTTATTTTCATATATTTGTTAAAAGTTAAATTATTTTGTTAATGGATACTATTTTGTAAAATTTCTAATAATGGTTTGTAATATGTTTTTGGCCAAACATTATCAACATACCTATACCAGCTTTCAACAAGCATAAAACGAGAAGCATTGCTGTAACTGTACAAAGGAAGAGGCGATGTTACCTTGTCATTGTTAATATAGATAAGTGATGGTGCGAATAAAAATATTCCCGGAACCTCCTCTTTAAATTCCTCCTTTGCAGCACTGTAGGCGTTTAGACGTTCATTTTCATCGATACTTGTTCTTAGAATTTCCAGATTTTCATCAAGGGTTTTGCTTACGTAATTAGAAATATTAAGCCCCGGGTAAGCACGCTGTGACGAGTGCCAAAATGCATAAAGATCAGAAGGGGATTCTGTGATTGCACCAAAAAGAAGTGCTTGGAAATCCCTATCCTTGATAATATTTTGATTAAGGTCAGAGACATCATAGATAACAACGTTTGTCTTAACTCCGATTGCTTCCCAGTACCCCTTAATCATTTCTGAAACTTTTTTCATTTCATCAGTATTAATAGTGACAAGTGTTATTTCAAGAGTTGAAGAGGCAGTTTTTAACGCTTTTGACTTGATAAGTAGCTCTTTTGCTTGGACTGGGTCATAGAGATTTTCAGTATCTTCGCTATCAAATGGGTAAGGCGTGTTGATGACTTTACCGTAATGAAGTAAGACAGTATCTACTATTGCTTGCTTATTGATGGCCATCTGTAGAGCTACTCGTACATTTTTGTTAGCAAGAGGAGTAAGTTTATTTGGATTGAAAAAGACGGCAAAAGTTCGAGGGAGTAGCGAAGTTTTAATCGATGATGTTGCTACTGAGATGGTACTAATTTTCTCAGGAGACACTCCGTGAATTCTTGTTATATCATGATCTTCGAAAGCTTTCAGTAGATATTTTTCACTCTGATATGTGTAGATAGTGATAGTTTCAATGTAAGGTCGGCCAAGCGTATAGTTTTTGTGTGACTGAAGTTTAAATACTGTCGGGATGCCTGATTGCGTTATTATGTCCTCTATTTTATATGGCCCACTACCAACGGCGTGAATATTAAAATCACTAAGACTCATCTGGTCTTCGGTTAAGTTTTTCCAAACATGTTTTGGGAGTATTCCAAGTGAGAGTGTTTCCATAAAAAGAGGAAATGGTTTCTTAAGAACAAAGGTGAGTTGACTATCTGAATTCTTTTCAATAGTTACACCCTCCCATTCGATTCGGTGCGGGCTTTTTACAACAGGACTTTGAACAAGGCTCACCGTATAAATAACATCATCGGTGGTAATCTTTACACCATCATGGAAACGTGCCTTGTCCTTAAGGGTAACGGTGTAACGTAGACCGTCATCACTTCTGTCGATTTGTCGTGCCATATCAAGCACAATGGTCCCATCAGAATTCTTTTTTGTAAGACCAGCAAAAACAAGTGACGTCATGTCTTCATCAGGATCAGATGTTGCAAGAACTGGGTTTATAAAGCGAGGCGTACCAATAATACCTTCTCTTAGTTCTCCTCCGTATGTTGGAACAGTAATAAGAAAACGCTTGTTAAACACAACAAATGACGCAAAAAAGAAACAAACACCAAGAGCCACTAAAAGCCAGAAAACAATAACTTTTTCTGGAGAAAGTGACTTATAAATAGTAGATAACTTGTTGCTGAAACTAGCAAATTTAGTTCTATATTGAGATGTGTCCATGGGGTTTTCACTTAGGACTATCGTTTTGTGGTAGGTGCTACGAGCAAAAATGCTTAAATATTTAGCGACCAGCAATTACTGGTACAAAGACAGACAAGACAAAAGCAATACCTATAACAATGGTAAGGGTGTGAAGTGTTTTTTCAGCACCTCGCTTTTGAAAAGCTGCTCCAGATCCCCCGTCCGCGCCAAAAGCACCAGAAGCGTCTGTGTTTGTTCGTTGAACGAGTACAAGCACTATTAGGAGAATCGCTAGTAAAACCTGCACAATAGATAGCAATTGAAACATAAGTACTAGTATAACATAAAGAGAAGCAATCTGCAAAATATAAATTCCAAAAAATAGGGAGTATTTTTTTGTTTAAAAGCAAGTAAGTTGATACTAATTTTGCTTGAAAAAGGTTTAAAAGTGAATAAAACAAAGTTATTTTGAAGAGAACGCACTAAGGAGTCTGTTTAAGGCGCTTTATCTCATTTACAGCAAGGGTTTTTTCTCCGTTACGCGTAGATATTTTTCCTTTAACAACTAAAGGAACATCAAGGGTAAGTAGGTCTTTATAGCGTTTGTAGCTCTCAGGAAATACTGCAACCTCGATAAATCCTGTATAGTCACGTAAGGTCACAAGACCCATTTTGTCTCCTTTTTTAGTAATCGTCACTTTAATAGCTTCTATAATAACAGCAATAGATACTTCGTTACCGTCGAGTCCATGTGAATGAATTTTTTCTATATCAAGATTACGAGCAAGTATCTTTTCTTTCCAAGGGTCAAGAGGAAAACCAGAGACAAAGAGTCCAAGAAGTTCTTTTTCCCACTGAAGTCTTTGTTTTTGTGAAGCGGGGGCGACTTTTTTCATAACAAATGAAGATTCTGTAGGAATGTCAAATAGACTATTCTGTAAAATATTATCTTTCACAACATGCTTATGAAATTCAAGTATGCTTTCAAGGTTTGCAAGAATCTCATTTCTTTCAGCAAAACTATCCAAGGCTCCACACATTGTGAGTGCTTCGAGAGATTTTTTATTAAGATTCTTATGAGTTATTCGTCTAATAAAATTTTCAAATGAAGTGAAAGTTCCACCTTTTCTTCGCTCTGCGATGATTGCGTCTGATATGTCGACCCCAAGATTTTTAACTGTGTAAAGTCCAAAACGGATTTCTTCTTTTCCTTCATTATTTGTGACAATACTGAAGCCACCTTCACTCATGTTTACGTCAGGCGGCAATACAGTAATGCCCATTCTTTTACACTCTGACACAATTTCAGAAATTTTCTCAACATCCCCACTTTCATTAGTAAGAATAGCTGTCATGTATGCAACAGGGAAGTTTGCTTTCATATATGCAGTTTGATAAGCAACTCGTCCGTAACTAGCAGCGTGAGCTTTATTAAAACCATACGCGGCAAACGGCTCAATGAGTGACCAGAGTTCCTGACTTTTTTTTGCTGTAAGTCCATGTTCTAAGAATCCTTCCATGAGCTTTTCTTTTTGAGCTTGCATTTCTGCTGGGATTTTTTTACCCATAGCTTTTCGAAGCTTATCCGCTTCAAGCCATGAATATCCAGCAAGATGGATGGCAATAAGCATTACGTCATCCTGGTACACAATCACTCCAAATGATTGATCGAGAATTGGCTCAAGACGCTGATCAAGATAGTGTACTAGCTCTGGGTTTTGCTTACGCTTAATATACTCTGGGATCATTTCAAGTGGTCCAGGACGATACAGTGCTACCATAGCATTAATATCAAAAATCGTTGTAGGTTTGAGTTCTTTTAGAAAGCGTGTCATACCTGATCCATTTAATTGGAAGAGCCCCATTGTCTCACCTCGTGCGAGCATGGAGAATGTTTTTTCATCTTCGAGTGAAATATTTTCTATATCAACATCAATGTTATAGCGACTTTTTGTAAGCGCGATTGCATCCCCAAGAATGGTGAGGTTTCGAATACCCAGAAAGTCAAACTTAAGAAGTCCTGCATCTTCGATGGTGTACATATCATACTGAGTAATAATTTTTCCACCCTTAGGGTCTTTTTGTATTGGAGTAAAATCCCAAAGTGGTAGTGGTGAAATAACTGTTCCAGCGGCATGAACAGAAATATGTCTCGCACAACCTTCTACTTTTTGTGCCATGTCGAGAATATCTTGGGTCTCTCTATCTGTGTCGTATGCCTCTTTTAATTCAGGTATTTCCTCTAGTGCACCAGCAATAGTAACAGGGAACCCTTGTTTAGGTGGGGGAATCATTTTACTTATTCGGTCTCCGACAACATAGGGATATTTCATTGCGCGTGCAACATCACGTACTGCACCACGAGCCATCATTGTTCCAAATGTTCCAATTTGTGCAACGTTATCAATCCCGTATTTCCCGCGCGCATAATCAATAACTTCGTCACGCCGGGTGTCAGAATAGTCCATATCAATATCAGGGGCTGAAGGGCGTTCGGGGTTAAGGAAGCGCTCAAAGGGCAGTTTGTATGATATCGGGTCACATTTAGTTACTTGTAGCAAATAAGTTACAAGAGATCCTGCAACAGAACCTCTAATATTTGTCAGGATTCCATTTTCTCTGGCATAGCGAAGCAAATCGTACACAACCAAAAAGTAAGGGGAGTATCCTTTATCCGCAATAACTTTTAACTCATACTCAAGACGTACTTTTACAGCATCTGTTAGCTCTAACTTACGAATACTAAGTCCCGCATAAGCAAGATCACGTAGATCCTCATTGTAACTTTTTTTATATTCAATTGCAGGGAAAACCCACTTACCTAAAGGAATTTCTAGATCACATATGTCTGCAATTTTTAAGGTGTTCTCAAGCGCTCCAGGAACCTCTTTGAAGAGATCGGGTATATCGGTCTCAAATGAAAATGTATCCTTTGCAAAAATGTGATTATATTCTTCAAGAGAATGTTCCTCGCCATTAACCAGGTATAAGATCTTTTGTG
This sequence comes from uncultured Candidatus Saccharibacteria bacterium, assembly GCA_964546555.1. GTDB lineage: Bacteria > Patescibacteriota > Minisyncoccia > Phycocordibacterales > UBA5272 > UBA11704. The sequence goes on from CAZJJX010000006.1 coordinate 61,489, forward strand.
CAGGTTTGTCGTGGTGGTTTAGATAGTGAGTATTCCATGTTGCAACAAGGGGGATAGATGTTTCTTGTGCAAATTTAATTGTTCGTCTTGTGAGTTCATCAGCATTATCTATATTTTTTTGTGGATTAATTTCAAGATAATAAGACTCTGGAAAATTTTTTTTGTAAAAGTCTAAGCGTTTAGCTGCAAGAGTTGTATCAACCATGAGCAAATTTGTTATATCACCCCAGAGTCCACCTGAAAGCACGATAAGTCCAGACGCATAGGTGCTTAATATTTCATCTGTGAGAATAGGTGAAAGTGGATTATCTACGTTTACAATAGATGTGATTCTCATTAAGTTTTTATAACCGTCCACATTTTTTGCAATAAGAACAAGTTGATATTTTCTGTCGTCAACCTTAATTGTAAATTCAGCACCCACAATTGGCTTAATACCTTCTTTTTTGCAAGTACTAAAAAACTCAATAGTTCCGTACATGTTGCTGTAGTCGGTAAGCGCAACTGCTGGCATTGAAGCATTCTTGGCTGCCTTTATAAGATCTGGAACTTTTGGCAAAGCACGGAGAAGGGAATAGTGAGAATGGTTTCGAAGATGGATAAACATACAATTTAACTATTACGAGATAGATATATAGCAACTAGTTTAGCAGAGTAATTTGAAAATGCAGTATTCAAAATGTGAAGAGGCGATAGTCAAAAATAAAGTGTACCTTTATATGAAATAGAACGCTCTATACAACATTTACATTGTCGTGGTGGATTACATACAGTCTCTCCGCATCAATTATATTTATGGATTTTAAAGATAAAATAACTATTAGATGATGCAGAACATTTAATACTACATTTTTAAATCAACAAATATTTAAATATTAGAAAATACGGAATAATAAACTAAAAAATAAGTAATAGCATAAAACGTAAGTAGGGTGTCACCTAAAGCTTAAAATAATAAAGCGTCACGGTTACAAATTTAGATCATGATTGATCTATATAGTTTTAAATTATCTTCTATTACAATCATACTAATTTATTGGTAAGCAGCAAAAAATTGGGTGTTCTAATTATTTTTAAATATTCCATTTTACATTTTATTTACAATGTATTTTAACTATTAGGTTTATTCTAATATAATTGGTATTTTATTTCTGCTTTTGCATTACCAATAAATTTGTTCTCTATTTGTTTTGATTTCATTTTGGTTATTTTTATATTTTGAATAAAATTATATTTTAAAAATCGGTCATTAGTAGATTCTAAAAATTGTTGCTTTTTTGATTTAATTTTTAGTCATATTTTAGATGTATTGTTTTGTGCCAATTTTGTATTTATTACTTTTTAAAATAAGGTTTTTCTAAATGTACTTTATCCACAATTTTTTCACAGTTTAGTATGTACTTAAGCAGCATTTTTACTATACTTATTTACATATAAATTCATGCAAGATTTTTGTAATCGAATCGCTCGTACATTGTCTATGGCGTTAGCCGTATACCTCATACAGTCTCTCTCACTCTCATCTGTGTATGCGGCGGTTCTTACTGCTGATCTTCGTTCTTCAGTGCCACAAAAGAATATCGCTCTTGTTGTAAATCTTTCTGTGTCTGATGTTGCTATCGCGAACGCTTCTTTCCTTGGTGGTCCTGTACGTGTTGTTGAGACTGCAGGGGTAGCAATTGTTCCTACTGCTTTTACAGAAGCTCTTAATGCTCTTACATCTAGTATCTCTAGTTCGGTGTTTTCAAAAAATAAGTATATTACTTCTACCGCAAATAATTATGGCTCATTTATTAAGCCAACGGTAACTCTTCCTTCTACTAGTTTTGTAGATCTTGTTGGTAGTCAACTATTTATTTCAGCACAGAACGTTAAGGCTGATTCTCTTATTAATCAAAACCCAAAAAGTAATTTTGCCGCTTTTGATAAGATTTCTCTAGCTGTTTATTGTGATTCATCGGCACTATTTACTTCTGTAGATGTTGATCGTTGTAATTATGAAAAGCATGCTCTTGGTTTAGTTACAAAAAATAGTGCCAATACTTCATATTCATCATCTACGATCTCTACAGAGGTTAACCCTCCTTTTGCCTACAATAGTTCATCGACCCAACCAACGACTATTGTTTACTTAACAACAAGTACCACCACATACATTACTAGGTATGTTAATGTTCCTGGTCCGGCAGGCAAAGATGGACGAGATGGTAAGGATGGTGTTAATGGGAGGGATGGTTATTCTGGAGGAAACTTCTTCTCAATAGCAAACACAACCTCAAGTGGAGGTTCTTCTTCATTTACATCTGGTTCAAATATTACTCTTTCTAGTACTACACTTAATGGTGCGAGCCTATTTAATGGTGATGCAATTTTTAATAGTAATCTTACTGTTTACGGCACAACAACACTTGCAACCACCACTTTTAATGGAGGTGTAACCGCTGGTAACCTTACTGTAAACAATATTACTGTCACAGATTCTGCTAACCTTGCCACAACAACAATCAGTAATCTGCAGATTGTTGGAGCTCTCTACGACAGTTCGAATTCAGGTGGTTCATATGGCCAGGTTCTTGTAAGCAACGGTACTTCTACCTTCTGGGCAAATGCAACCGGTACAATTATCGGAGGTTCAGCAACAGGTTCTATGTTCTTCTGGAATGGGACAACATGGGTTGAAAATACGAATCTTTTAACAGATTTAAGTGGGAACGTAACAGCAAACGGAGATCTTACTATTAATGGAGATTTCTCTGTTGGAAGTACAACAATTGGTAATTTAAACGCTGGAACAACAACTATTGAAAGAGCAATAATTTCTAATGCAAATATTACTTTTGCTACTTCAACAAATCTATTTTCACAGATACTAAGCGTATCTACGGGAACTATTGGTGTTCTTAATGTATCTACTGGAACTGTTATTAATCTTAATGCAAACAGTGCTTCGGTCGGTACTTTGTATATTGGGGACAGTACTTCAACAAATGCATACATTAATAGCTTGGTTACCACAATTGTGCAAGCAGTTAATGCAGTTTTTGATAACTTAACCGCAACTAATGCGGTCCTAACGAATGCAACTTCCACAAGGATCTTTTCTATTACTGGTCTTTTCGATAACTTATTTGCTAACTACTTTACCGCTAATACCTCTATAATCGGTACTTCTACCGTAACAGGTAATGAATCAATCGGAGGCACTCTTACAGTCTCTGGTACATCTACTCTTGCTACTACTACAGCTACAGAT